>DATLQW010000152.1:0-9912 GCA_035535035.1 Acetobacteraceae bacterium
CACCTGGCCGGCGGAATTGTGCTGCGATGGCGGGTCGGCGATCACCGCGTTCGCACGGCGCGCCAGGCTGACCTTCCACGTCCTGCCCGCCCCGGGCATTCCGAAGCCGGAGGCGCCAGAACTGCACATCAACAACGTGAATGCCTACCACGGCCGTCTCACGGAATGGATGCGGCGCTTCCATGGGGTGGCCACCAAGAACCTGCCGAACTACCTGAGTTGGCGACGAACGATTGAAGCGCTCGGGGCCACACCAACCCCGGAGGCTTGGATCAAGGGGGCGGCTGGATTGGGGCCATATCAACAGTCAACGCTATAATAGCGAAAAGATTCTGTCCGATAAGTGCGGACGGTATTCTTCTCGCCGCCCTTCCCCGACTCAGCGCGATGTCATAGATTGACATCGATGCCCAATGTCAGCCTTACCCCCGAACTCGACGCCTTCGCTACCGCCTGTGTCGCCTCCGGCCGCTACGCCAATGTCAGCGAGGTGCACCGCGCGGCGCTCCGCCTGCTGCAGGAGCAACGCCGCCAGGCCTTCGGTGCCATGCTGCAGACGACCGAACGGGAGGGCGAGGCGCAAGGTTTTGCCCCCGCCGCGGACGTGCTGGGCGAACTCGATGACCTCATCGCCGCAGCCACCGCCGGCCGGTGAGCCGGTCCGTCGTCCTCGCTCCGGCGGCGCCACAGGATCTGCGCCAGGCGGTGACCCACATCGCCCGCGACAACCCCGAGGCCGCCCGCCGGCTGCGCACCCGCCTGGAAACCGCGCTGCGCCGGCTCGGCGCCAATCCGGCGCTCGGCGCGCAGCGCCCGACGCTCGCCGAGGCGCGCTACCGCTTCCTGGCCATCAGCGGTTTTCCCTACCTCCTGGTCTAAACTGCCGATACCGACCCGCCGCGCGTGCTGCGGGTGCTGCACATGGCGCGCGATATCGCCGCCATCCTCGGCGGCCCGGAGGCGTGATCTACCGGGTAGCAGAGCGATGAGTGACGTGGCGGATCCCGGCATGCATGTTCTGCAGACGGGACCATTGGGCCCGTCTCCTTGTGCCGGATGGCGTTGCCAGCACCAGTGCTGCCGGCGTCCGGCCGTTCTGCTGACAAGCCGGCTGGCTTGGGTATGCTTTTCCGCGGCGCGACCAACCGCGCGAGGATCTAGAGCGCGCGCATGGACCCGCCCCCCCTTCGCTTCGACCTGCTGACGCTGCAGCTGTTCGTCTCGGTCGTGGAAGAGCAGAGCATCGCCCAGGCGGCGGAACGCCGGCACATCGCGGTGTCGGCGGTCAGCCGGCGGATCTCCGACCTGGAGGTAATGCTGCAGATGGATCTGCTGCATCGCTATCCCCGCGGCATCGAGCCCACGCCGGCCGGCTATGCCCTGCTGCAGCATGCCCGCATCATCCTCGGCAATCTCGCGCAGATGGAGGCAGACCTGCAGGGCTACCGCCAGGGCGCGCGCGGCTACATCCGGCTGTTCGTCAACACCTCCGCGACGCTCGAATCCCTGGCCGACGAGCTGAGCGTCTTTCTCACGGCCAACCCGTTCATCAGGATCGAGATCGAGGAGAACATCAGCCCCGACATCATCCGCGCCGTGGCGGAGAACCGGGCCGATATCGGCATCTTCGGCGGCAACATACATGCGCCGAACCTGGACGTGTTCCCCTATCGCGAGGACCACCTGGTCGTCATCGTACCCGCCGGACACGCGCTGACGGCCGATGACCGCGTCAGGTTCGCCGACCTGGTCGGGTATGATTTCGTCTCGCTGGAGAAAGGCAGCTCGATCGACACGCTCTGCATCCGCGCCGCGGCAGAACTCGGGCAGCAATTGCGCATCCGCATCCGCGTCGGCGGCTTCGATGCGATGTTCCGCATGGTCGGCACCGGAATGGGCGTTGGCGTGGTGCCGCTGGAAATCGTCCAGCCAAGACTCAAGGAGACCGGGCTCGCCGCGATCGCGCTGGACGAACCCTGGACGCGACGCCCCCTGGTCCTGGGCGTGCGCGACCGTCGCTCGATGCCGGCGGCAACCCGGCTGCTGCTGGAACACCTGCGTTCCGGCCAGGCCTGACCGGTCGCGTCGCCCGCCCGGTTTCGTGAGTCGCGACGGCGCCTTGCCGAACCACGGCTTGTCGTCGCCGCCCGCACCAGGATGATAGCGGCCAACCGATCCACACGGCGGCCTGCGGCACCCCACCCGCCGCGCCCGGTCGGGGGATCGTGCCAACGGAGGAAGCCAAGGTCCCATGTCCAACGCGAAGACCGCGGAGAGCGCCGCGCCGCGCTCGATGTTCGCCAAGATCTGGGACCGCCACGTCGTCGCCGATCTGGGCGGCGGGGCGGCCCTGCTGCATGTCGATCGGCATATCCTGCACGACCTTGGCGGCGCCGCCGGCCTGCTGGATGTGCGGCAGCGCGGACTGCGGGTGCACAACCCGGACCTCACCTTCGCCACGGTGGACCATACGGTGTCCAGCGCCCCCGGCCGCCAGGGCACCATTGCCCGCGGGCTGGAACTGCTGACGGCATTGCGCCGGGAAACCGCCGCGGCCGGCATCCGGCTGTTCGACATCGACCAGCCGGGTCAGGGGATCGTGCATGTCATGGGTCCGGAACTGGGTCTCAGCCTGCCGGGCAGCCTGATCGTGTGCGGCGACAGTCATACCTGCACCCATGGTGGCCTCGGCGCGTTGGCCTTCGGCATCGGGTCGAGCGAGCTCGCGCATGTGCTCGCGACCCAGACCCTGAACCAGCGGCAGCCGATGACCATGCGGGTGCGCTTCGAGGGAAGGGTGCCGGTGGGCGTCACCCCGAAGGACCTGATCCTGGCGCTGATCGGCACGATCGGCACCGCCGGCGGCACCGGCTACGCCGTGGAATATGCCGGCAGCGCGATCCGCGAGATGTCGGTGGAAGGGCGGCTCACGATCTGCAACCTCTCCGTCGAACTCGGCGCCAAGATGGGGATGATCGCCCCGGACGAGACGACCTTCGCCTATCTGGCCGACCGGCCATACGCCCCGAAGGGGGTGATGTGGCTGCGCGCCGTCGAGGCATGGCGGCAGCTGCCCAGCGAGCCCGACGCCAGCTTCGACCGCGAGGTCGAGATCGACGTGAGCCAGATCGCGCCGCAGGTCACCTGGGGAACCAGCCCGGAGCACGTGCTGCCGATTGACGGCCGCATCCCGGACCCGGCCACCATCGACGATGCGACCCGGCGCGGCGCCGTGCAGGCCGCGCTGGACTACATGGCCCTGCAGCCGGGCGCGCCGATCCTCGGCACGCCGGTCGATTGGGTGTTCATCGGCTCCTGCACCAACAGCCGGCTGTCCGACCTGCGGGCCGCCGCCGCGGTGGTGCGCGGCCGGACGGTGGCGCCGCGTGTCCGGGCCTGGGTGGTGCCGGGCTCGGAGAACATCCGGCGCGACGCGGTCGCCGAAGGGCTCGACCGCATCTTCACCGAGGCCGGCTTCGAATGGCGCGAGCCCGGCTGCGCCATGTGCCTGGCGGCGAATGGCGAGCAGGTGCCGCCGGAACAGCGCTCGGTCTCCACCTCCAACCGCAACTTCGTCGGCCGCCAGGGGCCGCGCGCGCGCACCCACCTGGCAAGCCCAGCAATGGCCGCCGCCGCCGCGATCGCCGGCGTGATCACCGATGTCCGCAAACCGGAAGAATTGTGATGCAAGCCTTCACCCGCCTGACCGCGACCGCCGCGCCCCTCATGCGCGCGAACATCGATACCGACATCATCATCCGGATCGAGCGGATGGTCGGCTCCGCGATACGCGGCACGCTGGGACAATGGTGCTTCGGTGCCCTGCGGTACCTGCCGGACGGCGCGGAGAACCCGGACTTCATCCTGAACCGCCCGCCCTACCGGGACGCGGAGATCCTTGTCGTGGGGCCGAATTTCGGCTGCGGTTCCTCCCGCGAGGCCGCGGTGTGGGCGCTGCAGGAGATGGGCATCAAGGTGATCATCGGCTCGGGGTTCGGCGACATCTTCCATAACAACTGCTTCCAGAACGGCGTGCTGCCGGTGATCCTGCCACCCGCGGTCGTGCGGGAACTCGCCACGGAGGTGGAGCAGAGCCAGGGCACCGGCCGCGTCACCGTCGATCTGGAGCAGGGCGAGGTGGTCGGCCCGGCGGGCCGCCGGCACATCTTTGCCGTGGAACCGCGCCGCCGCCTTGCCCTGCTCCAGGGCCTGGACGAGATCGACGCCACCTTGCGGCGGGACGCGGAGATCCGCGCCTTCCAGGCACGCGATCGGGTGCTGCGGCCATGGATCCATGCGGTTGGAGCCGGCGCATGAGTGGCCCCGGCAACATGGCCCGCATCGCCGTGATCGGCGGCGAAGGGATTGGGCCGGAAGTGACGGCCCAGTCCCGCCGTGTGCTGACCTGGTTCATCGAGCAGCGCGGCACGCCGATCACGCTGCGCGACGCGGAATACGGCAAGCTGCCCTATCTGCGCACCGGCGAGGTGATCCCCCAGGATACCTGGGAGGCGATCGAGGAGGCCGACGCGATCCTGTTCGGCGCCACCGGCGGCCCGGAGACCACCGAGGTCCCGGCCGAGGCGCGCGACAAGGCGAGCCTGCTGTCGCTGCGCCGCAAGCTCGACCTGTACGCCAACGTCCGGCCGATCGTGTTCGATCCGTCGCTGCAGGACGCCGCCCCGCTGAAGGCCCACATCCTGCAGGGCGTGGACTTCAGCATCGTGCGCGAACTGTCGAGCGGCATCTATTTCGGCGAGCCACGCGGCATCGAGACACTGCCCGACGGCCGCCGCCGCGGCTTCAACACGCTGACCTACAAATCCGACGAGATCCAGCGCGTCGCCCGCTTCTCCTTCGAGTTGGCACGGCAGCGCCGCGGCCGGCTCTGCTCGGTCGACAAGGCCAACGTGCTGGAGACCAGCCAGTTGTGGCGGGAGGAGGTCACCGCGCTGCATCAGGCAGAATATCCCGACGTCGCGCTGAGCCACATGTACGTGGACAACGCCGCGATGCAGGTGGTCCGGGCGCCGGCGCAGTTCGACGTCATCGTCACCAGCAACATGTTCGGCGATATCCTGTCCGACTGCGCCGCCATGGCGTCCGGCTCCCTCGGCATGCTGCCATCCGCCTCGCTCGGCCCGATCGGCCGCAACGGCCGACGCCGCGCGCTGTATGAGCCGGTGCATGGCAGTGCGCCGGATATCGCCGGCAAGGGCATCGCCAATCCGCTGGGCTCGATCCAGAGCCTGTCGCTGCTGTTCCGCCTGACGCTGAACCGGCCGGCGGATGCCGCGCTGCTGGACGCCGCCGTGGCCGCCGCGCTGGCCAATGGGGCCCGTACCGCCGACCTGGCCGGACCCGGAACGACGGCACTGTCGACCGAAGCGATGGGTGACGCCGTGCTGGCACAGCTGGCGGCGCACGCCGCCAGCGGGGCGACTCGACAATGACCGGCGGTCTCGCCGCAAGCGGCTGGGGCCCATCGGGCGGGCTGGACTTCGTCCAGGCGCCGGACGGCGTCCGCGTGGCGGTCTACGAATGGGGCGATCCCGCCGGTCCGGAAGTTCTGCTCATCCACGGCTTCTGCCAGTGCCACCTCTGCTTTTCCGCACAACTGGCCAGCGACTTGGCCCGCGACTTCCGCCTGGTCGCCTACGACCTGCGCGGCCACGGGGCCTCCGACAAGCCGACCGATCCGCAGGCGTATCAAGGGCCGGATGTCTGGGCCCAGGACCTGGCCGCCATCATCGCGGCCAAGCGGCTGCGCCGGCCGGTCCTGGTGGGATGGTCGATGGGCGGCCGGGTGATCCGCCAGTACCTGATGCGCCACGGCGACGCCGGCCTCGCCGGCATCAACTTCGTCTCGTCGCTGGTGATCGAGGACCCGCGCGCCCGCGGCACCGCCGCGAGCCGCGGCCGGACACCGGGACCGCAGCCGCTCGCCCAGCAGATCCAGGCGGCCATCGCGTTCCTGGACAACTGCTTCGCGATCAAACCGGACGAAGCGACATTCCGGCTGGCCCTGGGCTACAACATGCTGGTGCCGCAATCGATACGCGAGGCGATCGGGGGATGGGCCACGGATTCCGCTGCAACCGTCGCGGCCCTCGGCCGGGTTCGCGTGCCGACGCTGATCACGCACGGCCGGCAGGACACGATCGTACTGCCCGTCGCCGCGGAGATGGCGGCGCAGGCCATCACCGGATCGCGGATCTCCTGGTACGAGGCCTGTGGCCATTCGCCATTCCACGAGAACGCGGCACGCTTCAACGCGGAACTGTCCGCGTTCGTGACCGAAGTGGCAGGATGATGAGCATCCCACACGCCATACCGAGCGGCCGCCCGATGCAGGTCGGGCCAGCCGATTTCGGCCAATCGTCACGGCGCGCGCGGGGCGGCAGGCCCCGCGACGACGTGGCGCACGACAACCAACTGGGAAGGAATTGCCATGAGTACGACGATGGAGGTGACTGAAGCCTCCCGGATTACCGCGCGACTCGACCGGCTGCCGATGACCCGGCAGCTATGGACGCTGGTGACGTTGATTGCCCTGGGGGGCTTCTTCGAAGTCTATGACCTGTTCTTCACCGGCTATGTCGCGCCCGGGCTGTTTGCCGACAAGATCCTGACGCCGACGACGACAAGCTTCTTCGGCATGGCAGGAATCGGTGCGTTCATCGCCGCGCTGTTCACCGGCCTGTTCATCGGCACGATCGCCTTTGCCTTCGTCGCCGACCGTTATGGCCGTCGGGCGATCTTCACCTACTCGCTGCTCTGGTACAGCGTCTGCACGCTGATCCTCGCCTTCCAGCATACCGCGACGGGGCTCAATCTGTGGCGCCTGATCGGTGGCGTCGGCATCGGCGTCGAGCTGGTGACGATCGACGCGTATATTTCCGAACTGGTCCCCAAGACCAGCCGTGGCAAGGCCTTCGCCTTCCAGCAGGGCGTCGGCTTCCTCGCCGTGCCGACGATCGCGTTTTTCGCCTGGGTGCTGGTGCCGCTCTCGCCGTTCGGCGTGTCCGGCTGGCGCTGGGTCGTGATTATCGGTTCGGTGGGCGCGCTGGCGATCTGGGTACTGCGCCGGCAGCTGCCGGAATCGCCGCGCTGGCTGGCGCAGCGGGGCCGCGCGGCAGAGGCCGAACAGATCATGGCGCGGATCGAGGCGCAGGTGGCGGCGGAATATGGCCGTCCCCTGCCGGCGCCACGGCCAGCCGCCGCCGAACTGACGCATGCAGGCAGCTATCTCGAGGTGTTCGATCCGACATACCGCAGCCGCACGATCATGATGCTGGTGGTCAACCTGGGATCGACGATCGGCTTCTATGGCTTCGCCAACTGGGTGCCGACGCTGCTGATCGCCAAAGGCATCCATGTGACGCAAAGCCTGGAATATACCTTCATCATCGCCCTGGCATACCCGCTGTTCGCCATTGCCAGCGTCTCCTTCGCCGACCGGATGGAGCGCAAGACGCAGGTGGCCGCCTCATCGATCGGCATGGCGATCTGCGGCGTGATCTTTTCCTTGCAGACATCCCCCGCGGCCCTGGTCGTGCTGGGCACGATCCAGACCATGCTGCTCACCTGGCTGTCGTTCTCGTTCCACAACTACCAGGCCGAGATCTATCCGACGCGGATCCGCGCGCGGGCGGTCGGCTTCGTCTATTCGTGGAGCCGCTTCAGCGCGATCTTCACTGGCTTCCTGGTGGCCTTCTTCCTGAAGAACATGGGCGTCCCAGGAGTGTTCGTGCTGATAGGCGGCGCCATGCTGGTCGTGGCCGGTGCCATCGGCGGCTATGGGCCGCGCACTAATCAGCTCGCGCTTGAGGAGATCGCGCGTTAGGCCTGTGCGGCTGAGCGGAACAGAAAACCGGCATAAGGCCGCGTTGGTGCATGGATAGACCGGAGGTTGTAGGAGGCGCTCAACCTGCGCGGTGACGGCCTGTGTGGATGCCGAGCCGGCCGGACCGTAGGATAGGCCACTCTTCCGCCGCTGGTGGTTGTGGAAACCCATGCCGTACAAGTTGACTGAAAGCCGCCGCCATAAGTTTCCGAAGGCCGGGAAAGCATCAGGATCTCTGGGGTGCCCCAAACAGGCAGCGGCGCGGCAGGCAGTAATCTGACCGGATGAACCAAGGACTGGAGCAGTCCCTGCCGGGACACCCCAGAGATCCTGATGCTCTCCGAACAGCGGCGCGATCCGCTGGAGATCGTCGAGGACCGCTACGAGGGTCGGAAGGCCCATCCGCGTAAAACTGCACGGTAAGAAACGGGAACACGGCCCGGATTCCGGCGATTCCGACCGAGAGAGGGGCAGATACATTCCGATCACGGCACGGACAGCCTGTTTGCTGCGTGCAATCATGGCACACAAGTGACGTTGGACGCGATGTCGGTCATCGAGACGGTGTATTGCACGCAGCAAACTGGGGGTCTGACGTGGGGGATGGCTTTACGTGCAATACATTCGCCGGCGGCGGATGCCTCCGGCGAACCAGGGTGGATGGCGCCCTTCCTCGCCAGCCTGGCGCATGACGACCTCGCACCGGCAACCTTGCGCGGCTACCGCTACGACCTGCGTCATTTCCTCGCCTGGCACCGCACAGTCCAGGACCGCCCCTTCACCCTTGAAGGGCTCGCTGAATACGAGCTGATCGCCTACCGTCAGCACATGGTCGCCGCCGGCCGGCGGCCCGCCTCGGTCAACCGTCGGCTGGACGCCCTACGCCGCCTGTGCCGATGGGCGCGCGGAACCGGCGCCCTGGCGGCCGATGCCGCGCATGATGTCCGGCCCATGCGGACGATCCGTAACGGTCAACCGGTCGGCTTGACCGAAATCGAGGTCCACGCCCTGCTGCGCGCCGCCGGCGCTTCCTCCCACGGCCTCGCCGCCAGGAACTACGCGATGGTGCAACTCATGCTGCAAGCCGGGCTGCGCGTCCGCGAGGTCGCCGCACTGGCGGTTGCCGACATCACCATGAACGACCGCTCCGGCAGCGTGCGCATCCGCCGCTGCGCATTCGCCGCCATCTCGGCATCCGCGGCTTCGACCGCCAGGCCGTTGCCGATCTGCGGGAATGGCTGCGCCAAGGCGCCATCGAAGGCCGCACGGCCGCCGAACTCCTGCTGCGCGCCGAAGACAAGCTGCGTGAGTGGCGGGTCACGCTGCCGGCCATGAGCACGCTCGAGCGGCTGGTCGCGGCCGAGGTAACGCATGCCACGACCGATCTGTACGAGATGGTGACGACCCGATTGCCGCCAACCCTGCGCGATGCGATCGACCTGCTGGTCGAGGTGCCGGAAGGCGATGTGCGTTCCAGCCTGTTCCGGTTGAAGGACTACCCGAAATCAGCCAATGCCGCAGTGATCAAAGGCGACATCGTGCGCCTGCACCTGATCGAGGACCTGCTCGGCAAAGGTGCCGGGCTGGACGATCTCGATCCGCGGATCGTGCGTCAGCTCGGTCAACTGGGTTGCCGTTACGATGCCGGCGACCTCCGCCGCTTCGCCAAACCCAAGCGCGACGCGCTCGTCGCCTGCAGCCTGGTTGAAGCCCGCCAAGCGCTGCTCGATCAGATCGTCGAAATGAACGACCTGTTCCTGACCGGCATGAACCGCCGCTCGCGCACGGCCGTCGAGATCCGCCGCAAGAGCCTGCGCCGGCGCGCCGCGTTGGGTTGCACCGTATGCTCGGCGCGGTCGATACACTGGTGGCGGCCGAGGGCACGCAAACCATCACCGCCTTGCGTGAGACACTCGACACACCGGCCACACAACATGGCAACAGTCCGGCATATGGTGATGAACCTGCTGCGTGCGACCAAACCAGGCAAGAGCCTCAAGGTCCGCCGCAAACTGGCGGGATGGGACCCAGACTACCTCCACGCCGTCCTGCAAGGCACGGCCTGA
>DATLQW010000153.1:0-4000 GCA_035535035.1 Acetobacteraceae bacterium
CGATGCCGCCGGGCCTGACAGGCCCGTCGTTCCGTGCCAGCATGGGGAAGGTGGGATCAGGGGAGTGGAACGTGAGCGGAACGGAATTGGCGGGCAAGGTGGCGGTGGTCACCGGCGGCAGCAACGGCATCGGCGCGGCGAGCGTGCGCAAACTGGCGGAAGCGGGCGCCCGGGTGGCCATCCTGTACCATGCGGGCGCGGAACGGGCGCACGCGTTGCGCGCGTCCTTGCCGGGCACGGGGCATGAGATCGTGGCGGTCGATATCACCGATCCCGCCTCGGTCAGGGAAATGGCGGCGCGAGTGCGCGCGGCGTTTGGACGGGTCGATGTGCTGGTGAACTCGGCCGGCGTGACGCGGCCGATTCCGCACGCGGATGTGGAAACCCTGGACGAGGCGCTGTTCGACCAGATCCTGATCGCCAACGCGCGCGGCCCCTATTCCGTCATCCGCGCGCTGCTGCCACTGCTGCGCGTCGGTGGCGATGCGGTCGTGGTGAATATCTCCTCCGTCGCCGCGCTGAACGGGGCAGGCAGCAACATCGCCTATGGCGCGGCCAAGGCGGCGCTGGAGACGATGTCGATGTCGCTGGCGCGCGTGCTGGGCCCGTCGGTGCGGGTGATGTGCGTGGCGCCCGGGCCGGTGGCAACGGATTTCGTCGCCGGGCGCGGGCGGGACGCGCTGGAGAAACTGGCCGCGTCCACGCCGCTGAAGCGGGTGACGGAAGCCGAGGATGTGGCGCAGGCGGTGATGGCCTGCGTGACGCATCTGCGCTCCAGCACCGGATCGCGGATCATTGTCGATGGCGGACGGATGCTGTAGCGCGGGCGAGGCGACGCTGCCCCGCCCGCGCCACGCGCCTCAGCGGAACATCTTCATCGCATTGGCGATGGTCTGCGCCACCCCCCACAGCAGCGGCACACCGACCAGCAGCCAATAGACGGTCAGCTTCACGCCGACATTGGTTTCCTCTTGTTGCCCGCTCATGCCTCGACCTCCTGTCCGCGCAGATAATGCCGGTCGGCGACCTGGCGCACCGCGAGATTGCACAACAGCCCGACCAGCAGCAGACCGGCCATGATATACATCGTGATCGAATAGGCGTCGGCTTTCGCCACACCGCTGTCGATCTGGTACTGCCGGATGTAGTTGACCAGCACCGGCCCGAACACGCCCGCCGCGGACCATGCGGTGAGCAGCCGACCGTGGATGGCGCCCACGTAGCGCACGCCGAAGATGTCGCGCAGATAGGCCGGGATGGTGGCGAAGCCGCCGCCATACATGCTCAGGATGACGCAGACCGCGAGCACGTAGATCGCCTCGCTGCCGATATATTGCGTGGCGCCGACCGTGATGTAGAGCGCCATGCCTAGCACGAAGAACACGACATAGGTCGTTTTGCGGCCGATATAGTCCGATGCCGAGGCCCAGACGAACCGCCCGCCCATGTTGAACAGGCTGAGCAGCCCTACGAACCCGGCTGCCGCCGTTGCGGTGATCTTGCCGGGGAACATCTCCTGCGCCATCGCCGAAGCCTGGCCGATCACGCCGATGCCGGCGGTGACGTTCAAGCACAGCACCCACCACAGCAACCAGAATTGCGGCGTGCCGAAGGCGGTGTCGACATGCACCGTCTCCGTGGTGACCAGCCCGGCGCTGGTCGCCGGCGCGGTGTAGCCCTCCGGCGCCCAGCCGGGCGCGGGGACCCGGACGATCCAGGACCCGATCGCCATGAAGCAGAAATAGACCACGCCGAGGACGACGAAGGTCTGCGCCACGCCGATATGGGTGGGGGTGGTGAAGGCGGCCATCAGCCGCACCGACAGCGGCGCGGCGATGAAGGCGCCGCCGCCAAAGCCCATGATCGCCATCCCCGTGGCCATGCCCGGCCGGTCGGGGAACCAGGTGATCAAGGTCTTCACCGGCGAGATGTAGCCGATCCCGAGGCCGCAGCCACCCAGCACCCCGTAGCCGAGATAGACGATCCACAACTGGTGGATGCTGACGCCGAATGCCGCGACCAGGAAGCCGCCGCCGAAGCAGATCGCCGCGGTCAGCATCGCCTTGCGCGGCCCCACCCGGTCGAGCCAAGTGCCGGTGAACGCCGCGGACAGGCCGAGGAACACGATCGCCAGACTGAAAATCCAGCCGAGCGACGTGAGTTTCCAGTCGTCGGGCGTCGATTTGGTGATGCCGAGCAGCTTGCTCATCGGCAGGTTGAAGACGCTGAACGCATAGACCGAGCCGATGCACAGATGCACGCACAATGCAGCCGGCGGCACCAACCAGCGGTTGAATCCAGGTCCGGCAACGATATGTTCCCGGTCGAGCAGACCCGGCGCTCGCGACGACGATGACGACATGGAGGCCCCCCTCGTGTTTGTTCTTGATTACTGTCAATTGTGCAACGCAACAAAGCGATGCCGCGCTCGACTATAGCCATGAACGACCCACGCGTCGAGCCTGTTCCGACCTTGACTTGCCTCCGGCTTGCCTCTCTTGGCGGTTCCGGGCAAACCGGCGCGCCGTGCGAACGGCGCGAAGCCGGCGTCGCCGCGACTCCGGCACGAACGAGGGGAACGGAATATGCCCAGTGACATCGCCGCCAACGCGGGCGCGGAGGTGAGCCGCACCGCGGAGATCGCCGCCCGCATGGACCGGCTGCCGCCGTCCTGGCACGTGTGGCGCATGGTGATCCTGCTGTCGCTCGGCGGGGTGTTCGAGTTCTACGACCTGTTCTTCACCGGCTATGTCGCGCCGGGCATGGTGAAATCGGGCCTGTTCACGCCCGCCTCGCTCGGCCCGCTCGCGGCGCTGAACGTGCTTGCCATCGCCGGCGTCGGCATCTTCGTGTTCGCGACCTTCGCCGGGCTGTGGGTCGGCGCGCTGCTCGTCAGCCAGATCGCCGACCGCATGGGGCGGCGCAAGATCTTCGTCGGCGCGCTGCTGTGGTACATGATCTGCTCGGCGATCATGGCCTTCGCGCAAACCGGATTCTCGCTGAACGTCTGGCGCTTCATCGCCGGCATCGGCCTGGGCGTGGAGCTCGTCACGATCGATGCCTATATCGCCGAGCTGATCCCGAAGCGGGAGCGCGGGCGCGCCTTCTCGATCAACCAGACCATCACCTACACGACCGTGCCGGTGATCGCCTTCCTCGCCTGGAAACTGGTGCCGATCGCGCCGCTTGGATTCGACGGCTGGCGCTGGGTGGTGCTGATCGGCTCGGTCGGCGCGCTGGTGGTGTGGTTCCTGCAGCTTGGCCTGCCGGAAAGCCCGCGCTGGCTGGTCAAGCACGGCCGCTACGCGGAAGCCACCGCGATCGTGGCGCGGATCGAGGCCGCGGTCACGGCCGAGAAGGGTCCGCTGCCGCCGCCCGTCCCCGAACCGGGCGAGATGGAGGGCCATGGCTCGCTCGCTGAAGCCTTTCGCCCGCCCTATCGATCGCGGACCATCGCGCTTTCGGTGTTCAACTTCGCCCAGACCATCGGTTTCTACGGCTTCGCCGCCTGGGTGCCGACCTTGCTGATCCATCGCGGCATCCATGTCACCGCCTCGCTGGAATACGCGTTCATCATCGCGCTCGCCAACCCGTTCGGCCCGCTGCTCGGGACGTTGTTCTCCGACAAGATCGAGCGCAAATGGCAGATCGTGCTCGGCGCGTTCGGGATGCTGGTGTTCATGAGCATCTTCTCGGTGCTGTCGGTGCCGGCGTATCTGATCGTGGTGGGCGTGCTATGGACGCTCTGCGCCAACGTGATGTCGTATTCGTTCCATAACTACCAGGCGGAGCTGTTCCCGACCCGCTTCCGCGCCCGCGCGATCGGATTCGTCTATTCCTGGAGCCGGCTTTCCGCGGCCTTCGCGGGCCTCGTGATCGGCTACCTGCTGACCACCGGCGGCGTACCGGCCGTCGCGGTGTTCATCGGTATCGCGATGCTGGTGGTGATGGGCTCGATCGGCATCTTCGGCCCCAGGACGCGCGGCCTCGCGCTGGAGGA
>DATLQW010000154.1:0-23398 GCA_035535035.1 Acetobacteraceae bacterium
AACCGCTCGACCATTACGTCAGGGCACGACGCCACCCCGCATGACCGGCGTCCGCGCCAATATTTTCGTTACCGTCACCAATTTGATCGATGCCGTTCGGAGCATGTCGCACCCGCGTGCCCACACTTTTGCCCCTGTTACGCGCTGGCCCTTAAACCACTCACGTCAAGGGCTTTTTCAAGCGATTGCCTTGAGCCGGTCTTACTCCGGCATGGACATCAGCACCAGCCGCGGCCGATCATGATAGGTTATAATCATCGGTTCGGCCATCGCCGCTTCCTGCAGGACAGCGGCGTGGCGCTGCATGTCCTGGGCACGAAAAATCTGCATCGGCCGCAATCCGTTGCTATGTAATTTACGCAAAATGGCCCATCACAGCCTGCGCCGCAAGACCGCGCCCGCCACGGCAACGGCGGAGACTCGCGGCCCTGACCGAGTTGCCGCCCCCCTCCGCCGCGTCCCCCGCCCGCGGCGCTTCGGCGCCGCAAAGGCCGCCGGCCCGGGCAGCCAGTGGTCCGGGTGCAGGCGCTCCCGCCAACCAGCGCGCGCCTCGGAACCACCGGCAACCACCGCCCGCACGCGGCTGCCACCCCACCCGATCCCGTCACATAACCGCGCTTGCAGACTCCCCGCCGCCCGCCTAAGACGGGCCGCCAAGGTCGCGGAAAGGCTCCCCCGCCCATGGCATTCGACACCACCCGGGCCCACGCCCCGGACTCCCCCCAGGAACCCGTCCGCTCCCTCGCCTCCCGCATCGAGGAAGCCTTCGCCTTCGACGACGTCCTGCTGGTCCCCGGCTACTCCCAGGTCCTGCCCTCCGCCACCGACACCAGCACCCGCCTCACCCGTGGCATCAGCCTCAACATCCCGCTGATCTCCGCCGCCATGGACACCGTCACCGAGGGCGACATGGCCATCGCCATGGCGCAGCACGGCGGCATGGGCGTCATCCACAAGAACCTGTCGCCCGAACAGCAGGCGGCCTTGGTGCGGCGGGTGAAAAAATTCGAGTCCGGCATGGTGGTCAACCCGCTCACCATCCACCCGGACCAGACCCTGGCCGACGTGAAGGCGCTGATGGCCACCCACCGCATCAGCGGCATCCCGGTGGTGGAGCGCGTCACCAACCGCCTGGTCGGCATCGTCACCCACCGCGACGTGCGCTTCGCGACCGACCCCGACCTGAAAGTCTATGAGCTGATGACCCGGGAGGGCCTGGTGACGGTCACCGCCGACGTCTCCCCCGACCAGGCGCGCCACCTGCTGCACCGCCACCGCATCGAGAAGCTGCTGGTGGTGGACGACGCCTATCGCTGCGTCGGCCTGATCACCGTGAAGGACATGGACAAGGCGGAAACCCACCCGCTGGCCAACAAGGACGAGCTGGGCAGGCTGCGCGTCGCCGCCGCCACCGGCGTGGGCGAGGACGGCCGCATCCGCGCCCGCGCCCTGATCGTCGCCGAGGTGGACATCATCGTGGTGGACACCGCGCACGGCCACTCCCGCGGCGTGCTGGACACGGTGGCGGCGATCAAGCAGGAATCCAACGCAGTGCAGGTCATCGCCGGCAACGTCGCCACGCCGGAGGGCGCGCTGGCGCTGATCGAGGCCGGCGCCGACGCGGTCAAGATCGGCATCGGCCCCGGCAGCATCTGCACCACCCGCGTCGTCGCCGGCGTCGGCGTGCCGCAGTTCACCGCGGTGCTGGAATGCGCCGCCGCCTGCCGCGAACGCGGCGTCCCCGCCATCGCCGACGGCGGCATGCGCAACTCCGGCGACATCGTGAAGGCGCTGGCCGCCGGCGCCGAGGCGGTGATGATCGGCAGCCTGTTCGCCGGCACCGACGAGGCACCCGGCGAGGTGTTCCTCTACCAGGGCCGCTCGTACAAATCGTATCGCGGCATGGGCAGCATCGGCGCCATGGCGCGCGGCTCGGCCGACCGCTACTTCCAGCAGGACATCAAGGACCAACTCAAGCTGGTGCCGGAGGGGATCGAGGGCATGGTGCCCTACAAGGGACCGGTGGCCCAAGCCGTGCATCAGTTGGTCGGCGGCGTGCGCGCCGGCATGGGCTACACCGGCAGCCGCGACATCGCCGCGTTGCAGGCGAACGCCCGCTTCCGCCGCGTCACCAATGCCGGCCTGCGCGAGAGCCACGTGCATGACGTGTCGGTCACCCGCGAAGCCCCGAACTACCGGCAGGATTGACGCATGGCCCTCCACCCGCCCCCTGCCACCGCACCGCACCCGTCCCCCGCGATGCGCCCTGCCCCGAACGGGGAGTCCTAGCCGCCAATGCCCCGCGTCAGCGCGGTGATCTTCGACGCCTACGGCACCCTGTTGGACGTGCACGCGGCGATGGCCCGCCACGCGGCCCGCATCGGCCCGCACTGGCCGGCGGTCAGCGCCGACTGGCGCGCCAAGCAGCTCGAATACACCTGGGTGCGCAGCCTGGCGGGCCCGGAGCACCATCGCGACTTCTGGCGGCTGACGCAGGAAGCGCTGGCCTGGGCCGCCACCCACCACGGCCTCACCGACGACGCCCTGCTGGCCGACGTGTTGCTGGCCTATCGCCAGCTTGACGCCTACCCCGAGGTACCGGACGTGCTGGCGCGCCTCGGTGCGATGGGCATCCCTCGCGCCATCCTGTCCAACGGCGAGCCCGGCATGCTGGGCGACGCGGTGCGCGCCGCCGGCATCGACACCGGGCTCGACGCCGTGCTGAGCGTCGAGACGGTTGGGGTGTTCAAGCCGGACCGGCGCGTATACCGCCTCGCCGCGGATTGCTTCGGCGGCCGGCCAGGCGCGCAAGCCTTCGTCTCGTCCAACCCATGGGACGCGTTCGGGGCCGCGAGCTTCGGCTTCCAGGTGTTCTGGCTGAACCGCGGGCACGTGCCGGCCGAATACGACCTGCGCGCCGCGGCGACCGAGCTCACCGACCTGGCCGCCCTGCCCGACCTGCTGGCGTGACCCCCGCCGCCCGCATCGCCGCCGCCATCGACCTGCTGGCGGCGATCGAAACCACCCGGGCGCGGCCGGCCGACGCCGTTGCCAATGACTATTTCCGTGCCCGGCGGTTCATCGGCGGCGGCGACCGCCGCGCGGTGTCGGACCGGGTCTGGCAGGTCCTGCGGACCCGGCGCCGGTTGGGCTGGTGGCTGCGCGACCGTGCGTCGCCCGTCGAAACCACCTCGCCGCGCCTGCTTGTCGCCGCGTCGCTGCTGCTGGAGGGCGGCGCGCTGGGCGGCATCGCCTCGGCCTTCTCCGGCGGCCGGTTTGCCCCCGCGCCGCTGGACCCCGCCGAGCTTGTCACCCTGCGCCGGCTGGAGGGCCACACCTTGGAGCATCGCGGCATGCCCGCCGCGGTGCGGCTGGAAATGCCCGATTGGCTACTGCCCCGTCTGGCGGAGCGCTTCGGCCCGGCGCTGGAAGCCGAGTTGCAAGCATTGCTGCAACCCGCGCCGCTGGACCTGCGCGTCAACCTGCTGAAGACCACGCGTGAGGCCGCGCAGCCCGCGCTGGCCGCCGAGGGCCTGGACGCCGTCCCAACGCCCTTCTCACCCTGGGGTCTGCGCATCACCAGCCGCCGTCCGGTCACCGCCGGCCCCGCCTTCCAGTCCGGCCTGGTCGAGATCCAGGACGAGGGCAGCCAGCTCGTCGCCGCCCTGGTGGACGCACGCCCCGGCCAACGGGTCTGCGATTTCTGCGCCGGCGCCGGCGGCAAGACGCTGGCGCTCGCCATGATCATGGCCAATCGCGGCCAACTCGTCGCCTGCGACACCTCCGCCGCGCGCCTGGAGAACGCCACCCACCGCCTGCGCCGCGCCGGCGTCTCCAACGCTGAGCGCCATCTGCTCCGGCCCGGCGACAAATGGGCCAAGCGCCGGGCGGAAAATTTCGACCGCGTGCTGGTGGACGCCCCCTGCACCGGCACCGGCACCTGGCGCCGCAACCCCGACGCAAGGCAGCGCCTCACCGAGGCCGACCTCGCCGAACTGACCGCCCGCCAGGCCGCCATCCTGGACGCCGCCGCGCCGCTGGTTCGCAAACACGGGCGTTTGGTTTACGCTACCTGCGCCATGCTGTTCGAGGAGAACGAGGCCCAGGTCATGCACTTCCTCGCCCGCCATCCCGGCTTCTCGCTGGTGCCGCTGTCCCGCGCCTGGCCGTTGGACACTGCGCCGGCCTGCGCGGGCGACTTCCTGGCGCTGACCCCGGCACGCCACGACACCGACGGGTTCTTCGCCGCGGTCCTGGAGCGGACGGCATGATCGCCATAAGGCGGGCCCGGCCGGCCGACGCGATCGCCATCGCCGCGGTGCACGTCGCCGCCTGGCGCAGCGCCTATCCGGGCATCCTGCCGGACGGCTACCTGGCAAACCTGTCCGTCTCGCGCCAGGCGGCGTACTATGACGCGGCGATCCGTGGCACCACCGGCGTGTTCGTCGCCACCGCCTCGGGCCCGGATGTGCCCTCCGGGCCAGACCCCGGATCAAGTCCGGGGGCCGCGGCACGCTTCACCGGCGGCCCGCGCATCATCGGCTTCGGCACCGCCGGCCGGGCGCGGCCCGCCGGCGAGATCGGCGGACGCCGCCTGGGCGAAGGCGAGATCGAGACGCTCTACGTGCTGGACGACTGGCGCGAGCGCGGCATCGGCCGGCGCCTGATGCGGGCGTCGGCAGCGCACCTGGCCGAAACCGGCTGCCGGTCGGTGTTCCTGTGGGTGCTGCGGGACAACCCGAGCCGCTGGTTCTATCAGCGCCTGGGCGGCAAGCCGGTGGCCGAGGCCGCCATCCAGTTCGCCGGCCGCCAAGTGGTCCAGACCGCCTTCGTCTGGGACCCGATCGAGCGCTTGCTCGCCGCCTCGCCGCAGGAATTGTAGTGCGGGCGCCAGCCTGCCTTCGCCAATCCGGGGCGGAATTGTGCGAAACGTCAGGAATGGGAGTACATCCGCTTGCCCGCGGCCGGCAGGCGCGCGGTGAGGATGCTGCCGGACCGCGATTCGGTGATGTAGAGCGTCCTGTTGTCGGGGCCGCCGAATGCGACGTTGGTGGTCATCTCCCTGGCGCATGACTTGATGAAGTAAAGCGGCTCGCCGATGCGGCTGAACAGCCAGACCGCGCCGATGGTGGGGTGCGCGACGACGACGTTGCCGTCGTCGTCGAGTGCGATTCCGTCGGGGCCGGCGGAAAACAACTGCACGAACAGACCGGCGCGGCGGGCAGGATCGTCGAGTTCGATGCGCCATATCGCATTGGCACGCGTCACCGCGACGTAGAGCGCGGTCTCGCGCTTGTTCAGCACCAGGCCGTTCGGGCTCGGCGCGTTGGCGATGATGCACTCCAGGCTGCCCGCGGCGGACAGGCGATAGACGCAGCCGGTTGGATCCTGCAACCCGGTGCGGCCTTGGTCGGTGAAATACAGGTCCCCGTTGGCGGCGAAGTGCAGGTCGTTCAGGCCGCGGAAGCGCTGGCCCGCGGTGGGGCCCGACAGCAGGGTTTCGATCGCGCCCGTGGCGGGGTCCAATACCATCAGGCCGTTCTTGCGGTCGGCGATGAACGCGCGGCCGTCCTGGTGCAGCTTCAGTCCGTTCGGAATGCCGTCATATTCGATCGCGACATCCCAGTCGCCGCGCGGCGAAACGCGATACACCCGCCCGGCCTGCACATCGACGCAGAGCAGATTGCCGGCGCGATCGAGGGAGGGACCTTCCAGGAAGCCGGCGCGCTTTCCGCCGGGGCCGGTGCGCATGTGGTCCGGAACGGTCGCGAAGACCTCGGTTTGCAGCACCTGTGGCGGCGGTCCGAAATACATGTTTCCCCCCTGTGCTGCAGGTTCTCTCCCTCCCCGTTGTGGGAGGGAGAGAACCACGGCCGTCAGACAACCCCTTCGGCGCGCAAACTCGCAATCTCATCAGCGCTGCAGCCGAGGCGACGCAGCACCTCGTCAGTGTGCTCGCCCAATGCGGGGGGCGGCAACCCGATCGGCACCGGCTTGCCGCCGAGCTGGAAACCCAGCCCCACCACTTGCACGTCGCGATCCAGGGCCGGCACGTGCAGGGTCTGCAACTGGCCGCGTTCGCGCAGTTGCGCATGCTCCGCAATCTGCGGCACGGACAGCACGGGACCGACCGGCACGCCGGCGGCGGACAGGCGTTGCTCCCAAGCCGTTGCGCTCGCTTCGGCGAGCTTCGCTTCCAGGATCGCCTGCAGTTCCGCCTTGTGTGTCATCCGGTCGTCGCGTTCGGCGAAGCGCGGATCGGTTTTCAATTCCGCCAGGCCGAGCGCGTCGCACGTCGCCTGGAACTGCTTCTGTTCATTGTTCACAATGTTTAACGGGCCGTCGCCGGTACGGAATGTGCCGGACGGCGCCGAGGTCTGGCTGTGGTTGCCGATCGGCCGCGCCGCATAGCCGGCGTTCAGGTAGTTGGAGACCACCCACGACGTCATGCTGGCCAGCGCGCAGTCCAGCATGGAAACGTCGATGACCTCGCCTTCGCCGGTCGCGTTGCGCTTCACCAGGGCCGCGGCAATGGCAAAGGCGGCGGTGATCGCCGCCGTGGTGTCGCACACCACCAGGCCGGCCTTCACCGGCGCGGAGTCCTGGTCGCCGGTCAGCGCCATCAAGCCGCAATAGCCCTGGATGATCTGGTCGTAGCTGGCGCGCTGCGCCAACGGCCCGGTCTGGCCAAAGCCGGATACCGCGCAGTAGATCAGGCGGGGATTCAGCGCGCGCAACGCTTCGGCGCCGAGGCCGAGACGCTGCATCGCCCCTGGCCGGAAATTCTCCAGCACCACATCGGCGTCCCTGCAAAGCTTGCGGAACAATTGCTTGCCGCGCTCGCTCTTCAGGTTGAGCGTGATCGACCGCTTGCCGGCATTGAACGCGAGATAGGAGGCACCCATCTGCTGTCGCCCCATGGCGGGATCGGCGCCCATCTTGCGCGACAGGTCGCCGACGCCCGGCACTTCCACCTTGATCACCTCGGCCCCCATCAGCGCGAGCAGATAGGAGGCCAGCGGCCCGGCGATGACGTTGGTGAGGTCGAGGACACGGGTCCCGGCGAGTGGCAGGCTCATGGAGCGGTCCTCATCGTATGGAAATCGGCAGTACAGGCACGGATCAGCGCTTCGACGGAGGCGAAGCAGCGCGCACCGGCCGCGGTCAGTCGCCGGGTCTTCGCAGCCAGGGTGCCCGTTTCGCCATGCACCAAAGCGCCGGCGTGACCCATCGCCACGCCCTCCTTGGCCTCGCGTCCGGCGACCAGGGCATAAACCGGCTTGCGCAGTCCCAGCCGAAGCAGTGCATCGGCGCACTCCTCCTCCTCGGTGCCTCCGACCTCGCCGACCAGGACGATGCCATGGGTGCGCGTGTCGTCAAAGAACGGCTGCAGCAGATCGGCGAAGCGCAGGCCTTTCACCGGATCGCCGCCGACGCCGACCCAGATGCTTTGTCCGAGTCTTTCGCGCGCCAGCCGGTAGCCGACTTCGTAGGAGAGCGTGCCGCTTTTCGTCATGATCGCCAGCGGGCCTGGGCGCAGTGCGACGTCCGGCAGGAAGCCGAGCTTCACTTCGCCGGGAATTGCCATGCCGGGGGTGGACGCGCCGATCCACGTTGCGCCCGCTTCGCGCGTGGCGCGGCCGATGCGGATGGCGTCGTGCAGCGGCACACCTTCCGCCACCGTGACGACCAGCCTGATGCCGGCGGCCAGCGCTTCCCGCACCGCGGCCAGGGTCCCGTCGGGCGGCGCCATCACCACCGAGGCCACGGCGCCCGTGCTGGCCACGGCCGCGGCGCAGTCGGGGAACACCGGCACGCCGGCGGCTTCTTTGCTGTCCGTGCGGGCCGATGTTCCGCCAACGATATTGGTGCCGCAGGCGCGCATGAGCGCCGCATGCGTGCGCCCCATGCGACCGGTGATGCCCTGCACGATGACCGGCGTCGCACGCGAAAGGGTGGTGATCATGCGCGTGCGCCTGCATCGTCATGGTGCGATCGCGACGGAGAACAGGCGGCGGCGCCGGCGCGTTGCATCGCGGCTTCCAGGTCCCCGGTCACCGCCACACCCGGCTGGCGTTCCGCGAGGATGCGTTGCGCATGCTCGGCGCCGCGGCCCACCAGCCGCGCGACGACCGGCACGCGCAGGCCCGGGGTCTGTTCGATCGCCGTCGCCAGCAGCGTCGCGAACTCCGCCAGGTCGGTGATGCCAGCAAAAATGTTCACCAGCACGACACGCAACGACGGTCGTGACGTGATCCACTCCAGCACACGTTGCAGCCGTGCCGGACTGCCGCGCATCTGGCTGGTGCGGATGTCGCAGAAGTTCAGCGGCTTGCCCCCGTGCGCGGTGAGCTCGTCGATCAGCATCATCGACAGGCCGGCGCCGGTGGTGACCAGGCCGATCTCGCCATGCGGATCGAGCTCGACATAATCGAAGCCCTCGCGCAGCTTGCGGTTGGCGTCAGCGTAGATGTCCGGGCGCGCTGCGATCAGTGCGGCGATGCGCGGCTGGCGGTCCACCGCGTTCAAATCCACCACCACCTTGGCGTCGCCCGCCACGCAGCCGAACGCGGAGACGAACAGCGGATTGATCTCCGCCAATGCCAGCTCATGCCCCAGCAGCAGAGTCGCCAGCTTGCGGCCGGTTGCCACGATCGCGTCGCGCCTGGCGGGCGGTTCGGCCGCGGCCAGTTGCGCGACCGCGGCGGCGACGGCGTCGATCTCCGGCGCGCAGACATGGCCCGCCACGGCGCCGGATTGTTCGATCTCCACGCCGCCCTGCGCCGCATAGACCACGCGCACACCGTAGCTCGCCGCATCGACCATCACCGCGAGATAGCGTTCCTCGCCCTCCACCGCCTGCTCAACCAGACAGGCATCCACCTGATGACCCTTGAGGCGCGTCCCCAACAATTGCCGCACGGCCGCATCGACCTGCTGCGACGAGGTGCAGCGCAGCACGCCGCCGGCCTTGCCGCGTCCGCCGACCGGAACTTGCGCCTTGACGACCCACGGCCCGATGCCGGGCAGTCCGGCAACCGGCGGCGTCGTCGCCAGCACGCTACGCGGCACGGGAATGCCCTGTTCCGCGAACAGCGCCTTGCCGTCGGCTTCGATCAGCAGCACGTCAATACGTCCCCAACCCGAGAATGCCCTGGCTGAAATCCGTGTCGCCGACGATCTTCTTGCCCATCAGGTCGCGCAGCGTTTCCGAGGTGCCGCCACCGATCGTGCCGTAACGCGCGCCGCGATACAGACGCGACACCGGATATTCGTCGGTGAAGCCGAAGCCGCCGTGCAACTGCACCGCCTCGCTGGTGACGCGCAGCGCCATTTCGTTGTTGAATACTTTCGCCGCCGCGGCCATGAACGGATCGGGGAACGGATTGGCGGTCAGGCAGGCACGATACAGCAGGCCACGTCCGGCTTCGATGTCCTTGAACATGTCCGCCAGTTTCCAACGGATGCCCTGGTGGTCGGCGATCGGCTTGCCGAACACGGTGCGTTCGCGCACATAGTTCACCGCTTCGTCGAACGCACCTTCCGCCAGGCCGAGCGAGATCGACGGGTTCAGGCAGCGCTGCGTGTTGAAGGCGGACAGCAGCTTGCGGAAGCCGTCCTCCTTGATGACCAGGTTTTCCAGCGGGAGTTCACAATCATGGAACTGGATCTCGTGCAGGTTCTCGCCGCCCATGGTGTGGAACGTGCCGGTGACCTCGAAGCCCTTGGTGTCGGGTTCCAGCAGCGCGCAGCCGATGCCCTCGCGGCCCGGCTTGCCATCGACGCGGGTGAACACGATGAACATGCCGGCCTCGGGCGCGCGACTGATCAGCGTCTTGGTGCCTTTCAGGATCACCCGGTCGCCGGCGATGCGCGCGTTGGTGCGGTAGTTGGCGACGTCGGTACCGGCGTGCGGCTCGGTCATGCAGATCGCCAGGATGCAGTCGCCGCTGACCACCCGGGGAAGAATACGGTCGCGGATCGCCGCGGGCGCGTAGCGGGCGATGACGCGGGTCTGCACGCCCGCCTCGCCGAGCGTGGCCATCGCGGTGACGTAACAGACTTTCGCGATCTCCTCCAGGATCAGCGCGGTGTCGAGGATCGGCAGGCCGAGGCCGCCGTATTCCTCCGGCACCGACATGCCCAGCACGCCGAGCGCGGCGAGCTTGCGCATGTTTTCCCAGGGGAACGTGCCATCCATCCAGCGCTGGGCGGATGCCTTGAATTCCGATTGCGCAAGGTCGCGCACCGAGGCGACCATCTCGCGTTGCTGTGCGCTGATGTGGAAGTCCATGCGACGCCTTCTCCCTTGGTCTGTGGGCGGCAGTGTAAGCGGAGAGGCTGTGGCCGGCCACTCCGACGAGGGGTGCGGAGCCTGGCCGCGGTGTGATACGCTACCGCCATGGTCGCAGCGCTGAAGGTTCCCGATCGGATGACGGTGGCGGAGTTCCTGGCATGGGACGCGCCGGGCAGCCACCGCTGGCAGCTAGTCGATGGCGAGCCGCAGGCGATGGCACCGGCGAGCCGGACCCACAACGGCATCCTGGGCGAACTTGACCGGTTGATCGGCAACCACCTGCTGGCGCAAGGCGGCCCGTGCAGCGTGGTGCCGACGCCCGGGGTGGTTCCCCGGGTCTGCGCCGACAGCAATTACCGGATCCCCGACCTCGCGGTGACCTGTTCCGACTATCAGGAAGAGGAATACGACCTCACCGACCCGGTCTTGCTGGTGGAGCTCCTCTCGCCCAGCAACCGGGCGGAAACCTGGACGAATGTCTGGGCCTACACGACGATGCCGAGCGTGCGGGAAATCCTGGTGGTGCACAGCATACGGGTCGACGCCGAGTTGCTGCGGCGGAACCCGGACGGTAGCTGGCCGGCACAGCCCGTGACGATCGACGATGGCGAGATTGAGCTTGCCAGCATCGGCTTCCGGATCTCCTTGGCGGCGCTTTATCGCACCACGCGCCTCGCTCGCCACTGAAGCGGCCAGGACGGGTCGGCCGTTTGACATTCGATGGCGCGGATGCGATCGACCTACTGAACAGTAGCGGAGCCTGATGTGAACGACGCGTCTCCGCCGGGATCGCCCCTGGCCCTGCCCTCGATCGAAGCGGTGGAGCAGGGTTTGCGGTCGGCCGGCTATATTCCGAGCAGACAGATCGCGACGGCGGTGTATCTCGCACATCATTTGCAGAAGCCGATCCTGGTGGAAGGTCCGGCCGGCGTGGGCAAGACCGAGCTGGCCAGGTCGGTGGCCACCTGGCTGGAGCTGCCGCTGATCCGCATGCAGTGCTACGAGGGGCTGGACGAGGCCAAGGCGCTGTATGAGTGGAAGTACGGCAAGCAGTTGCTGTACACGCAGATCCTGAAGGACAAGATCGGCTCGGTGATCGGCGACGCCGACGGGCTGGTTGCGGCGCTGAACAAGCTGCACGATTTCGGCGACATTTTCTTCTCCGAACAGTTCCTTGAGCCACGGCCGTTGCTGCGTGCCTTGCAGCAGCCGGCCGGCGCGGTGCTGCTGGTCGATGAGGTGGACAAGTCGGATCAGGAGTTCGAGGCGTTCCTGCTGGAGATCCTGTCCGACTACCAGGTGACGATTCCCGAAATCGGCACCATCGTGGCGGTGACGACGCCGATCGTGATGCTGACTTCCAACAGCACGCGCGACCTGGGCGACGCGCTGAAGCGGCGCTGCCTGCATCTGCATATCGGCTTCCCGGATGAGAAGCTGGAGGCGCAGATCATTGCCTCGCGCGTGCCGGGCATCGAGGCGAAGCTGCTGCGCCAGCTTGTCAGCTTCGTGCAGCAGTTGCGGGTGCTGGACCTGAAGAAGGTGCCGTCGGTCAGCGAGACGATCGACTGGGCGCGGGTGCTGGTGCTGCTGCACGCGGGTGTGCTGGAAGTGGATATGGTGCGCGACACGCTGAACGTGTTGCTGAAGTTCGAGGCCGACATTGAGATCGCCGGCAAGCAGCTCGCCACCCTGACGCACAAGGCACGGCAGGATGCCTGAGATGCACCTCTCCCGCCCGGCGGGAGAGGTCGGCGAGCATGGCTCGCCGGGTGAGGCTCGCGCGGCACGCCCCTCGCCCGCGTCGCTTCGCGCCTCGACTGCTCTCGTTCCGATGGGCGACTATTCTGCCAGCGAGCCGCTGCGCCGCTTTCTGCAGGTGGCGCGCGGGGCCGGGCTGCGCGTCTCGGCTTCCGAAGGTATCGACGCGGCGCGTGCTGTCGATGTGGTCGGGTTCGGCGACCGTGCGGTGCTGAAGGACACGCTCGGGCTGGTGCTGGCGAAGACGCCGGACGAGAAAGGACTGTTCGACGAGTGCTTTGAACTTTACTTCAAACGCGATGAATTCGCCGCGGCGGACGCGGTGGAACCGCCGGCTTTGCCCGAGCCGATGTCGGCGCGGGACCCGACGGTCGGCGGGGATGGCGCCGGAGGCGAGGGCGGCGGCGCCACGCTCGGGCAGATGCTGCTGGACGACGATCGCGCGGCGCTGGCCGCGGCGATGGAGCAGGCGGCGCACGAGGCGGGGTTGGAGAATATCCGGTTCTTCACGCAGAAGAATCTCTATGCGCGGCGCATTCTGGACCGCATGGGCCTGCGTGCGCTGGAACGCGAGATCGAGGCGCTGCGGCAGAGCGGGGCCGACGAGGCGATCGTCCGTGCCGGGCGGCTGGAGGCGCGGATCGAGGCACTGCGCGACGCGTTGCGCGACTTTGTCGAACGCCACTTGGTGCTGTTCGCACGCGGCGAGACGGAACGATTTCGCGAGGAGCTGCTGAAGAGCGCGCGGCTGTCCAACCTGGAACGGCGCGATCTGGACCGGATGCGCGTGCTGGTGCGCGCGATGGCGAAAAAGCTGGCGGCGCGTTACGCCAAGACGCGGCGACGGCGGCTGCGCGGGCAGTTGGACGTGCGGCGCACGATGCGACGCAACATGGGCTGGGGCGGCATACCGTTCATCACCGTGTGGAAGCAGAAGCGCATCGAGAAGCCGCGCGTGATGGTGCTATGCGACGTGTCAGGCTCGGTCGCACCGATGGCGCAGTTCCTGCTGATGTTCCTCTATGCCGTGCACGAGGCGCTGTCGGACATCAGGTCGTTCGCCTTTGCCGGGTCGCTGGTCGAGGTGAGCGATATCCTGGACAAGCAGGAGATCGAGGCGGCGATCGACGAGATCATGCGAACGATCGGCTACGGCTCGTCGAACTACGGCAACTCGCTGGCGGATTTCGAGGATGGCTGGGGCGCGCAGGTCACCAACAAGACGACGATCATCATTCTCGGCGACGCGCGCGGCAACCGCACCGATCCCCGCACCGAGATCATGGCGCGGCTGGCGCAGCGGGCGAAGCGGATCATCTGGCTGAATCCGGAATACCGGTCCGCGTGGGGGACCGGCGATTCCGACATGTATCGCTACGCCGCGTTCTGCAACCTGGTGACGGTGTGCAATACGCTGCGGCACCTCGAACGGGCGATCACCGATCTGCTGGAGGGCGCGACGTAGCTAACCATGCGAGCCTACGCCGGCACCGGCCGCGCCCGCTGATTGTACAGCAGCTTCGCCCGCCGCTCCTGCTCTTCCGGCGACACCTTCGACGGATCCTCGGACAGGTTCGCGCCCACCGCCATGCCGCGCTGCACGCCGGGGCGCGCGCCAAGTTCCTCGAACCAGCGCTTGAAGTATTTGAACTCCTCGATGTCCTGGCCTTGCGCCTTCCAGTTCACCGTCCACGGATAGGAGATCATGTCGGCGATAGTGTACTCGTCTCCGGCCAGATAGCGGCTCACATACAGGCGGTTGTTCAGCACGCCGTACAGCCGGTTGACCTCGTCGGTGAAGCGGCGCACCGCGTAGGACTGGTCGCCCTGCTTGTCGCCGAGGCGGCGGAAATGACCGCACTCGCCGGATTTCGGCCCCTGGTTGGCCATCTGCCAGATCAGCCATTCGGTGACCGCGGTCTTCTGGCGCGTCTGCTGCGGGAAGAATTTTCCCTCCTTCTCCGCGACATACAGCATGATCGCGCCGGATTCGAAGATCGCCAGCGGCTCGCCGCCGTCCTTCGGGTTGCGATCGACCAGCACCGGCATGCGGTGGTTCGGATTCATCTTGAGGAATTCGGCGGTGAACTGGTCGCCACGCCCGATGTTGCAGGGGATGACGTTGTAGGGCACGCCCAGTTCCTCAAGCAGGATCGAGACTTTCTTGCCGTTCGGGGTCGGCCAGTAATGCAGGTCGTACATCGCGACGTTCCTTGCAGTTGACGTGGATCAGCCTTCGGCACGCATTTCGGCGAACACTTCCTTCGCGGTCAGCAGCGCCTCGCGCACCAGTGGCGCGCCCACATAGCCGAGCAGGTGGAGCATGGATTCCACGAGTTCGTCCTCGGACCAGCCGTGGTTGCGCGCGAAGCGGATATGCAACTTGAGCTCCGGCGTGCGGCCTGTGGCGGTGTCCGAAATGATGCAGATGAGGGCGCGCGTCTTGACGTCAAGGCCCGGGCGGGTCCAGAGCGTGCCGAAGATCGTCTCCTGCGTGACCTCGGCGAATTTCTCCATGATGGGATCGGTGTAGAGGCTCTTGTCGAGCTTGTCGGCATAGGCGTCGCCCATCAGCTTGCGACGCATCGCGCGGCCCTTGGCGCGCAGTGGACTGTCGGCCATGTGGTTGTGTCTCCCTTTGCAAAACTGTCATTGCGAGAAGCGAAGCGACGCAGCAATCTCCTGCCTGACGAACAGCGGCTACGCGGGCAGGAGATTGCTGCGTCGCTTCGCTTCTCGCAATGACACTTGGTGGTGGCGGCGGTTCACAGGTCCACCACGACATAGCGTTGCTCTACACTGACCGGCACAGTCTCCGCCACGAACGGACCCTTCGCCAGTGCCTCGCCCGGCACCACCTCCACCGGATAGGTGCGCGCCTTGACGCTTTCCGGGTGGCACCAGGACTGGCCGGTCTTGATGTCGAATTCCCAGCCGTGCCAGGGGCAACGCAGCATTTCGCCGTGCCTGGTCAGACGGTACTCGCCGGGCCGGTCGGCGGTGAAACGCGCGAGGATTGGTCCCATGCACAACGGCGCGCCCTCGTGCGGGCAGCGATTTACCAGTGCATAAAAGTCGCCATGCACGTTGTACACGCCGATCTCCCGGCCCGCCACGGCGACGATCTTACAGGTGCCCGGCGCGATCTCGTCCACCGAGGCGACGACGTGGCGCGGCATCAGGCGTCGGCGCCCCGGCGCGACAAGAGAGCAAACGAAACCGCAGACGCACGCGGGCGCACGCTGACGGGACCTTGAACGCCGCAGCCCCGCTTCTCGTTATCCGGGCACACGGTTCCTGCCGTGAACGACCATGACGGACTCCAGGCCCGTCTGCGCTCACCTGCGTGCATCTGCGGTGCCAAATTCTTGCTTCCTGCGCCCTACTCCAACCCGTAAAACGCCAGCGCGTTCTCGCGGAACAGCATGCGCTTCTGTTGCTCCGGCAGCGGCACCTTGAAGGCGTAGCGCGGATCGTCCTGGTCCCAGTGCGGATAGTCGGTGGAGAACATGATGCGGTCCCAGCCGATCCATTCGCAGGTGGCGAGCAGGTCTTCGGGGCGCTCGGGTTCCTCGATCGGCTGCGTGGTCACCCAAATGTTGTCGCGGATGTATTCGGACGGCAGCCGCTTCAGATGCGGCACTTCCGCGCGCAGCCGCTTGTACTGCTTGTCCAGCCGCCAGGTCAGCGACGGGAGCCAGGCGAAGCCGCCCTCCACCAGCGCGACGCGCAGCTTGGGAATGTGTTCGAACACGCCCTCGATCACCAGGCTGGTGACCAGCGCTTCCTTGCTCTGCGGATAGGACGGGTGCTCTTCGTGATAAAAGGACGGCCAGCCGCCACCGGTTGACGCGTGCCCACTGGTGCCGCCGAGATGCAGGGCGATGGAAAAGCCGTTGGCGGCGCAGGCTTCCAGGATCGGCCAGTAGCGGCGGCGGCCGAGCGGCTCCAGGCCGCGCGGCGGGATCATCACGTGGGTGAAGCGGCGATCACCGGCGCGCTTCTCAATTTCCTTGATCGCGGCCTCGGTGTATTCGAGCGGTATCTGCACGCCGGCCTTCAGCCGCGGCTCGGCGTCGCACCAGACCTGTGCTTCCCACTCGTTCGCAGCGGTCGCCATCGCCGCGCCGAACTCGACGTTGCGTTCGTCCGAGCCGCGGCCCAGCAGCGGCATCATCAGCCCATAGGACACGTTGAACAGATCGAGCAATTGCTCGCGCATCATCTGCAAATCGGAGCCGGGATGCGTGCCGTCCTTCGGATAGGAGTCGATGCGCATGCCGGTGAACGGTGACATCCGCGGATAGTTCGGCGCATTGGAGAACGGCGCGCGCGAACGGCCGCCGATCTCCTGACGATGCTTGCGCCAGCGCTCGGACAGGAACTGGTCCAGGTCGGCGGGCGACTTCGTGTAGGGATGCACGTCGCAATCGACGATGCCCAATTGCGTCTGGTTGCTGGTGTCCGGGCGGCGATCCGCAACGGTGACGTTCATCGGATGGCTCCTACTCGTTCAGGGTGTAAGCCGTGGATAGGTCTTCAACGCGTTGTCCACAAGGATCTTCCGCAGCAGGTGTTCCGGCAAGCCGTCCGGCACCGCGTCGGTGCCGTCGTAGTGCCAGTGCGGATAGTCGGTGGCAAACAGCAGCATCTCGTCGGACCCGATCTCCTCGATGATGCGCTGCAACTGGTCGGCGCGCGGCGGGGCGTCGAAGGGTTGGATGGTCAGGCGGACGTGTTCGCGGGCGTAGTCGGCGGGGGATTTTTCCAGCCAGGGGACCTCGGCGCGGACGCCGCGCCAGGTCTTGTTGGCGCGCCACATCCAGCCGGGCAGCCAGGTTACGCCGGATTCCATCAGCACCACCTTCAGGCGGGGGAATTCGACGAACACGCCTTCGCTGATCAGGGAGTTCAGAACGCCGGCGAAACCGGTGGACCAGGAGACGTAGTCTTCGAGGTAGTAGGACGGCCAGCCGAGATTGGTCGGCGGATGGCGGTAGGAACTGCCGGCGTGGATGCCGATCGGCAGATCGAGCTGTTCGGCCACGCGATACAGCGGCCAGTGGATGCGGCGGCCGAGGGGGATTTCCTGCATCTCCCACACCAGCACCTGCACGAAGCGCGGATCGGCGGCGACGCGTTCGACTTCCTTCGCCGCCAGCTCCGGGCTGTGCATCGGCACGACGATGGAGGCACGCAGGCGGTCGTCCTTGTCCAGCCATTCTTTTGCGACCCAATCATTGATCGCCCGGCAGAGGGCGGCGGCGAGGTCCTCGCTGAAGATCGCCGGCGCGCCGTGCAGGACGTTGCAGATGGCGTGGCGGGTCTGGAAGGCGTCGAGGGCCTGGGCTTTGAGGAGGGAGAAATCGGTGCCGGCGTTGCCGCTTGCGGGCTTCCAGGCGGGGCGGGCGTTGATCGGGGCGTTCGGGGGGAAGGCGCTGGCGGTGTAGTTGTCGCGGTCGAGGCCGCGCATCTGGACGTGGGCGCGCCAATACTCATCCAAGTAGGGGACGAGCACCTGCATGCTCGGCAGGGCCGGGTGGATGTCGCAGTCGATCGCGCCGGGCGCGGGGGTGGTCACTTGGTGGGCTCCTCCTGGGTGGGGAGGATAGGCGCGTGGGGCTGGGGGGGCAATGCGGGCGTTACGGGGCTTCCGTTCATGAAACCTTGTGCAGGACCTTGCCACGTATCAGTACCATCATGCATATGCCGCTATCGGATACTTTGGCTTTCCGACCATCTCGTGTGAATCACCGAGTAGAGCTAGGCCAGAGAGGACGCCAATGTAGGCAATAGTATCAGGAAGGTTTCCAGTCACCAACGCCAGATAGCGCGACGGACGATTCTGAGTGTCTTGAAGTGTCATATAGCCGTGATGGGTATTGCGCAGAGCCCGAACCACGTTTGCGGTAAACTCATCTCCGTTTTCGTTCCGCTCGGTGGTGAGTGTTTTATCACGGACCAAGATGCCCCCCGTCGACGTACGTTTGGCCGTGACGAATACCGAATCGAGTACTGTTGCGCGAAGTGAAGCGTATACGCTTGTCACGCCGTCCAGTAGGATGCCCCGAGTAGTGCTCGGTGCGGTGCTTAACGCCGCCGAGAGTCTTGGGAGGCCTTGGCTCGGATTGAACAAAGCCTTGAAGCGTTCGGTTTGCTGTGATCCGGTCCAGTATTGGCAAAGCTCGTCAACGATGTCGGCGACTTCAAACGTTGCATATTTTATGACAGCTAATTCCACCGAAGCCTGGGCACTCGCCGATTTGCGCAACAACCGATCAATCGAAAGCCCGTGCTCGAAACATGTTACAAAATCGACGATCCCATTGCGTTGAAAGCTGGTCGGATCCGTACTTGAGAGAAGTAGCTCGTTCGACTGTGCGACCAGCCAGAGTACCCAATTGACCACATCGTCCGCAGCGTATCCACCGACCTGCAGGAAGCGTCTGTGGACGGAGTAAGGTTGGCTCAGCCCTGCAGCCCTCACGTTCAAGGATGCCGTGCTGGTGCGCCCTTTGGTGAAATCCCACCTCGACCGATAGACGTCTAGCCAACTGGCCGGGAAATCGGGTTGCTTCTGCTCAACCAACTCGCCCGGAACGAACACAACCACAAAACCCATGCGGGTTGCACTAAAATACGGAACCATCGGATACAAGGCGAGCACGCCGAGATCAAGAATAGTTCGAAGCTGGATGAAAGGGGACAACATCTGCCAGTCGGCTAGTGCGCTAAGTTCGGGTACCTGTCCTGGTACCCATGTACCGTACTGGGCGAGCGTATAGCCACCGCGTACCGCACCCTGGCGTCGTTCGAATTCGTAACTTGTCGATAAAAAAACGATCCGCCCTGCCGGAAACGCATGGAAGAATGCCGGTGCCACGTCGTTTCGCAGGAATGCCGCGAGCTCCTTATTCCCACAGTTTCTGACAGCGTAGGCTAGCTCATAGGCTCCCTTTGCGGAGCTTGGATCCGTCCGAAAGGATTCGTAGCTCTGGCGAAGCTCAGACACAGATGGTACAGGGGCTATCTGAAACTGCGCGTATGCCGACGCTGCCGCAGTATCGGCGGCGGTATATGCGCTAGCTGAGGTCGACGTCGCGGCATCGATCACAGCTTCCATCCGGACAGCATCCAGCATCGGTCGGCCCTTGACGCGGCCGGGATCACGCATCCAGACGCCACTGCTGTCGTCCTGTATTTCGTATCGCACCGTTTGCGCGAAGAGAGACGCGATCTGCCGAGCGTCAGCCGTTTGCTGCTGGTGTCCGGCCTGCTGTGGACCGATTTTACCGTAACCCAAGTCCGCCCAAGAACTGGATGATACCATTCGCCGTGCTCCGTACAGCCTTTTCAGGATGATGAGGAATTGAGGACTTTTCCTCTTTCGCCTGTCTCAAGGCAACCCATGCGCCCGCGACGCTGTCGCCGCCTGCCGCGCGATGCACACTGCTTCTTCAATCGCCAGCGCGACGGTGGCTGCCACACTGGTAGCATATTTAGAGCTGAGGCCCCCTCTCGATCAGCGCCTCGACCTGCCGCGGGAAGTCGTCGAAGGTGATGAGAGTGGGTTCGTTGCATAGGCGCTGGCTATGTCCAGCGCAAGCGGGTTCGGCGCGTTGTCGTAGATGAGCAGGAACGGTGTCTGGCACGTAGCGAGATGGCCGAGCGCGCCACGCGCGGCCTGCTCCGACGGCGTGTCGGGCGGCAGGCGCGGGTCCAGCGCATGCGTCAGCGCCGCGAGACCGGCCAGCGTTGCCGGGCCAGTCGGCGGAGGCCCCCTCTGGCGAGCCGGCCGCTGCGGGAGCCGCCTGATCCAGCAGGCCGGCCTCGCCTGCGCCCTATCGCCCGCTATTCGGCGACGTCACGCAAGGTCTGCTGATCGCCGGATCGCCGGATCGTGTCCCACAGTGGCAGTGCCATCCACCGGTCCGACGTCGCATCGAACTCGAGGATGGCCTCCACTTCGATCTCCTGCCCGTCATAGAGCATGACGTGAACGCCATTGCTGAGCTCCCCCGCCAGGGGCGCCAGGTCCCGGCGAGAGCCCGGGATGCCCAGGTCATAGCGCCCGTTCTCGTCACCCGCGTTCTCGTCAAAGTAGATGCGATGCAATGGCCGAAGCCTCCTCAAGCAACCGGGTGCGGATTGGGGACCTGCACGAACAACGAACTGAGCAGGGCCGCGATGCCCGGCGGGAGCGGATCAGGGACCCGGACTGTCGCATGATACTCCCCGCGCCCCGGCGTTGGAAACACCGTCTCGAAGCCGTGTCGCCGCAGTGCACCCGTCGTCGTCACGCTGATCTGCCGGTTGCGGAATTGGCCTCCGCGCGCGAGTTCGGCGATCGAGATGCAGGGTGCGGATTGGACTGAAAAGCCGGTCAACTCGGGGATCACACTGTGCTTGCTCGTCCCGGCGGTCAGGTTCTCCGGCCGCGCCAACCCGGCCCGGACAACATATTGGACCGCTTCGACCTCCCGCTCGCGCATAGCTCAGGCATAGCAGGCGATCGGTTTCCGGATCGTGAACGACGCGTGGTTAACGCCGCCCGGGTCAACGCCGTCGCGCGCAACGCCCCCGAATCGTCTTCGGCGGAAAGCGCCGCGTGCATCGCTGCCAGCCTGTCGTCGCGGCCGGTGAACCGCCGGTTCTCCAGCTTCATGGAGCCGCCGAAGCTGCGCGGCGAGGGACGCGCCGCCGGCGCCTCGCCCCTGGCCACCGCGAGGATGATGCGGCGGCGCTCGGCCGGATCGGGGACGTCGTGCAGATCGCCACAGACCACGCCGGCGAGCAATCTGCGCGGGTTGGCGGAATCGCAGCGCAGCACGAAGATGCGGCGTTCGGCCGCGCGCGCGTCGGGGGCAGCGAGGAAGTTCGCGAACTCCTGCCGCGTCCAATGCGTTGTGTCGTGGTCGGCGGAGTGCAGCACGAGCAGGTGCCGCGTCTTGGTCAGCGCGTCGTGGATGAACAGCGGGAAGTTTTCTCCACGCGCCGCGTCGTAGTCCTGCACGAGCACGCGAAAACCCTCGGACCGCAGGACGTCCGCGACCTCCTGCGCCTCCGCGGCGACCGTGCCGCGACGGCTGATGAAAAAGGCATACTCGAACGCCGGTGCCGTCGTGCTCATGGAGAACGCGCCTGCCAAGACGGTTGGAGACTCGCACCGGAGCCGACCGTACGCAAGGACATCCATCCACCTGCTGCACCTCGGCCGGACTCGTGCTATTGTATCTGTGCACCACGAAGATACCCATGGCCGAGACCGAACCCGACCCGATCTTTGAGACTCCGCTCGACGAATCCGCCGAGGCGGTGGCCGATGCGGCTGCGGAAGCGGAAATCGACGCAGGCAAGGGTATCCCGCACGCGCTCGTACGTGCGTAGCTTGAGTCCTGGGGCAAGCCGAATGAGCTTCCCTGCCCGCTCCCGCCTGAGTAGTGCACGCGGTCATCTGGTCCCCGCTGGCGGTCGCCCAGTTGCGGGCGATCCGGGTCTATACTGAGCAATTCAATCCAACAGCGGCCGAAACAGTGGCGGTCCGTTTGCTCGCGGCTGGAAGCAGCCTGGAACATTTCCCACATCGGGGAAGACCTGTTCCGGGGACAAGCATGCGTGAGTTGGTGGCGAACTATCGTTACGTCATCCGCTACCGTGTCGCGCGGGATGGCACGGTACGTATCCTGCGCGTCCGTCACAGATCGCGCCGCGCCAGGTTATTGGCCTTGGCCAGGGCGTACGCAGCGCAGTCGCCAAAATTCAACCGCGCGGGATGGCGACCCTTGCCGAAGCGGAGGAACGCTTCACGCGCCTCCCGAGCAAGGTCTGCGTCATGCGCGACGATTTCCAGGTTCAGGCGGGCCAGGAGTGCATCCAGCGGTTCCCATGTCCGGTCGTCGCCGATGCCTCCCGCGACGATCATACCCAACTCCTGCAGGCTGGCCGCCGACAGGAAGCGGGAGCTGGCCGCCAGGATCGCGTCAACGAACCGATCCTTCTCCGGCTCGTTGCGTAGGATCGCGACGATGGCCGAGGTGTCCACGACGATCGCGGTCAAAGTCCGGTCTCGTGGTAGAGTTCGTCATCGGTAAGAGGCGGGTATTGCGCCATCAGAGCAGCGCTGTGCGCCACGATCTGGTCGATGTCTTGCTTGATGGACCGGATTGCCTCGGGTGTCATGGCGCTGCGGCGGACGCCACGATCTATGAACTCGGCACCGGCCTGCTCCAGGACCTTGCGAACCTCGTCCACGGTCGTGGGCGCTACTTTCGACAGCCCGTCCTCAGCCTCCAGTCGTCGCAGAGCGACGACGGAGATGCCGGCATCATGGGCGAGCTTTGCCTGGTCGAGCCGCAGCAGGGCACGCGCGGCTCGGATCTGGTCCGGAGTGATCAGCATGAGCGATGTTTATCATTGTTGGGTGCTGTCCGGCAAGTACGGGGTGCTGCAACCTGTACCGCGCGACCGGCGTGGCTCGCGATGCAACGTGATCGGGATCACGGTTTACTATGCCTGCGCCGGACTGTGCATCGGCACGCCGATGGAGGCGCGCAGGCGGTCGTCCTTGTCGAGCCACTCGCGGGCGATCCAGTCGTTGATGGCGCGGCAGAAGGCGGCGGAGAGGTCTTCGCTGAAGATCGCCGGCGCGCCGTGGAGAGCGTTGCAGATGGTGTGACGGGTCTGGAGGGCGTCCAGCGCCTGGGATTTCAGCGTGGCGAATCGGTGCCGGCGTTGCCCTTGATGGGCTTCCAGTCGGGGCGGGCGTTGATCGGGGCGAAGGCGCTGGCGGTGTAGTTGTCTCGGTCGAGGCAGCGCATCTGCACTTGGGCGCGCCAATACTCGTCTAGGTACGCCACGAGCGCCTGCATGCTCGGCAGGGCCGGTGGATGTCGCAGTCGATCGCGCCGGGCGCGGGGGTGGTCACTTGGTGGCCTCCCCCTGGGTGGGGAGGATAGGCGGGTGGGGGCTTGGGTCAATGCGGTGCGCGCGCGGGCCATGGAGGGGCTTGGGATGCGCTCGGGCAAAGGACTGTTGCGGCGCTGGCTGTGGGTCATTTTGAATATTGCCCACCGATCCCTAGCGGGCAGTCCACGCGAAGGACGCGTCGTCTGGGGGTGTTCCATCGTCGAGCGTGGCGACACAGCAGGCAAGCCGAGAGTAGCATGCCGCGCTTGACGATCAATACGCCGGACAAAAGAGCTCGCGAGTCCGGAGTTCTGCCCCAATCCCGGCTCAGGACGCGAGCCGGAACGCCTGCATATGATCGCTGTCCTGCCGTTCGATGACGAAATTCGCGAAGCTGTTGCCTGAGGCGGAATTCAGGAGAAATTCCGGCATACT
>DATLQW010000155.1:0-10767 GCA_035535035.1 Acetobacteraceae bacterium
ACTACCTCAACCGAGCAAAACTCGAAATCCCCATAGACCATCGCCGCATCCCCGCGGGTTCGTGCTTGGGCGGTTTTAGTACGCCGGCCCCATGCCCAGAACGCGCGGCCTGCGACGGCCGGCGTCCGAAAACCTTCACCGTCGCGGAATTTCAGTCCGCGGCACGACCCGTCGAATACGCCCGCGGCGGCCTTCGTCGCGATCAGTAATACCCGCTCCCGCCGTTGACGTGGATCGTCTGGCCGGTGATGAAGCCACCGTCGTCACTGACCAGGAACAGACAGGTGGCGGCGATCTCGTCCACCGTCCCTTGACGCCCCAGCGGAATGCCGGCGGCGCTCGGCGGCCGCCCCTGGTACCATTCGGGATTCGTGCGTATCGTATCGATGCTGCCCGGGGAAACCACGTTGACCCGGATATTGTGCGCGGCAAACTCGGAGGCCAGCCCGCGCGCGAACCCTACCAGGCCCATCTTGGCCGCGGAGACATGCGCGCGCCCGCTGCCGCCGACGAAGGCCCCTTCGCCGGTAAAGAACAGGATGCGCCCGTAACGGTGCCGCACCATCGACTCGATGACCGCCCGCGTCAGGTACAAGGCCCCGTCGAGGACCACTCCCCGGACCGCTTCCCAATCCTGCGCCGTCAGCTCCGAGAAGGGCTTGTGCGGCCGGGTGGCCGCATTGTTGATCAGGATATCGATGCGGCCGAACTCGGACAGCGCCCGCGCCGCCATCGCCTCGACCTGATCCTTCCGGGCGATATCGGCAATGACCGCGAGCGCCTTGACCCCCAGGCCCTGGGCTTCGCGCACCACGGCGTCGGCCTCGGCCCGGTTCGTGCGGGCATTGACCACGACGTGAGCGCCTTCCCCGGCCAGCTTCAGCACCGTCGCGCGGCCAATGTTGCGGCCCGACCCGGTTACCAGGGCGACCTTTCCTTCAAGCTTCCCCATAATTCTTCTCCCGTAAGGACAAATCAAGGTTGCGAAAGCCGGTACACCCGCGCGGCGGTGCCGCTGTAGAGCGCCATCTTTTCCGCCTCCGACGCGCCGGAGGTGATGCGCTTGAAGGCATTCCACAGCTCGGTGTAGCCGCAGGATTGCTTGTCCGGAGGAAAATTGCTCTCGAACATGCAGCGGTCGGCACCGAATGCCTCGATGCACGGCTCGACATACTGCCGCCACGCGGCGGCGAGTTCCTCAGAAGATGGCGGAATGTCGCGCTCGTGGAAGTCGAAGCCAAACGAGGTCATGCCAATGCCGCCCAGCTTGACGGTGACGTTCGGACACCGGGCCAGCGCGCCGATGTCCTTCCGCCAGCCGGCGAGTATCTCCTGCCGGCGGCCGGAATAGGGACCCACGCCGAGCACCCCGCCGACATGGTTCAGGATGATGCTGGTGTCGGGAAACGCGCGGGCCAGGTCGATCGCGTCCGGCAGTTGCGGATGATACTGCCACGATTCGAAGCTGAGACCGAGCCTGGCGAGTTGCGCGAAACCCTCGCGGAACCGCGGCTCCCGCACCAGATGCGGCGGGACGACGCGGGATGCGAACTTGCCGACGGCATCGCTGCCGTCCCACGCCACGCCATAGCGGATGCCGCGGAACCGCCCGCCTCCGGCCGCGAGCGCGGCCTCCAGGACATCGCGCACGCGCGCTCCGATGGTGAGGTCGGCGTGACCGATGATGGCCTCGGCGACCCGGCGCGGGCCGTAATTGCCCGACGCACTCATCGCCGCGATGCCGTTGACGAACTCGACCTCGCCCAGGGGTGCCATGTCCCGAGGACCGCCCTTGCGGTACATCGACTGGCACTCAAGGAAGACCGTGGCTACGATGTTGTGCCCGCCACCGATATCGGCCAGAAGTTCGGGCAACAAGTACTGGCCGCGGTGCGGCGTGTCCCAGAAATGATGGTGGGGATCGATGATCGGCAGATCCTGCTCCAGCGCCGTTTCACCAGGCCGCTTGGCCAGCCATGCCTTCAGCTCGGTATCGTTGCGGCATACGAGGCCGCGGTATGCGCCCCTGGAATCCCCTGCCTGATCCATTTCCCTTCCCTTCGCCGGTTTGATGGCGTTTCACGCTGTCGGCGTGCACGAACCCAGGTCGCGGTCCACGCCGATCAGGCCGCGTGCGCCGGCGCCAGTGAATCTCGCAGAAAATCCGGGTCGAAGATCTTTGTCGCCATCACCTGGCAGCGCTTCATCAGCCGGTGTTCATCCGGTCCATAGTCGGGGCGCGCATAGTGCCACGTGCCGATGTGGTCCCACAGCAGCAGATCACCGACCGTCCAATCATGCACGTAGCGGTACTTGTCCTGCAGCACATGGTCCAGCAATCCGCGCAGCAGTCCGGCACCTTCCGCCTCGGACACCCCGTCGATGCGAACGGTGAACCCCGGATTCACGTAGATCACCCGCCGCCCGGTGATCGGATGCGTCAGCAGCACCGGATGGTGTACCGGCGGGCGCTGCCGTCGTTGCTCCTCCGTCAGCGGTGGCCGCTTGCTGGCTTTCTCGCGGCGCATGTATTCCCAGTAGTATTCGATGTCGTGCGTCGCGGTCAGCCCGGCGAGGCGATCGATCAACGCCGCCGGCAGATCGGCCGCCGCTGCCTGCGTATTGGTGAATTCGGTGCCGCCCAGCGCGCGGCCATCGCGCATCGGGACCTCGAAGGCGGAAAGCACGTTCACGAACCCCATCGTCTTCGCATAGGTCATGTCGGTGTGCCAGGATTGCCCCGCATCCGGCGCGCCGATCGGTTTCCCGTCCACCTTCACATTGGAAAGGATCGTCACTTCCGGCATCCCAGGTTCGTGGTGCGGGATGCCCTTGATAACCTGGATATCACCGAAGCGCATGGAAAACCGCCGCAGGTCGGCGGCCTCCAGCGCCTGGCCCGGAAAGCACAGCACGCCATGTTCGCCGAGCGCGCGCAGAACCGTACCGAAATCCTCGCGCGACAAATCCTGTTGCAGATCGGCACCGTGCACCGTGGCGCCAAGGATTTTTCCACTTGGTTCGACCGTCAACATGCCTGGCATCCCCCACCGTAAGGCAACTTACGCGCCGCCGGCGCGGCAAGACAAGATCGTGCCGCCAGCCGTGCCGCCCCGCCGAATCACGCGTCGCCGACCGCCTCCCGCCGCGCCGCCGGAGCAGACACGCGAGCGAGGCCGAAATGGTCGCGCAAGGTGTTTCCCTGATAGTCCCGCCGGAACAGGCTGCGGCGTTGCAGTTCCGGCACAACGAGATTGACGAAATCGGCAAAGGCGCCAGGGAAGTACGGTGGCAGAATATTGAACCCGTCGGCTGCCCTCCCGACGAACCATTCTTCCATCGTGTCGGCGATGCGTTGCGGCGTGCCGCAGACGACCCAGTGGCCGCGCGCCGCGGCGGTCAGGTTATAGAGATCGCGCAGGGTCATCTTCTCGCGTTGCGCGGTCTCATAGAGCACGTGCGCAAAAGTCCGGCTGCCCTGGAACGGCGGCGGCGGCGGCACCGGCCCGTCAAGCGGATGGCCGGAGACGTCATAGCCGATCCGGCTGGCGACCAGGGTCGCCGCATTGGCCGGGGTCAGCCAGCTTTGCAGTTTCGCCAGTTTCTCCCGGGCTTCGGCGTCGGAGGCGCCGACGATCGGCATGACCCCGGGCAGCACGGCGATTTCGTCCGGCGAGCGTCCGAATTTGGCCATGCGCCCTTTGAGGTCCGCATAGGCGGCCCGCGCGGCTGGCAGATCCTGCACCACCGAGAACACGACATCGGCGGTGCGCGCCGCCAACTCAAGCCCGGAGGGCGAGCCGCCGGCCTGGATGATGACCGGATGCCCCTGCGGGCAACGAGCCATGTTGACCGGTCCCTTCACCTGGAAGAACCGCCCTTTGTGATCCAGCGAGCGGACCTTGTCCTGGTCGATGAACCGGCCGGTCGCCTTGTCGGCAACGATCGCCCCGTCGTCCCAGCAATCCCACAACCCCCGGACGACATCGACGAATTCGTTGGCGCGCTGGTAGCGCAGCTCGTGCTCCAGGTGCTCCTCGCGACTGAAGTTGAGTGCCGCTTTGGGGTTGGAGCTGGTCACCACGTTCCACGCGGCCCGCCCGCCGCTGATATGGTCGATCGAGCCAAAGATGCGGGCGACGTTGAACGGCTCGGAAAAGCTGGTCGAGACCGTCGCACCCAGTCCGATATGTGTGGTCGAGGCGCTCAGTACCGAAATGAGCGTCGTCGGCTCGAAGCGGCACATGAACGACGGATGGTCGCTCGGGTCCATCACCATCGAGTCGGAGATGAACAAAAGGTCGAATTTTCCCGCCTCCGCGATGCGGGCGATCTCCTGGATGACCGGAAGCTGCATGTGGCTGGTCGCAGCGCCCTCGTAGCGCCAGCCGGCGGTATGGTTGCCGGTACCGAGGACGAAGACGCCCATGTGCATCTGTCGGCTGGTCGCGATCATCGGGTTCGATATCCTCCGCTTTGCCGATGGAATTCCATCATACACCCGCCCCGTCCGGACAGGTAGCGTCGCGCCGCACAGCGCGTGGCGGCCGAGAAGACCGGTTCAGTCACACCCAGGTATTGGGGAATGGCAATAGCGGCGCTCCGGGGCAGGCCCACGCTTGCGCTCGGTGACGCTTGGGCCGCCGCCTCGCCCGGTCGGGACCGGATCGCCCGTCCTCGGTTTCCCCTCGGCCCGCCTTGCGCTAAACCCCGCCCATTCTGTGGCTCGAGGAGGACCGGAGCATGTACCCGAACGTCTCGCTGCTGATTGACGGCAACTGGACCGCAGCCAGCGCGGGCCGCACCCTCATTGTGCTCAATCCCGCCACCGGCGAGCCGGTCGGCACGGTCGCGCACGCCGACCGCGCCGACCTCGACCGAGCGCTGGCAGCGGCGGAGAAGGGTTTTCGTACCTGGCGCAGAGTCTCCGCCTACGACCGCGGCAAGGTCATGCGGAAGGCGGCCAACCTGCTGCGCGACCGCGCCGACGACATCGCCCGCATCATGACCATGGAGCAGGGGAAGCCGCTGGCGGAGGCGAAGGGCGAGACGCTGGCGGGGGCGGACGTGATCGACTGGTTCGCCGAGGAAGCGCGCCGCACCTACGGAAGAGTCATTCCGGCGCGCGCCGAAGGCATCTACCAGCTTGTCATCAAGGAACCGGTCGGCCCGGTCGCCGCGTTCACCCCGTGGAATTTCCCGATCAATCAGGTGGTGCGCAAGCTGTCCTGTGCGCTGGCGGCCGGGTGCTCCATCATCGTCAAGGCGCCGGAGGAAACGCCCGCCTCGCCGGCCGAGCTGATCCGCTGCTTCGTCGATGCCGGAGTGCCGGCGGGCGTGGTGAACCTGGTCTATGGCGTGCCGGCGGAGATCTCCGAGTACCTCATTCCGCATCCGGTGATCCGCAAGATTTCGTTTACCGGTTCGACCGCCATAGGCAAGCACCTCGCCGCACTGGCCGGGGCGCATATGAAGCGCGCGACGATGGAACTGGGCGGCCACGCTCCGGCGATCGTGTTCGACGACGCCGATGTCGATGCGGCCAGCAGGCTTCTCGCGGCCAACAAGTTCCGCAATGCCGGCCAGGTGTGCATCTCGCCGACCCGCTTCCTGGTGCAGGAAAAGGTTTACCAGCAATTCGTCGATCAGTTCGTCGGTCATGCAAAACAATTGAAGGTGGGCGACGGGCTGGCGCAGGGCACCACGATGGGGCCGCTGGCGAACACGCGACGCATTGCCGCGATGGAAGGCTTCATCGCCGACGCCGTGCAGCACGGGGCCAATGTCCGCACCGGCGGCAGCCGCATCGGCAACAAGGGCAATTTCTTCGAACCCACCGTGCTGACCGACGTCCCCCGGGAGGCCCGGGTGATGAACGAAGAACCGTTCGGCCCGCTGGCGGTCATCGCGCCGTTCAGCGGTTTCGATGACGTTGTCGCCGAGGCGAACCGTCTGCCGTACGGCCTGGCCTCCTACGCCTACACGCGCTCGGCGAAGACGGCGAATGCGATCGCCGCGGCGGTAGAGGCCGGGATGATGTCGATCAACCACCACGGGCTGGCGCTGCCCGAAGTGCCGTTCGGCGGCGTGAAGGATTCCGGCTACGGCTCGGAAGGCGGGCTGGAGGCGATCGAGTCCTATCTGGTCACGAAATTCGTGTCGCAGGCCGGATTGTAGCCGCGCGGACAGGCCGTCCTGGCCCGTCGTCTCAGCACGCCATGGCGACATCGGGCGGCATCAGTCCCGCCCTTGCCCTGGGTCGTGCACGAGCACGGTCGCATGGCCGTATTGCCCGACGGTTGAAAATCCGGTCATCTCCAGACGGTGGGCGGCGTCCGGGTCGGCCGCGCGGTCCACCACCGCCACGAGCCTGCGCGACTTCCATGGATCGATGAGCCGTCCCGTTGCAAAGAACGCCCGCAACTCCGCTTTGCGTGCCGTGGAGTCGGGCGTGTTGAATGTGTGCGACCGCCAGGATCGCAACGGCACATACACCGTGGCAAGATAGCCGATCATTGGATATTCCGACAGCACGAGGCGATCACGCATGTCTGGTGCCTCCAGGCGGTGCAGCACCGCCGTGCTGTCGCTGTTCAGCAGAATCGCCATGCGATCGCCATGCGTGATGATGCGGCCATAGCACCGCGCAAACCAGGCGACATTGTCCAATGTCGCAAAGGCCAGCAATCCGGCGGCGCCGGCGAGGCCCAAAAACCGGCGGCGCGCACCCAAGACATAGCGAAACCCCGCCACGACCCGTGGCAGAGCCAGCAATGCCAAGGGCGTCCAGACCTAGCCGCGTGTAAAGTGCAGCGGCTGGCGTGGAGCGATGAACAATTCATGCTTGGCAAGCAGCAAGGCAACGGCAAACCACACCAGGGCGAGGCGGATCTCCGGCCGACGCAGTTCCGCCTTCCAGGCGCCCTGATGAAAAAGCCGCGCCAGGCCGATCAACATAACCGGCCCATAGGCCACGGCAATCGATACTAAAGGCAACGTCCATGGCAGCGACCACTGCTGCTCGACCTGGCGGGATTCAAACGACAACCGAGGCAATGCCACCAGGTAGTAGCTGAGATGCAGCAGCAGAAGCCCGAGCGTCGCAAGAAGAAACCACGGCGGCGGGGCGACGGATCGGTCCACCAGAAGTTCCAAGGCGGCAAAACTTCCGAGCACCAGGAGCAATTCCAGGCCGGTGAATGGATGGCTGGCGGACATCAGCGCCGCCGCCGCGGCCGCCCGGCCATAGTGCCCGCGGATGACCAACAGCACGGCGGCAAAGAAGACCACGTGGTAGAACGCCTCGGTGGCGTAATACACATTGCGGCCGAGATTCAGGAACCAGTAGCCGTCGAATGGATCGAGCGCGAAGGAAGCAGACCAAAGCGCCGGCCATCGTGCGCCGGAAAACCAGAACAGAGCGAACCCCGCCAGGAAAACCACGCCACCCCCCCAAAGGAAGGCCAGGGACGCCAGCCAGTCCGCGAGGTCTCGCGGCCTGCCGACATAGGCAAAACACAGAGCCAGCGCGGTTCGGAACATCGCTATGCCGGCGATGATGCCGAACCCGACGTAAATGGCCCCCGGATCCCATCTGGTCAGCTTCAGCACCAGCCCCAGGATCAATGCCATCGGTTGGAAATAGATCCGGGGCGTGTCGGCGAACGGACTGAACGGCAGGCCATAAGTAAGCGAGAAGCCGTGACTGGCGACAGCCTGAGCATTCGCCATGTAATAGGGCTGGTCGTATTGCAAAAACCCAGTCGGATGATATCCCCGCGGTACGACAAGGTAATGCAACATATAGACCAGCAACATCGGCGCCGTTGCCAGCAGCGACATGCCCCATGCCGCGACCGCCGAGTGCCGACCGGACCCCACGTACGGCCACCATCGGGCCAGGACCAGACGGACTCGCATCATGGCGGTGGCTGCGGCCTTTCCATCGCGGGCCACCGAATCTACCGCCTGTGGAATGGCCTGGCCAGCACCGTCGGCACGGACACGCTGTGTGGCTATGGGATTCGGTCGAAAAGCCTCGAATTAGGGGCTGGCGCAATCCGCTTGACATGGCTAGAACCGTTGCAACGACGCGGCGAATCGACGGGCTTTACCAGCGAGTTGACGCCGTGACCACAGGACGCGGCTGCGATGGTCTTGGTTGGGGGCACCGCGTCACCTACGCCGCGAAACAAAGGAGAGAACATGTCTAAAGCCTTCCTCGCCCAGGTGATCCAGGAGAACGCTGAGCTCACCGGTGCCGCCGCCAACCGCACCGCCGGCGCGCTGATGGACGCCATCGTCAAGGAACTGAAGAAGTCAGGGAAGTTCACCCTCCCGAGCTTCGGCACCTTCACCGTGCGCAAGACCAAGGCCCGCAAGGGGCTGAACCCGCGCACCGGCGAGTCGATCAAGGTCAAGGCCGGCAAGACCGTGCGGTTCAAGGCCTCACCCACGTTGAAGAAGGCAGTCTGAACCACCAGGCGGCGCAGTTCCGGGCCAGGACGTGATGCACGTGCCTGGCCCTTTTTTTTGCGCCACCCCCGCTTCGCGGTCCGCCGCATGATCCGCGCCCGAGCCCTGCCGCCCGCGTGGGGTGTGTGGGTTGTTTGCTTTGGCACGCTTGTCGTGCCGTTCGACTCGGCGGTCAACGTCGCCTTCCCCGCCATCATCCGCGCCTTCGGCCTGCCGATCCAGGCGATCCAATGGGTCGTCATCGCCTACACCCTGACCTACGCCGCATTGATGCTGGTGTTCGGCCGGCTCGGCGACATGCTCGGCCATCGCCGCGTGTTCCTGCTGGGAACCGCCTGCAGCGCCGTCGCCTTCCTGGCCTGTGCCGGGTCGCCGTCATTTCCCTGGTTGCTCGCCGCCCGCGTGGCGCAGGGCGTCGGCGCGGCGCTGGCGTTGTCATGCGGTCCGGCACTCGCCACCGGGTTGTATCCCGAATCGCAGCGCAGCCGGATCCTCGGCCTCTACACGATGGTTTTCGGGGCCGGCGGGGCGGCGGGCTCGTTGCTCGCGGGCTTGCTGGTGCAGCGCTTCGGCTGGCCGGCGGTGTTCTGGTTCCGTGCCCCGCTGTCCTTCGCGGCATTCGTGTTCGCCTGGGGGCTGCCCGCCGCGACCCCCACCGGCCCGCGCGAGCGTTTCGACGCCATCGGCGCCGCATTGCTCGTGCTGGCAACCGCCGCCTTGTTGCTCGGGCTCAACCGCCTGCAGCCGGGCGGCAGCGCGGCGCCGTTCCTCGCGCTGTTCGCCGCGGCGGCGCTGGGCTTTGTCATGCGCGAACGGCGCGCCGCGTTTCCGATCATCGACCTGCGTTGCTTCCGCGACCCGGATTTCTCCCTGCTCAACGCCGGTAACGTGGCGGTCAGCCTGGCGGGGTTTTCGGTGCCGCTGCTGGTGCCGTTCTATCTCGACCGCGTGGCGGCACTCAGCGCACCGCAAGTGGGGGCCATGCTGGCGGTGGCGAGCCTCGGCACCGCGCTGGCCGCGCTGGCCGCGGGACGGCTTGCCGGACGCGTCGCGCCGCGCCGCCTCGCCTTGGCCGGAGCAGGGGCGACGGCAATAGGTCAGGTGCTGATCGGCATCGCCGGAACGGCACCGGGCCTGGTGCCGTTCGGCGCCTGGATGTTCCTGCAAGGCTGCGGGCTGGGACTCTTCCAGGTGGCATATTTCGAGATCGCCACCGCAACGTTGCCGCGAGAGAACCGCGGCGTCGCCGGCAGCCTGGTGATGATGACGCGCACCATGGGCATCGTGACCGGCGCTACCGTGCTGATGCTGGGGTTCCAGACGTTGCGTTCCGCCGCCGGGATTGGCGGAGCCAGCGACCCAGCGGCTTTCCTGACGGGCTTCCGGGGCGTGTTCTGCCTCGCCGCTCTGCTGCCCGCGCTGGTCGTGGCGGCCGCGCTCGCACGCGGGTGGGGAAGACGAGCAAACCCCTCCGGCGTCGCGGGAGAGGTCGGGACGCGGGAGCCCCGAGGGTGAGGGCGATCGGCTCGGTACACGACCGTTCTTGTGGCGGTGTCAACCCGCGGCTGGAACGTCTCCGCCTGCGTCGTCCGCGTCGAACGGCATATCCACATAAATGGCGGACAGACCAAGCTCGATATCGATCTCCGGCATGCGCAATACGTCGCCTGCGGTGAGCGCGCGCGCGTCCCAATCCAGCCCATGTCGGGCGAAGACGGTTGCCGCGATACTGTCCCGCTCAAGAATGACGTAGCGTTGGATCGACTCCGTCGTCTGGTATTCTCGCAGCTTCTCGATGCGGTCGGTGCGGGACGTGCCCGGACTGAGTACCTCGAACACGACGACCGGCTCCTTGATCACGGTCTCGCCGGGCAGGACCGGTGTGCAATACACGAAGGCGTCCGGATGGCGGATGCGGTCCATCACCTCCATCTTCAGGGCGAGGCCGGCGGCTCGGCAGGGCTTGCCACGCAGACATTCGCGCAGGAGCGCGCGCAAGGTGCCGCCAAACATCTCATGCGCGACCGTTCCCCCGGTCATGGCGACGGGCTGAAACCCGTCGAACTCGTAGCGCGGTTCCTGCCGTTCCTCCCAGGCGAGGAATTGCTCCTGGGTCATCGGCTTGCGGAGGGCGACGTCCATGCGCGGCAACCTATTGCCCTGAGTCACTCAGTAATGCGGGGACCAGCCGGAGCGGTCGATCGGACTGCCGTGTCAGGCTCTGGCAACGGGAATTTGCGGTCGGCACGAATCAGGACGGCGGGGCCAGCCATGCTCTGGCCCCGGTCGTTC
>DATLQW010000156.1:0-8874 GCA_035535035.1 Acetobacteraceae bacterium
CGCCGACATGATCGAGGAGACCTGGCGCGTGGTGCAGCCGGTGCTGGACGCTTGGGCCGCCGAACCGCCGCTTCATTTTCCCAACTACGCCTCCAGCTCCGACGGGCCGCACGCCGCCGAGGCCCTGCTGCGGCAGGACCATCGTGCCTGGCGCCCGCTGGTAGATGCCAATGGGGGTGCTCCGTCGCAGGGACGTGACAAGGCATAGGGGCGGTGGTCCAGGCTATCGAGGCGTGTTGCGCGGTGGGGGTGGCGCCACACCGCTGAGCGACCGCGAATCCGGCCTCGGGCAGGTCATTCAGCCTGAATCTATCTGCGTGTTCCGCGTGCATCTGCCTGCACCTGCGTAAAAGCTTTCTTCGGCGGTTTTGCCAACAAATGGTTGCCAAAGCGTTGACGCTCCGGCGCCGGTTCGGGTCCGCGGCTGCGCCGGCCATCAAGCCTCCAAGCGCGAGCGGACTCTCTCAGGGCTTCGCCTTCTTCGAAAGTTTCGGCTTGCCAGAACTGTTGAGTGCGACCGCTTGGTGAACGAGCGCCTTGAAGGCGGACGCGTCAACTTCTTCTCCTTCGTGGTTGTCGATCGCGCGGCGTGCGTTCCCGTCGAGACTCGCGTTGAAGAGACGGGCCGGATCTTTCAGGGACGCGCCCTTGGCGAAGGTGAGCTTCACGACACTCTTGTAGGATTCGCCAGTGCAGATGATGCCGTCGTGCGACCAAACCGGAGTGCCCCTCCACTTCCACTCCTCGACGACGTCCGGGTCTGCTTCCGTGATGAGCTCGCGCATTCTGCTGAGGGTTTCCCCGCGCCAGTCTCCGAGTTCGGCGATTTTTTTCGAGATGAGTTCCGATGCCGACTGGCCTTGGCCCGCGTCCGACTGTTTCATGTTCTCAACCTGGAGGTTCCGGATATATCTCACTTGCAAGACAGTGGAGGACAGTCGCGCCACGTCGTCCCGCATCTCGGGCGACAACGCCTGCGCAGCCTCAATTGCCTGTTCAGGAAGTTTTGCCACGGCGGTGTTGTTTTATCAGGCTGCCACCCTAAAATCTACCGAATTGCCCAGAGACCGCATCAATGGAGCCTTTGAATTGCGAAACTCAAGACTTTCGGGAAAATTTCCTACGTAATGTCCTTGACAGAAAAACTAACATATGGTACGATTACTGTTTTCCCCGCATCGTCCGCCACCAGGAATTCCAATGACCAGGCTTGCGGCCATGCCTTCCCTCCCCGTCCACCTCCCGCCGCCACGATCGCGTTGGCGAAAGCACCCCACCACCAGCCAGCCGTATGCGCCGCCCGCGGAGCAATCGACGGGCGCGCCGCGGAGGCAGAACCCCACGCACCTGTACCGCGACCCGAAGCACCGTCCACCGCCCCGGCAGCGACCCGGCCAGCCGCGGCGGCCCACCAATCAGCCGGACGCCGCCGAGCAGCCGGACCTCCTTGCTGCACGGCGCACCCTGCCGCAAGGAGGTCCGGCTGCTCGGCGTCAGCCGAAACCCCTGCACCTGTACAGATGCCACCAAACCGACCCGGCGCGCGCGGCTACCCCCGCCCCGGCGGCGTTGCCTGGCGCCCCCGTCGCAGCGCCGCCAGAAGCCCATGCACCAATTCCCCCAACCCCGGCGCAGCCCGCGTCCCAACCCGCGCCAGCGAGCGCTCATGCCGAACCGGCGGCAAAGCCCCATGCACCAAATCGCGCCGCGCATGGACCGCACAGCGCCGTGGCGCCGGCCCATCTGGCGACGCCGCCAGAAGCCCATGCACCAATTCCCCCAACCCCGGCGCAGCCCGCGTCCCAACCCGCGCCAGCGGGCGCCCATGCGGGACTGGCGGCAAGACCCCACGCACCAAACCACGCCTCGCACGGCACAAGCAGTGCCCAGCCGCCGGCCGGCCTGCCAGTGCTGCCAGAAGCCCATGCACCAATTCTCCCAATCCCGCCGCAGCCGGCGCCGGAGAGCCCCCGTGGCGAACCGGTGGCAAGACCCCATGCACCAGGGCGTGTCCCCAAAACGGACCGCGTCAGCCGGACGATACTGATCGGTCAGGCAGCGCGCCGCTGGTTGCGCCAGCGGAAGCGCATGCACCAGAACCAGCCCGAAGGTTCCCGGCCGTAATGCGAGCCCCCGGGAACCGGCACCCTCCCCTTGCAGGTCCCCGTGTGGGACGGGGACGCCATGCGGTCCACGCTGCCCGCACACCGCCCCGCCGCTTGGCAATCGCCGTCCCTCACGCCACATGAGCCTCATGCACCGACGCACCCTGCTCCGTCTCGCGCTCCTCCCACCGCTGCTGGCCCCAATCGCCGCGCTGGCACAGGGACTCGTCCCGCCTACGCCGCGGGACGCCGCCGACCTGGGGCAGATCGAGGCCTACCTGAACGGCATCCACACCCTGAAGGCGCATTTCCTGCAGGTCGCGCCGGACGGGGCGATCAGCCAGGGCACCGCCTGGCTGGAACGGCCGGGTCGCATGCGCTTCCAGTACGACCCTCCGGCGCCTTTCCTGCTGGTCGCCAGCCACGGCAACCTGGTTTTTGAGGATCGCTCGATCAACCAGATCAGCGAACTGCCCCTGTCGCTGAGCCCGCTCGGCATTCTGCTGGCCGACCACGTCCACCTGAGCGGCGCGGTGAAAGTCGAGGGGTTCCAGCGTTTGCCGGGGCAGATTCTGGTCACGCTGGCGCGCGGAGGGTCGCCGCGGGATGGCAGCCTGACCCTGCTGTTCACCGACCATCCGCTGGCGCTGCGGCAATGGACGGTGCTGGACGCGCAGCGCCGGGAAACGCGGGTTACGTTATATAATGTCGAACAGGGGATGATTCTCGACCCAAAATTGTTCGAATTCGTCGATCCACGCAGCTTTCAGAGCGGCGGCAGCGGCGGGTAGCCGCCCATACCGGCGGTGCGGGGCCGCCGCGCGTACTGCTCATGCCCACCGGCGCACGGATTCGCTTCATTTTCCCGCCAAAGTCGTGAACTATGTGCGTAGTCATGAGGTCCGGACGAATTATCAAGCCACTGATCGGCATAAGCTGCTGCACGAAACAGTTCGGCGTGTTCGGCATGCCGAACCACGCCGCCTCCAACACCTATGTCCGCGCCACGGATGAGGTGGTGCATGGTGTCCCGGTGTTGATGCCGGCCAATGGCGCGACCTGCGACATCGAGACGCTGCTGGAGCGGCTGGACGGCATCATCCTGACCGGCAGCCGTTCCAACGTGCATCCAAGCTATTACGACGGTCCGCCGCATGCCGAGGGCACGTGGGAGGACCCGGCCCGCGATGGCACGACCCTGCCGCTGATCCGCGCCGCGGTGGCGCGCGGCCTGCCGCTGCTGGCGATCTGCCGCGGCTTCCAGGAACTGAACGTGGCGATGGGCGGCTCGCTGCACCAGCGGCTACAGGACCTGCCGGACCGGCTCGACCACTCCACGCCGATGCAGGCCTCGGTGAAGCTGCGACAGGGCAAGGCGCACACGATCAGCATCACCCCGGGCGGCTGGCTGCACGGGCTGGCCGGGACCACCGAGATCGCGGTGAACTCGTTGCACAACCAGGGCGTGGACCGGCTGGCCCCCGGGCTGGTGGTGGAAGGCACCGCGCCCGACGGCACCATCGAGGCGATGCGGGTGGCCAACACGCCCGCCGGGCCGGCCCCGGGTTTCGCCATGGGCGTGCAGTGGCACCCGGAATACGACTGGCCGACCGATGCCGTCTCACGCCGGATCTTCGAGTCTTTCGCCGCGGCGGTGCGCGCCTATGCCCGGCAGCCGGCGCCGCAGGCGTTGCGCGTCGCGGCAGAGTAGCGCGGCCGGTCAGTGCGTCGGCGGCGCAGCCTGTGCCAGGCCAATGGCGTCGTACAGTCGCGTGCTTGGCGGCCAGGCGCGCATCAGGTCGGCGCGCCAGGCGATGAACCCCCACCCCAACAGCAGCAGCACGACGACGCTTGCCGCCCACGCGGTGTGCAACCCGGAATTGACGTGCGGCAGGGGCGCCGGGTGGCTCGCCAGGCGTTCCATCGCCGTCAGCGGCGGCGGCGCGGCGGCCGGCTGTTCCCGGGGCGACGGGACGGGTCGTTCGGGGGCGGCTTCGGGGGCGGTCGCCGAGGCCGTCTCGATGACCACCCATTGCTCGCCGCACCGCGTGCAACGCACGGCACGGCCGGGGACCAGCAAGGCGTCGCGCACCTCATAGGCCGCGGTGCAGATCGGGCAGACGATGCGCATGCGGGCAGGATGCCACAGCTTGGCCGCGCACCCCAGACCATCCACGTCCTATGCCTCTCCCACCCGCGGCAGGAGAGGTACAGGCGCGAAAGCGGCGACGGCGAGGGTGACCGGGCTCAGCCCTCCACCACGCGTTGCGTTTGCACGCCGAGACCCTCGACCGACAGCTTCATCGTGTCGCCGACCTTCAGGAACACCGGCTCCGGCTTGACGCCGGCGCCGACACCCGGCGGCGTGCCGGTGGCGATCACGTCGCCGGCGTGCAACGTAATGAAATGGCTGACATAGCTCACCAGTTTCACGACGCCGAAGATCATCGTCTTCGTGGTGCCGTTCTGCATGCGCTTGCCGTTCACCTCGGTCCATAGCGCGACGTTCTGCGGATCGGGGATTTCGTCCTTGGTCACCACCCACGGGCCGGTCGGGCCGAACGTGTCGCAGCCCTTGCCCTTGTCCCAGGTGCCGGCGCGCTCGAGCTGGAACTCGCGCTCGCTCACGTCGTTGCACACGCAATAGCCGGCAACGTAGTCCATCGCGTTATGCTCCGGCACGTAGCGCGCGGTCTTGCCGATGACGATGCCGAACTCGACCTCCCAGTCGAGCTTCTTCGAGCCGCGCGGCATCTTCACGTCGTCGTTCGGGCCGCACAGCGCGCCGAGCGACTTCAGGAAGATGATCGGCTCCTTCGGCAGCGGCATGCCGGCTTCCGCGGCGTGGTCGGCATAGTTCAACCCGATGCACACGTAGTTCACCGGCCGCGCGACGCAGGAGCCGAGCCGCGCGTTCGCATCGACCTTCGAAAGAGTATTCGGATCGATGCCGGCGATCATCTTCAGCGCGGCGTCGGACAGCGCGAAGCCGTCGATGTCGCGCACCACGGAGGACAGGCAGCGGATAGTGCCGTCCTTGTCGAGCAGGGCGGGTTTTTCGGCGCCGAGCGGGCCGTAACGCAGCAGCTTCATGAAGGTCTCCTGTTTCCGTTAGAGAGTGAGCCCGCCGTCGATGATGACGGCCTGCCCGGTGATGAACTGCGCCGCGTCCGACGCGAGATAGACGGCGAGTGCGGCGATCTCCTCCGGCGTGCCCAGCCTTCCCATCGGCTGGCGGGAGATGAAGGCGGCGCGCGCGGCTTCCACCGAGCCGGCGGCGGCGGCATTGGCTTCGATGCGCTCGTCCAGGCTGGGCGTGTGCACCGTCCCGGGGCAAAGGCAATTGCAGCGGATGCCGCGCGTCACATAGTCGGCCGCCACCGACCTGGTCATGCCGATCACCGCCGCCTTGGTGGCGCTATAGACGAAGCGGCCCGGCACGCCCTTCAGGTTGGAGGCGACCGACGCCATGTTGAGGATCACCCCCTGGCCGCGATCCAGCATGCCAGGCAGGAACCCGCGCATGGTGCGGAACATCGAGCGGGCGTTCAGCGCGAAGGCGAAGTCCCAATCGTCGTCGGTGGCGTCGAGGATGGTGCCTTGGTGCACGAAGCCGGCGCAGTTGAACAGGATGTCCACCGCACCGGCATCGCGTGCCGCCTGGGCGATGTCGGCCGCGTGCAGCACGTCCAGTTTGGCGGTGTGGATGCGGTCGGAGGCGATCTGGTGCACCAGTGCCTCGTTCACGTCGGTGGCGATGACGCGGGCGCCCTCGGCGGCGAAGGCGAGCGCGGTGGCGCGACCGATGCCCTGGCCGGCGGCGGTGACGAAGGCGGTCTTGTTGGCGAGGTGATCGGTCATGGGGCCTCCTGTGCCGGGGGCGCTACTGGTCAGCGTCGATAGAAGGTTTCGCCGGGCTGGGGAAGGGCAGTGGGCGCGAGGCACACATGGATGGCATTTGGTCCTCCAGGGCTGTTCAACGCTCTCAACTGAACCGCCACTCGAGCAGTACCTTGAATCCAGCGAGAGCGGCGGCATATCTGTCCGGACCGCGGGTGCTGGTCTGAACGCGGCGGGATTGCCGACCGCCTTGTCCGGCGGTACGGCGCAACCGGTGGCGGCGAACCGCGCCGGACGGATGATACCGAGCAACGGCCCGTCCAGCGTGCTGTCCCTGGCCGACATCACCATGTCGCGCTGCTGCGCCGGCAGATCACTGGTTGACGCGCCGGAAGCCCAGGGTTACACCGCGCGCCCTACCGCTCTCCCGCACCCGCGCGGGACACCGAAATGCCCAGGTGGCGGAATTGGTAGACGCGCAGGTTTCAGGTACCTGTGGCCGCAAGGTCGTGGAAGTTCGAGTCTTCTCCTGGGCACCATATCAGCGGTTAATGGTCGGCGATCAGTGGTCAGAATGAGCAATACTCAGTTCATGCCCGGCGGCACCATCCATTTGCACCGGCACGACCTGCCGGAAGGTTTTTCCCCCGGCGCCGTCGTCGCGGTCGATACCGAGACGATGGGCCTGCAGCCGCACCGCGACCGGCTCTGCCTGGTGCAGCTTTCCGGCGGCGACGGCCATGCCCATTTGGTACAACTGGTACCGCCGTCGCTCGGCGGGCACGGGTTTGATTGCCCGAACCTCAAGCACCTGCTGGCCGACCCGGGCACCGTGAAGCTGATGCATTTCGCGCGGTTCGACGTTGCGGTTCTGCAACACAACCTCGGCGTCACCGTGGCGCCGGTCCGCTGCACCAAGATCGCCGCCCGCCTCACCCGCACCTTCACCGACCGCCACGGCCTCAAGGACCTCTGCAAGGAACTGCTGGGCGTCGAATTGTCGAAGCAGCAGCAATCGTCGGATTGGGGCGCCGTGGAACTGACCCCGGAGCAAATGGCATACGCCGCATCGGACGTGCTGCATCTGCACGCGCTGTGGGCCAAGCTGGAAGCACTGCTGATCCGCGAGCGGCGGCTGGATCTGGCCGAAGCCTGCTTCGGCTTCCTGCCGACCCGCGCGCGGCTCGACGTGCTTGGCTATGAGGATCCCGACATCTTTGCGCATTGACGGCCCGCGCCGGGGATTTCACCGCGGCGCGCATCAAGGCCAGCGCCGGAATGCTGCCAGCGTCGGCAGCTTTGCCAGGAAGCGCACCCATGTTCGCACGGCACTGGCATGGCGCGGAAATAACCACGGCACCCGTTGCAAGATATTGCCATCGCTGGTCGGCGCCCGCGGCGCGGTCGCGGGTGACGGCCCGGTCACCGATCGCGAATGCGCCGCCGTGCCTCGCTTTTCAGTGGAGCCGAATACTAAATGACCCCGGCCCCTCGCAGCGCTTCCAGGTCGCCACCGGTCATCCCGAGCCACGATTGCAGCACCTCGCCCGTGTGCTGTCCGAGCACCGGCGAGCTTTCCAGCCGCGGCGGCTTGCCGTCGATCCGCACCGGCCAGGCGGGCATCTTGAAGGCGCCATGCGTCGGGTGATGGATCGTCTGCATGATGCCACGTTGCTCGAAGCTGGGATCGTTCTGCAATTCCATCGTGTCGAGCACCGCCCCCGCCGGCACGCCGACATTGCCGACCGCGGTCATCGCCTCCTGCTTGGTGTGCTGGCGTGTCCAGGCGGCGATGATCGCGTCCACCTCCGCCTCGCGCGCCACCCGGTCGGCCGGCGTGGCGTAGCGGGGGTCGCCCAGCAGATCCTCGCGGCCCATCAGCTTCAGCAGCCGGTCCCAATGCTCGGGATTGGCGCGGCTGGTCATGATGTAAACATAGTCGTTCGGCCCGCCCGGAGCGCACGGATACAGCCCCATCGGCGCGTTGTTCACGCCCGGCACCTTGTCGCCGCCACGCTGCGCTGCCTTGCCGGTCAGCCCCTGCGTCGCGAAGTTGATGCGCATGTAGTGCAGGATCGAGTCCTGCATCGCCACCTGCAGCCGCCGCCCCTGCCCGGTCGTCTGCCGCTTGTGCAGCGCGCTGACGATGGTGATCGCCATCAGCATGCCGGTACCGGTGTCGCCCAGCGAAATGCCCGGCCGAGTCGGCGGACCATCCGGATCGCCGGTCACGCTGAACGTGCCGCCGCAGGCCTGCGCGATCATGTCGAAGGCAAGGTTCTTCTCGTATGGGCTGCCCTCGCCGAAGCCCTTCACCGAGGCGTAGATGATGCCGGGGTTCAGTTCGCGCACCACATCGTAGCCGAGGCCCAGCCGCTCGATCGTTCCGGGGGCAAAATTCTCGACGCAGACATCGGCCTTGCGCAGCATGTCCTTCACCAGCGCCAGCCCGCGTGGCGATTTCAGGTTCAGCGCGATCGACTTCTTGTTGGCGTTGAACACGTGGAAGTAATAGGGGTCGTTGTCCGGCTTGCCGGGCTGCCGCCGCCGGCCAGGGTCGCCCATGTTCGGGTTCTCGATCTTCACCACCTCCGCGCCCATCCAGGCGAGCGCCTCGGTGCAGGACGGACCCGCCTCGAACTGGGTGAAGTCCACGATCCGGACCCCTGCCAGAAGATCCACGTTGGCGCTGCTGCTTTCCATCGTCCGCTCCTGATCCGCTCTCCCGCGAAGTGGGAGGCCGTCAGAGTGAGGGTATTGCGGCGCCCATGCAACACCCTCACCCTCACCTGTGGCTAGCTCGTGATCTGTCCGGGTTTTGTAGCTCGTGAAGTGTCCGGTCCTTTGGCCCCCAACGAATGGGGGTTTGCATGGACCGGGCACGGATTCACGAAGGGATACGCCGGATGCGTTTCACGGACGTTCTCGG
>DATLQW010000157.1:0-3186 GCA_035535035.1 Acetobacteraceae bacterium
GGTCGTGGCCAATGCTCTGCGCCACAGTATGCCGGAATTTCTCCTGAATTCCGCCTCAGGCAACAGCTTCGCGAATTTCGTCATCGAACGGCAGGACAGCGATCATATGCAGGCGTTCCGGCTCGCGTCCTGAGCCGGGATTGGGGCAGAACTCCGGACTTGCGAGTACGTATAGAAGATCGCGGAAATATCTAGGGTTTTCACCGGACACTAGTGAAATATCATATCAAACACCATGCCGCAATCGGCCCCTGATCGATCGCCCTTGGGCTGGCGAGCCCAGAACCTGGAATGTTCACAAAGGGTCGGCAGGCGACGCGCAAATCTTGACCCTCTCCGCTGCCCCGCCGCATCGCCAACAGCCGGCGCCCGGTGCCATGATGCGCCCGTCATGGCCGATGCACCGCCCACCGTCACGCCCGACACCGCACCGGCCGCCGCCGTGGTGCTCGACCGCCTTACGCGCCGTTTCGGCGACGTCGCCGCGGTGGACGAGGTCAGCTTCAGTGTCGCCACCGGTGAGGCATTCGGTCTGATCGGCGCCAACGGCGCCGGCAAGAGCACGATCATCAGGATGCTGACCACGCTGCTGCCGGTCACCGCCGGCTCCGCCACGGTCGCCGGCTACGACATCGCGCGCCAGCCGGGCGAGGTGCGCCGCCACATCGGCTACGTGCCGCAGCTCCTCTCCGCCGATGGCGCCCTCACCGCCTGGGAGAACCTGCTGCTCTCGGCCCGGCTCTACGGCGTGCCGCGGCGCGAGGTGCGCGAACGCATCGAGTGCGCGCTTGTCGCCATGGAGCTGGCGCCGTTCGCGCATCGCCTGGTGCAGGGCTTCTCCGGCGGCATGATCCGCCGCCTGGAGATCGCCCAGAGCATGTTGCACTGCCCGGCGGTGCTGTTCATGGACGAGCCGACGGTCGGGCTGGATCCGGTCGCCCGCCGCGCCGTGCTGGACCATGTCGCCGGCCTGCGCCGGAGCTTCGGCACCACCGTGGTGGTGACCAGCCATTACATGGAAGAGGTCGAGGAACTCTGCGACCGCATCGCCATGCTGAGCCATGGGCGGCTGGTCGCGCTGGACACCCCGGCGGCGCTGAAGGCTCGCATCGGGCCGCGCGCCACGCTCGATGACGTGTTCGCCGCGTTCGCCGGCGCCGAAACCGAGGGGGAGGAAGCCGGCGGCTTCAGCGACACCCGCCGCTCGCGCACCGCCGCGCGCCGCCGTGGGTGACAGCGGAACGCGCGGGCCGGCTGCCTATCTGCGCCAGGCTTACGGCGTCGCCGCGGCCGAGGTGGCGAAGCTGCGCCACGACCCGTTCGAACTGGCCACCCGCGCGGTGCAGCCGGTGCTGTGGCTGGTGCTGTTCGGCGAGGTGATGGCGCGCATCCGTGGCATCGCCGGGGGCAATCTGCACTATCTCGACTTCCTCGCCCCCGGCATCCTGGCGCAGAGCGTGCTGTTCGTGGCGATCTTCTACGGCATCGCGGCGATCTGGGAACGCGACCTCGGCGTCCTGCACCGCTACCTGGTCAGCCCCGCGCCGCGCTCGGCACTGGTGCTGGGCAAGGCGGCGTCGGCCGGGGTGCGCGGCCTGTCGCAGGCGGTGGTGATCTATCTGCTGGCACTGCTGATGCATGTCGCGGTCAGCCTGGATCCGCGCCACGTGGCGGGCATGGTGCTGCTGATCCTGCTGGGCGCCGGGCTGTTCTCCAGCTTCTCGTTGATCATCGCCTGCCTGGTGAAGACCCGCGAGCGTTTCATGGGCATCGGCCAGGTGCTGACCATGCCGATCTTCTTTGCCTCCAACGCGATCTATCCGCTGGACGTGATGCCGGCCTGGCTGCGGGTCGTGGCCCGTGCGAACCCGCTGACCTATGAAGTGGACGCGCTGCGGGCATTGATGATCCGCGGTGCCGCCAGCGTGTTCGGCCTCGGCACCGATTTCGCGATCCTGGCCGGCGGGTTCGCGCTGTTGCTCGGCGTGGCGGCGCGGCTGTACGGGCGGATGGGGTCGTAGTTGTGGATGCAATGTGATCGGCCGGATGCGGCGGCGTTGTCCATGCCGGTCGCCCGCGGCCGGCACGCGCCGCGGGTACGGAACGCGGAACTGCGATCACCGGCAACCGCCGGCGGGCGAACACCTGCGCCGGCCCGGTGGTCGCTTTGCAAGGTGGTTGCGGCGCGCGGCAACCGACCGCATCATCCGGCCATGAGCATCGCGATTCGCGTCTGCCGGCTGCCGCACGGCGAGGGCTTGGCGCTGCCGGCCTACGCCACCGCTGGCGCGGCCGGCATGGATTTGCTCGCCGCGGTGGCTGAGCCGGTGACGATCGAACCCGGTAAGCGGGCGCTGATCCCCACCGGCCTGGCGATCGCGCTGCCGCCCGGCTACGAGCTGCAAATCCGCCCGCGCTCCGGCCTGGCGTTGCGGCACGGCATCGTACTGCCGAACAGCCCCGGCACGATCGACGAGGACTATCGCGGGGAGCTTCAGGTCATCGTGCTGAACGCCGGCGACGCGCCGTTCACCGTGGAGCGTGGCACGCGCATCGCCCAGGCGGTGCTGGCGCCGGTGGTGCGCGCGCGCTGGCACGCGGTGGCGAGCCTGGATGACACGGCGCGCGGCACCGGCGGGTTCGGCAGCACGGGAGCCTGATTCTACATTGTCAGATTCCTCCTGCGCCGGCCACACGGGAAGTTTGGCATGGTCATTCCAGGTGCCTGGCTTGCACCTTATATCTGGCTTGCACCTTATATGCGGAATCGATGAACGCCCGACGCTGTCGGTGTCGTAAGCGCATTTGTGCCACGACGTCGCCTCGGGTTACCGCGGCCTGCGGCAGGAAGTGCTTGAGCAGAGGCACGATATCGACGCAGCGCAGCAGGGGTTCGGTAGCGTGCTGTGCGGTGCGCTCTTCGGCCATGAACAGCATGGCGATCATCACCATGGCTCAGATAGATCATCTGGCTCTTGTGGATATCGGCCACGAAGGTTTCCCCTTCGGCGTCCAGTGCCCGCAGCAGCCACGGCTCCCCGGATCAAGTCCGGGGCAGGCTGTTGCCATAGCCGCCATCTGGGCGAGAGCGCTTCGCGTGCGTGAGCGGAAACGTGGCGCGAAGCGTCCGACAATGGCAACGAAGCGATCGGCCAGCCGGACCAGTGGTTCAGGTGGAGAGCGGGC
>DATLQW010000158.1:0-3814 GCA_035535035.1 Acetobacteraceae bacterium
GCTCGTGGTCACGGCAGCCTCCGAGATGAAAAGACCCGCGGTCGTGTCGTGCCGGCGGGTTCAGCGTGCCGCGTGCTTGGTCGGTTGGTCGCGGTGGTCGGCTCCACCCTCGGCAACTTGCATTCAGGATGATCGTCGCCGGAGCATCGGGCTAGACTCGGAATCTACGCAGGTTCGACGTTCCTCGTCGCGCTGTCCGGTGGTCTGCACCCGTTCGTCGATCTCGCCGCACAGACGGGAGAGCTGGCTCTTGCTGATCCCGCCATGCCCATGACCTTTGACCCGCTCGTCCACTGAGCGGGTGGAGACGTCCCGGAGATGGGCCTCGTGGATCACCGCCGTCAGGGTCTTCTCGGCCATCCGCCGCGGCTCCGGGCAGGCGGGGAGGTATCTACCTTGGCGGAGCTTCGGGATGCGGAGTTCGACCGTGCCGGCGCGGATCTGCCAGTCACGGTCGCGGTTGCCGTTGCGCTGGTTGCGGCGCTCGGTCCCGCGTTCGTCGCGGACGGCGCCGCATCGCTCCTCGGTCTCGAGCGCCTTCAGCCGTTCGGCGGCAAAGCCGATCGTCTCTCGCAGGAGGCCAGCGACCGTGCCCTATTCGAGAAGTTCACGCGGCGCGATCTTGTCAGCGGTCATCGTGGCGGCCTTGGGTCAGAGTGGCGTCTTGCAACCTACCCCTGCCCGGAGTCACGACGGTGGCCACCGCTATGGATAAGTGGCCCGCCTACGCCAGACTCTAGACGGTCGCTCCGGCGGGCCACTTACCCACAGCGCCCCCCCCGGGGGGACACGACCTCTGTCGGCCGGTCTCGTGCGCTCCGCGCGACGGGTCATAGTGCTATGGCGAACCCATAGTGCTCATCATCGTCTGTCGTGGCACGCCAAGTATTTCAAGCACTTAGACAAAATCGCCGAGGTCCCTGTCCAATACCTGTCCATTATCCAAGGATGGACGGGGCGGCGGAATTGGACACGCCCCCTCGCCCGCCAGCGCCACCACTCCGGCCAGGAAGGACTACTTCCCTCGTTAGGGCAGGTTACGGATGACCCATGGCGAGTTGCAGGATAGCCGCTCACAGACAAGGGCCCAGGGAATGCCTGCAGAGTGGGTACTGATTGAGGTCGGCGAGCCGGCCGGCCCAGCGGAGGAATACCGTCCCGCGCCGGTCGGCCAGGTGGAGTTTCAGATCGCTCCGCGCGCCGGCGAGTATGGTAGTGACGCCGGAGCGGGAAAATGAAACCGTCGTATTTGAGGTGGTGGCGGTCCGCCACGCGCCCGGTACTGTTGGCGATCTTTATCTCCGGCGCGTCGGGCAAGCGGCGGAATTTCACAAGGCACTTCGCGCAAGGTTAAAGCGCATGTGAAAAAAGGGCCGCTCGGGAGACCGGGCGGCCCCACGTCGATCAGCATCGGCAGCGCATCGGCCGCCGGTCCCCTTCACCCCTGGTGCGCATCGGAGACCACCAGCTTGATGCCGCGCAGGCCACGGCGGGCCAGGCTGCGGAGGAACTCCTCCCAGAACGGGTCGGCCTCGTTGTGGCCGATCGCCATGCCGAGGACTTCGCACCGACCGTCGGTGTTCATGCCGACCGCGACGATCACCGCCACCGACGCGATGCGCTGACCAGCGGCCGCCGCGGTCCGGCGCGCGCGTCGGGGGTGGCGTTACGTGGCCGGCCGGCCACTGCCGATGGCCCAGCCTTGGAACGTGTCGAACAATTTACGAAATCGATACGTCTTCAAGCGAGTACCCGGAGTAGAAATTCAACCCTCCGGGCAGGTTATGGAAGCCCACGACCTCGCGCTTCATCGCGTACCCCTGCTGGCGCCAGCACAGCGACACCATTGGCACTTCCACCGTGGTCGCGACCTGTTGCAGCTTGTCGTAGATCGCGCGCCGCTTGGCCTGATCGAATTCCGCCCGCCCGGCGACCAGCAAGGCGTGGATCTGGGGTGTCGGCAGGCGGTAGCTGCGCGCATTGTTCGCGGGCAGGCTGCCGTCGATATAGGCGGAAAGCCCGTCGGGGTCGTTGTCGTCCGTCGTCTCGCCCTGCACGCAGAACTGGTACTGCCCGCGATTGCCCATCGCGACCCGGGTCGCCCAGTCCGGCAGATCGAGCTTCACCTGGATGCCGATCTCGGCCAGGTTCTGCTGCACCACCTCCGCCGTTGCCTGGTGCATGCTGTACTGCGCCGTCGACAGCAATGTACAGGCGAAGCCCTTCGCAACCCCGGCCTGCGCCATGAGTTTCCTGGCCAGATCGGGATCGTAGCGCCAGGCGTGTGCATAGGTCGGATCGTAGAACGGGCTGTCCTTCGGGATCGGCAGGGTTTCGAGCGGCTCGCCGCGGCCGTAGAACGCCGCCTTGACGATATCCTCCCGCTTGATCGCATGCGCGACCGCGAGGCGCAGGCGCGCGTCCTTGAACGGTCCCGTGCCGCCGTTGAAATCGAGCGCCATGAACGGCCCGTTGACGGTGCTGAGAGAAAGTGCGTGATCGGCGGCGATCGCGGCCATGCTCTGCCACGGCACGTATTCGATCATGTCCACGTCGCCCGACTGCAAGGCGGCGACCCTTGCGTTCTCGTCGGCATAGGCCACCATGTGCAGATGCTTCAGCTTCGGCAGGCCGGGCTTGTAGTATTTGTCGAAGGCCGCGAGTTCGATGCCCACCCCTTGCTCCAGCGAGACCGGCACGTAGGGACCGCAGCCGACCGGAAGCCCGTGCGCCGCGGTCGCGCCGTTGGCGATCACCGGCGCGTACGGCGTTGCGAGCAGCAGCGGCAGGGTCACGAACGCCTTCTTCATGACGATCCGCACCGTCTGCGCGTCCGGCGTCTCGATCGTATCGATGTCCTGCAACTGGCCGCGCAGATACGCGGTCGAGGTCGGACCGATGATCTGTTCGAGCGTCCATTTCACGTCGGCGGCGGTGACGGGGGCGCCGTTGTGGAACACCGCGTTGCGCAGGTGGAATTTCCAGCCGGTCTTGCCGTCGCGTTCCCAGCTTTCGGCCAGCTCCGGCTGCAATTCCCCGTTGCCGCCGAACGACATCAGGCCGCGGTAGATCTGGGTCTTTACGGTGAGCGCGGCGGTGCCGGTGTTCATCCACGGCATCAGGTTCGGCGGATAGGCCGAGAGGCCGAAGACCAGTCGATCCTTCGGGGCCGCCGCATGCGCGGCCCGCACGAGGAACGGCAGCGCCGCCGCCCCCTCCAGCACCGTGCGCCGTGAAAGCTCGATCATTCCGCGCGCTCCTGTTCCTGTTGTCGCATGGTGTTGTCTTGCAAGTGTCGCGCCACCACGGGTCCGGCGGCGCCGATATCGTTGCGGATGCAGGCGCTCCGGTGCCCGTCCCCGACTGGACGCAACGGCGGCACCGCGGTGGCGCAGGCGGGCAGCGCCCAGGGGCAGCGGGTGCGGAAGACGCAGCCGGAGGGCGGGTCGGCCGGACTCGGCGGCTCGCCCGACAAAAGTATCCGTTGCCGCCGGTGCTGCGGATCAAGGCTCGGCACGGCGGACAGCAGCGCGCGCGTGTAGGGATGGTGCGGCGCGCGCAGCACCTCGGCCGCCGGCCCTTCCTCCATCACCCGGCCCAGGTAGAGCACCATCACCCGGTCGCACAGGCTGCGCACCACCGCGAGATCGTGGCTGATGAACAACAAACCGAGCCCGAGCCGCGCCCGCAGATCCGCCAGCAACCGCAGCACCTGCGCCTGCACGGACACATCGAGCGCGGAGACCGGCTCGTCGGCCACCAGCAGATCGGGGCCGGTGGCGAGCGCGCGCGCGATGCCGATGCGCTGGCGCTG
>DATLQW010000159.1:0-22513 GCA_035535035.1 Acetobacteraceae bacterium
CACGGGTCCGCCGACCGGGCCGCCCGCTATCCGGGCGCACCATGTCTGCTATGCCTGAACGACCGGGGCCAGAGCATGGCTGGCCCCGCCGCACTGATTCGTGCCGACCGCAAATCCTCGTTGCCAGAGCCTGACACGGCATTCCGATCGACCGCTCCGGCTGGTCCCCGCATTTTGAGTGACTCAGGGCAATAGCCTCCCCGTGCATCGGAGGCCGGGCCGATGATCCTGGGTCATCGGCTGGACCCAGGCAAGGTCATGGCGCCGTCTTTGGTCCGTTCCAGGATGGGGGCTGTTCACGTTGCATAGGGGTCTTCCTTCCATGGTGCGCCCATTGGCCGCTGAGTGATCGCAAAATCGGCTTACGGCCGGCGGCGCACCGCGCGGCATAGGGTTCCACCGCCGCGCCTGCATTGGGTATCTGTCCATGTCTCACAGGCGTCTCGTTTCGCTGTACGGGAGACGGTGACGTGTGAGGTGAGAGGGGATGAGAGCAGTACGTTGGACTGGCGGTCTGCCGCCGCGCCAGTTATCGGGAAGGCGATGGTGTCTCATGGACGTCTCGTTTGACTGTACGTGAGATGGAGACGCATGGAGTGAGAGCGGGTGGGAGTAGTACGCTTGGACTGGTGGTCTGCCGACCTGCGATCACGGACACCCTTTGTGACAGAGTAATGAATTTCATCACGGAGGCAGCGCGGTCCCTGTCGGCGGGGACCACACCACGTAACCACGGAGTTAGCCGGCAGCCGGGGGCCGCCGGCTAACTCCGTGGTCAATTCATGCCCTGCCGCCGACAGGCGCGGCCGATCAGCGAATTCCCGCAACCGGTCCGGCGTCCACGCTCGGCTGCCTCTCATCCCATGCGTCTCGATCTCCTACCCTACGAAACGAGACGCCTATGAGACTCCCGGTGCATTCTCGCCCTCGCCCCGGCAGGCACGGTCGATCATCTGAGATTGCTGTTGCCGTTCAACCGCCCCGCGCCAGTGACGCCTGGGCCGCCGCCTCGCTCGACGGGTCATCATCAAGGCCCGCTGGTATCACACCATGCGCCGCCATCTCCCATACAGCGAAACGAGACATCCGTGAGACTCCCGGCGCACCCAATCCTGCCGCGCCCGCGGTGGCACGCAACCGGGCGAACGCGAACCGCGCCGAGGCGGGAAAGCCAACCTTCTGCCCCGCCGGGTCCGCATCCCCACCCGCCTGTCGCCCGATGCGCCTCGCGCGTGATATGTGTTCCGCCGATGGCCCCGACTTCCCCCCCGCGGCACGCTCCACCCACCGACGACCCCACCGTCGCCGAGCTGCTGGCCGCCCGCCCGCATCTGACCATGCACGCCATGGACGGCCTGGTGCTGGAATCCGTCCCGCTCAACCGCATCGCCGACGCCGCCGGCACCCCCACCTGGGTCTATGGCGCCGGCACCATGCGCGCCCGCTACCGTAGCCTGGCGCAGGCCCTCGCAACCGCCGGCCTGAACGCCGAACTGCACTACGCCATGAAGGCCAACGACCACCTCGCCGTCATCCGGCTGTTCGCGGCCGAGGGCGCCGGCGCCGACGTGGTCAGCGAGGGCGAACTCCGCCGCGCCCGCGCCGCCGGCATCCCCCCCGCTCACATCGTCTTCTCCGGCGTCGGCAAGTCTGAACGCGATCTCCGGCTCGCGTTGGCCGAGGACATCGGCCAGATCAACGTGGAAAGCGCCGAGGAGCTGGACATGCTGTCCGCCCTGGCCGCCGGCATGGGCCGCATTGCCCGCATCGCCCTGCGCGTCAACCCGGACGTGGACGCCGCCACCCACGCCAAGATCGCCACCGGCCGCGCCGGCGACAAGTTCGGCATCCCCTGGGCCGACGCCGCCGCGCTGTATGCCCGCGCCGCGGCTCTCCCCGGCATCGCCCCCACCGGCCTGGCGACGCATATCGGCAGCCAGATTCTTTCCCTCGCCCCGTTCCGCGCCGCCTATGCGCGCATCGCCGCCCTGGTCGCCGGCCTGCGCGTCGCCGGCCAATCGGTGGAAACCGTGGATTGCGGCGGCGGCCTCGGCATTCCCTACCGCAACGAGCCGGCACCCGGCCCCAACGGCCTCGCCGGCGCCCTGCGCGCCGCGTTCCACAACCTCGACGTCCGCCTCAAGCTGGAACCCGGCCGCTGGCTGGTCGCCCCGGCCGGCGTATTGCTCTCGACCGTCGTCCTGACCAGGCAGACAGCGGGAACACGCTTCGTCGTGCTGGACGCGGCAATGAACGACCTCATCCGCCCCGCCATGTACGACGCCTGGCACGCCGTGGTACCGCTCTCCGCCGCCGATGCCGTCGCCCCGGTGACTCCCGCCGACATCGTCGGGCCGGTCTGCGAATCCGGCGACACCTTCGCGCGAAACCGTCTCCTCCCACTGCTCGCCCGCAACGCGCGTGTGGCGATCCTCGATGCGGGTGCCTATGGTTCCGTCATGAGCTCCACCTACAATGCCCGCCCGCTCGCCGCCGAAATCATGGTGGACGGGGCACGCTGGGCGGTGATCCGCGACCGCCAGACGCACGCGGCGCTCTGGCAGGGCGAACGCGTGCCGGACTTCGTCGCATGACCCCGCCTGGCACGACCCCGCCTGGCATGATCCCGCCGCCAGAGGACCTCGACCCATTGCTGCGCCGCCTCGCCGGACGCCGCGCACTGGCCCGCCTCGCCATCTTGTTCGAGCATGTCTGGCCGGCATTATGGCCACCGCTTGGGGTCGCCGGCCTCTTCGTCTGTGCCGCCCTGTTCGGTCTGCCGCGCTACCTCCCGCCCGCCTGGCACCTCGCCTTGGTTGCCGGGACCACGGCCGCGATCATGGTGCTGCTGGCGCGTGGTCTGCGGTCCATTCGCGCCCCGGACGAGGCGGCGGCGGATCGCCGCCTGGAACGCGCTTCCGGTCTGGCGCACCGGCCGCTCGCCGTGCTTACCGACCGGCCGGCACAGCACGACCCGGCGGCGGTGGCCCTGTGGCAGGCGCATCTGGCGCGCACCATCCGGCAGGTGCGGCGCCTGCGCGTCGGGACGCCGCACCCGGGCCTGCCCCGGCGCGACCGCTACGCGCTGCGCGGTGCGCTGGCGGTGGCGCTGATAGCGGCACTCGGCATCGCCGGGCAGGACGCCCCTGCCCGCCTTGCATTCGCACTGGAACCAACCCTGCCGCGCCTGCCGGAACCGCCCGCCACCGAGCTGCAGGCATGGATCACCCCGCCCGCCTACACCCGTCTCGCGCCGCTGTTCCTCAAGCCGGAAGGCGGCTCCATGGTGGTTCCCGCCGGCTCGCACCTGACGGTCAGCGTCACCGGAGGATCCGGCACGCCCAGCCTGACGCTGGACGGCCGCGCCACCGCCTTCCGCACCCTGGCCAAGGGCAGTTTCCAGGCCGACCGCGACCTGACGCAGGGCGGCCACCTCGCGGTCCGCCGCAAAGGGAACGAACTGGCCGGCTGGGACCTCGCGGTGATCGCCGACCGGCCGCCCAGCGTTGCCTGGACGGAACCGCCCGGCGGCACCGCCACCGGCCAGGAAACCCGCCTGCCCTGGACGGTCAGCGACGACTACGGCGTGGTTTCGCTGCAGGCCGAGCTGCGGCTGAAGGACCGGCCACTGGTGCCGCCGCTGGTGGTGTCCATCCCGCTGCCCGGCGGCACGCCGGAGGCGGCGCATGGCGTGGACCAGCAGGACCTCACCGCAAATCCCTGGGCCGGCCTGCCCGTCATCGCCAGACTGGTGGCGCGCGACGCGCCCGGTCAGCCTGGCGCCAGCGCCGGCGCTACCTTCGTCCTGCCGGAGCGGCCGTTCCACAACCCGGTGGCACGCGCGCTGATCGCCGTCCGCAAGGGACTCAGCCTGCACCCGGAGGATCGCGACAGTGCGGTGGACGCGCTCGACAAGCTGATCATGCAGCCGCGGCTGCTTGCCGGCGACCTCGGCGCCTACGTCAATCTCGGCGCCATCTATTACCTGCTGGAGTATGACAAGGCGCCCAAGGCGATCGACGCTGCGCAGCAGCAGCTCTGGCAGCTTGCACTGCACCTGGAGGAAGGCCAGACCGAGCAAACCGCCCGCGCGCTCGACCAGGCGCGGCAGGCGGCCCGGGACGCGCTGGACAAGGCGATGCAGGACCCAAGCGACGCCAACCGCGAGACGCTGGAGAAACGTCTCCAGGCGTTGGAGCAAGCGATCGAGCGCCACATGCAGGCATTGGAACAGCAGGCGCAGCGCGACCATCAGGCGCTGCCGTTCGATTCCCGCGCGCGGCATCTGTCGGATCGCGACTTCGATCGGATGGCCGAGGCGGCACGCAAGGCGGCGCAACAGGGCAACATGAACGAGGCGCAACGGCGCATGGCCGAGCTGGAGCGCATGCTCGACCAGTTGCGCAATGCCCGCGCCGAGCATGGCCACGCGGCGCGGCAGCACGCGCGGCAGCGTCAACAGGGGCGCCAGCAGATCGGCGCGCTGCAGGATTTGATCGGCCGCCAGGGCGGCGTGCTGGACCACACGCAGGGCCGCGCCGAGGCGGAGGCGCCACCGCATTTCGGCCGGCAGCCGGCCGAGCCAGCCGACCCCAATGCCGAGCGAGAGGCCGACCGCCGTGTGCAGCAGGCGCTGCGGCGGGCGCTGGGAGAGCTGATGCAGCAGTTCACCGACCTCACCGGCGAGCTGCCGCTCAGTTTGGGTCAGGCGGACATGGCGATGCGCGAGGCGGGACGCGAACTGGCTACCGGTGACGACAAGGGCGCCGGCACGCAGGAACAGTTGGCGATCGAGGCGCTGCAAAAGGGCGGACAGCAGATGGGCCAGGCGATGGCGCGCCAGTTCGGCCCCGGCGCGCAGAGTGAGGACGGCGAGGCCGGCAACGGCAGCTCCGACGACCAGTTGATGTTGCGGGAGGGACGCGGCGACGGCAGCGGCAACGGCACCATGGCAGGCTCCTCCGGCCGGATGGGCGGCCGCCACGATCCGCTCGGACGGCAATATGGCGAGGACGGCTCCGGCGCCGACGAGGGCGATGACATAACGATACCCGAACAACGTGACCACCAGCGGACACGGGCGATCGAGGACGAGTTGCGCCGCCGCGATGCCAACCGCGAACGGCCGCAGCAGGAGCTGGACTATTACAGCCGGCTGCTGAAGGGGTTCTGAACGACGCAAGTTCACCGGCGATACCGGCCGCTCGAGACGGTGACCCCCGGTGAGCGAACTGGTGAAGGGCAGCGATGCCGACCTGGCGTCGAGCGAGCGACTAACCCATCTTATTCATCGCACAGCAGGGATTCGTTGGCTGGCATGGTACAACTGTCTGGAATCGCCTAGAAACTGGGTGCGGACATCAACCCCGGCACCTGGATAGAATCTGCCATTCCCGCCAACGATGACGATACGCTTCTGCCATTCTCGCTGCCAGGCATCTGCAAGAAGAATCTGCCAGGCATCTGCAAGAAATTCTGGGCCTGCTTCGCGCTCACCGCGGCGCTGCTCGCCGGCACCATACCGCTGGTGGATCCCGACCTGGCGGCCGAGCGCATGCGCCCGGGCGGCAAGGCCATACCGCCACGGATGTGGGGGGTGATGGCGCTGGTCATGGGGCATTTCCTCGTCGCCGGCTACGATCGCGGCGGTATTATGTAGCAACGAGCACTGCCTAGATAGGACCGAAACGGGCCTAATATCCGACAGTGGGCACGTCCTGGCGCCCGCATCTTATCTCTTCCTTAACCCTTGCGGCATAAAATACCCACACCAACCGGTGACCTGCGTCTGGCGCTTGGGTTGTCGAGGCTCTCCGTCTGTGGTTTTCTCCCCGCAATCAATGAGGGGAGACAACGGTGGCCGAGCAGCGAAAGAAGACGCTCAGTTATCACCGGGCAGAATATTTCTGCGACCATCCGGAGAGCATAAATCTGGGGTTGTGTATCAAACTTGCAACCGACAAATGCCAAACTGCCAATGAGCGCGCCGTTATGCGACCGGGCGGCCAGGTCGTGCGTCTTGCTCACATTCAGACCGACGCAGACAATGGTTGCCTTCTGCATTTGACAGTTGATACCCCAGGCGAATGCGCCTCGGTCGTCCCCAAGGTCTCCGACATGGCCAGCGAGATTAAGGTTGGCACTATCGCGCCGCCAAATGATTCCGAGTTTATGGACGGGGACGCCTTTTTGTATGTGCGCGGCAACGATGTCTGCCTTTGTGAGATATCAGCGAGAATAGGGACTATCCGGACATTCCTCTACAAGTTCTTTGAGCAGGCAGCCATTCGGCATGACGCGACAAACTTCCATTTCCTCAACGCCCTCGACCCAGATAAGATTGAGTTCATTATGCGGAATGGCGTGAAGGAGATCGATCTCCGCGGCACCATGCACAGGGCGTCGGTAGATTATGCAAAACGCAAGACGCAGGCTGTGGGTGCGTTCGACTGGCTTCGGAAACAGTTCAATGGTCTTGTCGGTTCTCCCCATGATGTAGCGCCGGATGGCATCCGGGTCGTGATTACCCTCAAATCAGACAAACGGGCGAAGGGGTTTGCGATAGGTCACAAGAAATTGGAGAAAATAGCGGTGAGTATTATTAAGAACCAGGAAGATATAGACGAATATTCTATAATAACGGACAACGGCCAGAAAGTAAATCCATCGGAAATAGTGTTGCATTCCCAAGTAGAATTTGATAAACTGGGCAAGTCAATTGGGAGGGCGCAAGCCTGGAAGGCACTGATGGACTACTATAAGGAACTTTCCGACACCGGCCGGCTTGCGGTGTAAAATGCGCGTGATATTTTTCATAGTGTGCGTCGCCCTAAGTTCAGTCGCCACGTATTTCGGGTATCCGCTTGTTCGTGAGAACCCCGATGCGGTGATCGTCATGGCTACTGTGCTGACGGTCTTCGCTGGATTTCTTGTCGCTATCATCGCCATACTTGGGGACCCAGCTATGATTCCAGGAAACTCTTGGCGCGAGGCGGAAATGAGACGCCCAAGCATTGAGGCGATGGTAATCAAGCAGGTATGGCTGTTCTATCTCTACCTGTTGGCGATCGGGCTGTTATTCGCGGGAGTCCTTCTTCACAAAGAGCCAGACGCCGCCGTGGCTGTTTGGATTAAATCCCTTGTTGATATTGTGTACCTGTTCTTCGCAGTTCTTTCTTTTTTACTAACGCTTGCGCTCCCCTCGACGCTGGGTAAGATTCAACTTGCTAGGAACTTAGCCGAAATCGAGGCGCGCCGCGCCGCCGCTGGTATCAGACAAGACTCCGGCCATTAGAGCGCGCAGCCACGGCACACCTACAGGTCTGCCAAAGCCACCGCCGCGATCCCCAGCACGGTCAGTACAGCCAGAAAGAACGTCACCGAAAACGTCCCCCGCGCCAGCTTGGCGGTGACGGACCCCTCCGTTTCATCCTCGAAGCCATGTTCGCGCAGGCGCTTGGCAAGCTCCGCATAGGTCACGTCCGCCCGCTTCAACTCGGCTTTGATGTACCGTCGGGTCTTGTCCGCCCACTCCCTCTCTGTTGCCGATATCGCCATCCCTACGCCTTACTTTTCTGACTGGACCCTGACAAATATGTCAGTTTCCTGTTGACATGGCAAATGCTGATAGCTGACATATCCGTCAGCAAGCTTACGGATGTGGCCAATGTCACAGCATTTCCTCCTCTCCGCCCGTGCCCGCACCCTCTCCCCTCGGGTCCGTCCTCCGCATGACGGATGCGGAGGTCGAAACCACCTTCATCGGTCTCCGCTGGCACGCCACGAACGGCAAGCCGGTCTGTCCGCACTGTGAATGCCCAATCGTGTGGCACTGCCGGAAGGCGAACGGTGCCGCACGCTGGCGCTGCAAGGCGTGCCGCAAGTCGTTCTCAATCACGTCCGGTACCCTGTTCGCGTTCCACAAGATGCCGCTCCGCAACTACCTTGCCGCCACGGCGATCTTCATCAACGAGGTCAAGGGCAAGTCCGCCCTGGCCCTCTCCCGCGATCTCGGCGTGCAGTACAAGACCGCGTTTGTCCTGGCCCACAAGCTGCGTGAGGCGATGGCGTCCGAGCTAAAGGGCATGCAGATCGGCGGGTCCGGCGAAACCGTAGAAGTGGACGGTGGCTATTTTGGCGGCTACGTGAAGCCGGCCAACCACAAGGAGAACCGGCGCGATCGGCGGCTGGCGAAGAACCAGAACGGCAAGCGGCGCGTTGTCGTGATCGCCCGCGAGCGGGGTGGCCGCTCCCTGCCGGCGGTGTTCAAGGCCGAGTCGGACGCCCTGGCCTGGATTTCCGCCCGCGTCGCGCGGGACACCAAGATCATGGCCGATGAAGCGCCGTCATGGAACGATCTGCACGCCCGGTATGAGGTCAAGCGGATCGACCACGGTTCGCTGTTCAGCACCACGCATGGCGTCTACACCAATGGGGCGGAAGGGTTCTTCTCCCGGATGCGCCGGGCGGAGATCGGCCATCATCACCATATCGCGAGTATCTATCTGGTACGGTATGCACAGGAAATGGCTTGGCGGGAGGATCATCGGCGGGTGGATAACGGGCGGCAGGTTATGGCCGTGTCTGGGCTGGCCATGGCAGCGCCTACCTCGATGGACTGGTGTGGGTATTGGCAGCGAGGGAGGGTTGCTGGATAGTCCTTCCTTCCAGGAACAAAGACATATAAATATATGCTTATGTGGCAAGGAGACGCGGATGCTGAGCACTCGAATCGAGGCAGAGATCGCGCTACGCAGCACGGCGCCCCCTACTTGGTCGGTGGAAGCGATCAACACCGACGGCGAGGGCGGCGTTGACGTGACCAACTTCTCTGGCCCACTCGCCAGGGAGCGTGCAGTTGAGTACGCGATCTGGAAGTACGGAAGCTACAGCGAAAGATAAGGGCCTACACGCCAGCTACCTCGACGTCGATGAAATCAACACAGGTTTGTGGGCGTGAATGCGAATCGCCAGTGTGCCAGGGACCGTTCCGGACTGTCAGATCGCTCATGCCATCGACGTCCATGCAGCGCCATTGGCCACCAAGGGGTAGGCCGCTGTTACTCTGTCCAGCGAATTGGTACGTCAGGACATGACGCTTCCCGCGCTTGACCCCAAGGACATGGGGGCAGCATTCACGGTAGCAGCCCTGATATCTGCATACGATCTGTTGGCGTCCGACAATCGCTTGGCGGATGACGGCATAAGGGGCAACGGGGAGGGCGGACACGTTCTTGGCTCCTTGTGCCTTGCGCACATTTGAGAAGAGGAACCTTGACGCAGCCAACCGCATCCGCGTAAGATACTTACACGGAAACGACAGCCGTACTGACTGACCCCGCCAAGGGTTACGCACGTCACCAATTCGACGGCCGCGCCCTTGCAGGGGTTAGCGGCCGTTTTGTTTGGTCAAGGCCAGTATAACGGCAGGATCACCGGAAGGAAAGCAAGATCACACTGCCCGCACAACGTGTAGCGGCTGGCAGTGCGAATCGAGCGCAAAATGCAGGATTCTAATAATAGACCGATCCGAGTCGGGGCAAGCCCTTTTCCGGTCGTTACCCGAATCGATTCGATTACTCACTGCAGCGCATAGTCGAGTCTACCCCACCACCTCCCACCACCCCTCCGGCTCCCTGACCACCCGCCGCACCAGCCCGCGCTTCTCCATCCTCCCCAACGCGATGCGGACCTGATCCGCGATACCCTCCCGCACCCTGGCATCGTCCACCGGCAGCCCCTTGGCCAGCATGGCGTATTCCGTAACCGACCGGACCCGCATCGGCTTCCCTGCCTCCCGTAGCGCTTCCAGGCAGAGCCGCATCTGCTCGCCGTGCCGGAAGAACGTCCCGCGCGTCGTCGGGCGGATGGTGGGGATCAGTTCGGGGTTGCTGGTGGCGTCGAACAGCCGGAGCACGGCGTCGAGGTGCGCCAGGGCGGCACGTAACGGGTCGATCCGTCGCTCGGCTTGATCGATTTGCCCCGCCAGATGGGCACGCTTGCGGCGGAGGGCCAGGATTGCAAAGGAGTCCGGCACGCCATATATGGTAGCTGGATCATGGGGTTATGGCTTTCTGGTTGTGGTGCCAGTTGCTACATAATACCGGATCGCGGGCGGCTGCACTTCGCCGGCGGGGTGCCCACAGCGATCGAGGTCGTGGGGTTCCTCCTGGTGGCCGCCATGTGGCTGGTTATGCTGTGGACGATGCGGGGCAACCGGTTCTTTTCCCCGACGGCGCGGCTGCAACCCGACCGCGGCCAGCGCGTGATCGACACCGGCCCCTACCGCGTGGTGCGCCACCCGGCCTACGCAATCGCGCTGCTGGGCTGCCCGGGGAACGGCCTGGCGCTCGGCTCCTGGCTGGCCGCCGCGATCGGCGCGCTGGCCGTCCCGCTGCTGCCGTGGCGCTGCACCGGCGAAAACCGCATGCTGCGCGCCGGACGGCCCCGCTATGCCGACTATGCCGCCCGGGTGCGCTGGCGGCTGGTTCCCGGGATATGGTAGCGGAGCGCCCGAGACCACGACGCGCCACCGGAGGGCCGACACCGCATGCGACGCCGCCACCTGCTTCTGCTACTCGCCGCCCTGCCGGCGCTGGCCCACGCACAGGACTCCGAGCCCACCGCGGCGCAGCCTAAACTGCCCAAGGAAAAGCTGGTCATCGTCACCCGCGATGGCGTCCGGCACGATTTCACCGTGGAGATGGCGATGACCCCGCGCCAGCAGCAGGTGGGCGAGATGTTCCGCGCCAGCGTGCCGCCCGACGGCGGCATGCTGTTCGACTGGGGCACCCCGCACCCCTCGCCGATGTGGATGGAGAACACGCTGGTGCCTCTGGACATGGTGTTCATCAACCCGGACGGCACGATCCGCGCCATTGCCGAGGACACCGTGCCGCAAAGCCTGGCCATTATCAGCAGCCATGGCCCGGTGCTGGCGGCGCTGGAGCTGGCGGGCGGCACCACGGCGCGGCTGAACATCCGGGTGGGCGACAAGGTGCTGCAACGGATTTTCGGCAACGCGGGGTGAGTGCGCGGATCGGCACCTGCGGATCGGCACCTTGCGCGGTGCGGCCTGCGCCCATAGGTTCGCCTGCCCCCGGACCAGGTTCGAGGGCAGGCACCGGACCAGTTCCGGGGCCGGCTCAGCGGGGCGTGGCGCAGCTTGGTCAGCGCGCCTGTTTTGGGTACAGGAGGTCGTGGGTTCGAATCCCGCCGCCCCGACCATCGCCACACGGAGGCCCAGCCATGCGTGCCCGCATCTACCAGCCGCCGAAGACCGCGATGCAGTCCGGCTGGGCCGCGACGCATCAATGGGTGCTGGAGTTCGAACCCGCCTCCCCGCGCCGTCCCGACCCGCTGATGGGCTGGATCGGCAGCGCCGACACGCAGGCGCAGGTGCACCTGCATTTCGACACCCGCGAGGAGGCGGTGGCGTACGCGACAAAGGAGGGCCTGGACTACGACCTGGAACTGCCGCAGGCCCGGCGAGTCACGCCAAAGGCGTACGCCGACAATTTCCGCTACGGGCGTATCGAGAACTGGACGCATTAGCCGGCCGGCGGCGCCGAGGCTTGAAGGCCGAACTGGGGCCGTCGCGGATCGCTCGTGTTGCGACGCATGGTGAGCAGGACCCAGACCAGCGGCGCTCATGCGCCAAGCGGACGGGGGTAACAAGAAACAGACTTTCCCTCCCCTTGAGGGACGGAGAGTCCCACGCCGCTTGCTTCCTGCCCCTGCCTCTGGCTTCCCGCGATCTGCGCGGTTTCATTCGGGGCGGGTCGGCCGCCGCCGGCCGATGGTCAACGCGCGCTGACAGTGGACGGCATGCCTGCGAAGCGCGTGAAGGGCCGCGCTATACGCCGCGCAGCCCGCGCAGGATCGGCAGCAAATACTCCGCGAACAGCGCCGGGTTCTCGGCGAATGGAAAGTGCCCGATGCCCGGCATCGCCTGGAACCGGACGCCGGAGATTTTGGCCGCCGTCGCCTGCGAATGCTCCACCGTGCAGGAATAGTCGTATTCCCCCGTCAGCATGAACAGCGGCACGCGGTTGGTGTCGATGCGGCCGACCCGCTCACGCGCGTCCCAGTCGCCCGAGTAGAACGCGATGTCGCCGAAGAACACCGCCGGTCCACCCTGGGCGTAGTGCCAGGCGATGGCCTCGGTGTGTTCGGCCGGGCTATGCGGCGCGCACAGCGCGCGGATCCACTCCGGCACGAAATACGCCTGGTTGATACGCGGGTGGGCCGCCCAATGGGTCTGCCGCCGCTCGATCCGGTCGCTCGCTTCGCAAGCGACGATGCCGGCGAACGCCTCCGGGTGACGCAGCGCCAGTTCCAGGCAGATCTCGCCGGACATCGAGGCACCCAGCACGATCGGCCGGTCCAGCCTGGCCGCCGCGATGAAGCCCATGATCAGATCGACATACAGGCCGGTGTTCAGCCGCCACGAGCCGGGGATCGCGCCGTCCGGCGGCGGCGACTTGCCGTGCCACGGAAGATCGAACGCCACCAGCCGATGCCCCGCAGTGACGCGCGGGTCCGCCATCAGACCATGGAACTGCCGCCCATCCGCGCCGGCGGTGTGCAGGCACAGCAGATCCCTGCCCTCGCCCACGGTCTCGTAATACACGTGATGCGTGATGCCCTGCGCCGTCACCGGCACATAGCCGCCGCTGACCGTCGGGACGGCCCGCGCGCCGGCGCGCGGCTGCAGCGACACCGGTACCGGCGCCGGATTGCCGAGCGCCAGCCACTTGCCGATCTCCAGCACGCGGCGAGCTACGTGGGCGTGCTGCATGAAGCACAGCAGATCGCCATCAATGCCGAATTCCGGCACGCGATACATCATGGCGAAGATGCCGTGGTGGTGCCGCGGCGGCAGCGGCGCCAGGAACTTGGCCCAGACCTCTGCCGGCGCGCGCAAGGTGAAGGCGGGCGTGCCGCCGCCCGACTGCACCCCGCCCTCCTCCAAGGCGAAAACGCTGGCCGCGCCGTCGCTTCGCACCGCGAAGCACAGCGACCACGGGCCGGCCCAGGCGGCCAGCACCGCATCCTCCGCACAGGCGCGGCGCCACGCCTCGGTGTCCGGGAACCTGCTCATGCCGGGTCGATCACTTGCAGGACGACCGGGTGGTACGCCTCGCCGTGGCCCTGCCGTTCCGCCTCGCGCAGGCGCTGCATGGCGAGTTGCGCGCCGGGCACCGGCACGCCCGCCGCATCGGCCATCTCCAGCGCGTAGGACAGATCCTTCATGGCATACCGGGTGGAGAACGCGTGCTCCGGAAACACCCGAGGCAGCATCGACTTCATGCCGTGGCTGCGCAGCACGAAGGAATCGCCGGAGCCCAGGGCGATGGCGGGCAGCAGCACCTCCGCCGGCACGCCGTTGCGGCGGCCCAGCGCGATCGCCTCGGCCAGCGCCGCGGTATTCTGAAAGACCAGCATGTTGTTGAGGATCTTTACCACTTGGCCGCAGCCGACCGGCCCGCAATGCGTCACGTCGCTGCCCATCGTCTCAAGGATCGGCCGCACATGCGCGAACACCGCATCCGAGGCACCGACCATGACCGATAATTCCCCCCGCGCCGCCGCTTCCCGCGTGCGCGCCACCGGCGCGTCGGCGAACCCGACGCCGCGCGCCGCCAGCCGGTCGCCGATCGCGCGGGTCAGCGACACCGGCGAGGTGCTGGTATCGACCACGCACTGTCCGGCGGCGAGATGCGGCTCCAGGCCGGCGATCACAGACTGCACCGCCTTGCCGTCGGGCAGCGACAGCAGGATGAGGTCGCAGCGTTGCGCGAGCTGCTCCGGGGCGGCGGCGGTGACGCCGAACCCGGCCAGGCGGCCGAGCGGTTCGTTGCGCAGGTCGTGCGCGAGCACCGCCCGACCGGAGCGGCGGGCGAGATGGCCGCACATCGGCTCGCCCATCACGCCGAGGCCGATGAACCCGATGGCGGTGATCGGCCGCAATGCGGTGCGCGCGGTGGACATGTCCTGCTGCATCCTTCAGACCGGGAAGCAGGAGTTTTCGGCAGGCGGGGTCCGGTGTCAAAGTTGCGCCACCCTGACACCCTGCCCGCCACGTCCTATGTTCCAGCCAGTGTTGTCGCCCCTGCGCAGGCGGGGGCTGAGGCAAGGAGGACCCGCGCCATGCTGAACCCCACCTCTCCGCTGCCCTTGCAGGACCCTACCCTGTTCCGCCAGGCGAACTACCTGGACGGCAAATGGGTCGAGGCCGACAACGGCAAGACCATCGTGGTGAAGAACCCCGCCACCGGCGAGGCGATCGGCGACGTGCCCGCGATGGGTGCCGCCGAGACGCGCCGCGCCATCGCGGCCGCCAACCGCGCCTGGCCCGCCTGGCGCGCCATGCTCGCGAAGGAACGCGGTGCGATCCTGCGCAAGCTGTCCGACCTGATGCTCGCCAACACCGAGGACCTCGCGGTGATCATGACCGCAGAGCAAGGCAAGCCGCTGAGCGAGAGCAAGGGGGAGATCGCCTATGCGGCGAGCTTCATCGACTGGTTCGCCGAGGAGGGAAAACGCATCTACGGCGACACCATCCCGCAAAACGCTAAAGGCCGCCGCATCCTGGTGCTGAAGGAGCCGATCGGCGTGTTCGCCGCGATCACCCCGTGGAATTTTCCGTCCGCGATGATCACCCGCAAGGCGGGCCCGGGCTGGGCCGCCGGCTGCACCGGGGTGATCCGGCCGGCCAGCCAGACGCCGTTCTCCGCCCTGGCGCTGGCGGTGCTGGCCGAGCGCGCCGGCATGCCCGCCGGCGTCTGCAACGTGCTGACCGGGCCGTCCGGCCCGATGGGCGAGGAACTCACCGCCAGTCCGCTGGTGCGCAAGCTGTCCTTCACCGGCTCCACCGAGGTCGGCGCCAAACTGCTGGCGATGTGCGCGCCCACCATCAAGAAGACCAGCATGGAGCTGGGCGGCAACGCGCCGTTCATCGTGTTCGACGACGCCGACCTGGACGCCGCGGTGGCCGGTGCGATGGGCAGCAAGTACCGCAACACCGGGCAGACCTGCGTCTGCGCCAACCGGCTGCTGGTGCAGGAGGGCGTCTATGACGCCTTCGCGGCGAAGCTGAAGGCCGCGGTCGAGGCGATGAAGGTCGGCAACGGCATGGAGCCCGGCGTGGTGCAAGGCCCGCTGATCAACGCCGACGCGGTGAAGAAGGTCGAGGAGCACATCGCCGACGCCCTGCAACGGGGCGCCACCGTGGTGACCGGCGGCCATCGCCACAAGCTGGGCGGCACGTTCTTCGAGCCGACCGTGCTGGCCAACGTGCCGAAGGACGCGCTGATCTTCCGCGAGGAGACTTTTGGCCCCGTCGCGCCGCTGTTCCGCTTCAAAACGGAAGAAGAAGCGATCCGCCTGGCGAACGACACCGAGTTCGGCCTGGCCGCGTATTTTTATGCCCGCGACGTGGGGCGCATCTTCCGCGTCGGCGAGGCGCTGGAATACGGGCTGATCGGCATCAACGAGGGTGTCATCTCCACCGCCGAGGCGCCGTTCGGCGGCATGAAGCACTCGGGGCTGGGGCGCGAGGGCTCCAAATACGGCATCGAGGAGTATCTGGAGATCAAATACCTGGCGATCGGCGGGATTGGGACCTGAGCATCGGTCCAGACGGGCGGCGCCACGGCAACCCAGGCGCCGCCCGGTCGCCACCACCACCAGCAGCAGCCGCCGCCGCGGCGACAGGCCGGTGATGACCTCCAGCAGCACCAGCGCCGCGACAATTTCCGGACCGGCGGGCTGGCGGCCGATCCGGCCACGCGGGTCAGCGTGAAACCCGCGAAGCGCGCCATGCCGGGTTGCCTGCGCAGATGCGATCGAACGCGAGAACGTTGAACCCACCGGCGGTTTGGCGCCAGCAAGGGCCGGCGATTGCGGCGCGCATGACGGGCAGGGTGTCTCGGCTGGACTCATCCTGTGCCAGCAGCGCAAGCACGACATGGCGGACGTCGCCGATGCGGGCGAGGATTTTCTCCGGCGCTTCGGTCCGGTGCACCACCAGCAGGCGCTCGGATGGCGGGGATTCGATGGCGAAGGCGCCAACGATGCCGACCCCGTCATTGCCGCGCGGCAGCAGCACGATGCCGCCCGCGGCGGTGGCGCGGGCGGGCTGCATCGTCTCGGGGCGCGTCATCAGTCCGGCGAGCGCGGCGGCCTGCACGGTCAGCAGCAGGGCGATGGCGGCACGGCGCGGGACGCGCGGCAGGCTGGCGAGCGCGCCGGCCAGCAGCAGCGCCGCGAAGGGGGTGGCGAAGACGAGGTAGCGCAACTCGATCGGCGTGTTGTCGAACACTAAGCCGAGCAACAGCAGGCCGATCGGCGGCGCGGCGGCGGCGGCGAGCAGACCGCTGGCGGCGGCGGGTCGCGCGATGTGGCGCCAGCGCGCGGCGACCAGGGCGGCGCAGGCGAGCGTCAGCCCGGCCACCGCCCCGGCGACGGCTTGTTGCGCCGCGGCGCCGACATACAGCGGCAGGCCGCCGAACAGATTGGCCGCGGCGTAGCGGGCCAGGCGTTGCAGCGCGCCGAGCAAGTGGAACGGCGGGAACTGGCCGGCGCGGGCGTTGCGTTGGGGCACGAAGAACCACAGGTCGGCGAGCAGGAACGGGAGCATGCCCAGGACGCACGACAACAGCCCCCTGCGCATGGTTGCGGTCGAGTCCTCCCCCTCTCCTTGAGGGAGGCGGTTGGGGGGAGGGGTGCTCACCGCCACGGACCGTGCGTGTGACCACCCCTCCCCCCAACCGCCTCCCTCAACCGGATGGGGAGTGAATCTCGCGCCCAGGGCACGACCGAGCGTCACCAGCGCTCCCACCGCCACGAACACCGCCAGGTAGTTGGCGAAGGTTGCCGCGCCCAGCAGCAGCCCTCCGGCCACCGCGCGCCATCGGCGCTGCTCAGCCGCCAGCAACACCGACACGCCCCACAGGGTCAGCGCCTGAGCCAGCGCGAAGCCGCGGGCGATGGCGCCGGTATAGGTGAAGCCGTAGCAGCCGAGCGTCAGCAGCATGGCCAGCGCCGGCGGCACGCCGACATTGCGGGCGATCACCGCCACCGCGGCCAGCGCGGCCAGGCCGCACAGCACGGAAAACAGCCGCGCCGCGAACAACCCGCCGCCCGTCAGCCGGCGCGACAGCGCCACCGCCCAGAAATACAGCGGCGGATGCACGTCGGTCGCCCGCAGATCGCGCGCGATCGCCGCCAGGCCGGCGTGCCCAGCCTGCAACGCCCGCACGTCGCCGGCCGGGAACGGCGTCTCGGGCCATACCGGCCGTGCAATGCCGCCGGTGAGGAACAGCGTGTATTGCTCGTCGTATTCGGCGCCGCGCAGCGCCGCGACGGCACCCAGCACCAAGGCCGCCAGCGCCAGGACGGCCAGGCACGATTTCAGCCTTGCGTTAACCAATTGTTTGCCTGCCGCTGCTTGGATGCGCCTTGGGCCACCCTAACGGCCAAGCGTTAACAACCTGGCACCGCCATGCTCGATGTCGCCTCGCCGTTCGACCGCCCGTCGCCCGTGTTCTCGGTGGTGGTGCCGGCGTTCAACGAAGCCGGCGGACTGGGGGCGTTCCATCGCCGGCTGGCTTGCGCCATGCAGCCGCTCGGCGCCTGGGAGGCGATTTATGTGAACGACGGCAGCCAGGACGCCACGCTGTCCACCCTGCACGCGTTGCGGCGCGCCGATCCGCGTGTCGGCGTCGTCAACCTGTCGCGCAATTTCGGCAAGGAGATCGCCACCACCGCCGGCCTCGACCACGCAGGCGGCGACGCCGTCATCGTCATCGACGCCGACCTGCAGGACCCGCCCGAGCTGATCCCGGCGATGGTCGCGGCGTGGCGGCAGGGCTTCGACACGGTGTACGCGCAGCGCCGCGCGCGGCTGGGGGAGACGCGGTTCAAACGCGCCACGGCCGCGCTGTTCTACCGGCTGATGCGGCACGCCGGCCAGGTCGCGCTGCCGCCCGACACCGGCGATTTCCGGCTGATGAGCCGGCGCGTGGTCGATGCGGTGCGGCAGTTGCGCGAGCAACACCGGTTCATGAAGGGCGTGTTCGCCTGGGTCGGCTTTCCGAGCTGCGCGGTGCTGTATGACCGCGCGCCGCGCCATGCCGGGACGACCAAGTGGAGCTACTGGAAGCTGTGGAACCTCGCGCTGGAGGGCATTACCAGCTTCACCGTGATGCCGTTGAAGATCGCCACCTATCTCGGCTTGCTCGTGGCACTGCTGGCGGTGGTCTATGCGGCGCAGGTCGTGGTGAAGACTCTGCTGATCGGCAATCCGGTCGCCGGCTATCCCAGTTTGATGACGGTGGTGCTGTTCCTGGGCGGCGTGCAACTGGTGACGCTGGGGGTCATCGGCGAGTATCTCGGGCGGGTGTTCAACGAGACCAAGCAGCGTCCGCTGTACCTGGTGGAGCAGTTTGCCCCGAGTTCCGCCATGCCCTCTCCGGTGGAGCGGGAGCGGGTGGGGTGAGGCGTGTGGCCCCCTGCCCTCTCCCCCTGCCGGCCTCCGTGCGGCGATGCCGCACGGGAGCGGTTCACAGCCGCACGTCGATGGTGCCGTCGTCCAGGACCGTGGCGCGGCCGCCGGGACCGATCAGCAGGGTGCTCTCATTCTCTTCGAACACCGCCGGCCCGTCGATGGCTTCTCCCGCCCGCAAAGCACTGCGGTCGTACACCGCTGTTTCGACAAAGCCGCCGGCTTCGGGAAACCACACCGGCCGCGTCCCCTTGCGCGCCACAGCGGCGTGCGGCGTCAGCGCCAGGAATCCGCCGCTGCCCGGCATCGGCGCCGACAGCGCCAGTCGCAATGCCACGAACTGGATCGCCGCGCCGGGCGGCGTGCGTGCGAACAGCCCGCGATACGCCGCTTCGAACGCCGCGCGCACCGCGTCCGCGTTCAGCGCATCCGGCAGCGGCACGGTGATTTCGGAGCCCTGGCCGATATAGCGCATGTCCGCCAGCCGCCGCATCGATGCGCGCGACAGCTCCGCGCCGGTTGCGGCGATCACCGCCGCGGCCTCGGCGTGCAATTGCGCGAAGCGGCGTGCCACCTCCCGCCAGTCGGTCGCCGCCAACGGCACGTTCAGCGAGGCCACGCGATCCACCCGCGCGGGGGCCATGAGCATGCCGATCGTGCTGCCGACGCCGGCGCCCGGCGGGCACACCAGCCGCTTGATGCCGAGCTTGCGCGCGACCTGCCAGGCATGCAGCGGCGCCGCGCCGCCGGTCGCCATCAGCGCGTATTCGTGCGGCACGCGCCCCCGTTCGGCGATCGCCACGCGCGCCGCGCCGACCATGTTCTCGTTCACCACGTCGTGCACGCCGGACGCCGCGCGCCGCACATCCATGCCCAGCGTCTCGGCCAGCCCGCGCATTGCCTCCGCCGCGCGCGCCACATCGATGCGCATCGCGCCGCCGAGGAAGAAATCGGCGTCCAGGTATCCGAGCAGCAGGTCGGCGTCGGTGACGGTCGGCGCATTGCCGCCGCGGGCATAGCAGGCCGGGCCGGGGTCGGCGCCGGCGCTGTCCGGCCCGACATTCAGCGTACCCAGCTCGCTGCGCCGCGCGATCGAGCCGCCGCCGGCGCCGATCTCGATCAGCTCGATGGTGGCGATCTGGATCGGCAGGCCGGAACCGCGCAGGAACCGCCGGGTGCGCGCCGCCTCGAAGCCCCAGGCGACCAGCGGCTCGCCACCATCCACCAGGGCGAGCTTGGCGGTCGTGCCGCCCATGTCGAAGGCGAGGACGCGGTGCAGTCCGGCGTTGCGGCCGAACCAGGCACCGGCCAGGGCGCCCGCCGCGGGTCCGCTCTCCAGCAACTGCACGGGCGCGCGCCGGGCCTCTGCGACATGCGTCAGGCCACCGTTCGACAGCATCAGGAAGAAAGCTCCCGCCACGCCAATATCGCGCAACGCGGTTTCCAGCCGGTCGAGATAGCGTTCGGCCAGCGGGCGCACATAGGCGTTCGCAACGGTGGTGCTGGCACGCGGATATTCACGGATTTCCGGCGCGATGGCGGATGACAGCGACACCGGCAGCGCGGGGAACCGCCGCGCCAGCAGTTCCGCCGCGCGTCGCTCATGCGCGGAATTGGCGTAGGCGTGCAGGAAGACGATCGCCAGACTCTCGACGCCGTCCGCCACCAGCGCCTCGGCTTCGCGCAGCACCGCGGCTTCGTCGAGGGCGATCTCCACCGAACCGTCCGGTGCCAGCCGTTCGGCCACCTCGCGCCGCCAGTGGCGCGGCACCAGGGGAGGCGGCATTTCGATGAACAGGTCGTACAGCTCGTATTTCCGCTCGCGCCCGATCTCCAGCGTGTCGCGGAAGCCGGCGGTGGTGAGCAATCCGGTGGCCGCGCCCTTGCGTTCGATCAGCGCGTTGGTGAACAGCGTGGTGGCATGCACCACGCGGCCGATCCGCGCCGGATCGATGGCATGGTGGCGCAGCAGGTGGCGCGTGCCGTCCACCGCACCGCGCGCCGGATCGTCCGGGGTGGTGCTCTCTTTCCAGATGAACCTGCGGCCGGTGGCGGGATCAAATGCAACGAGGTCGGTGAAGGTGCCGCCGATGTCTATGCCGAGCGAAAGCGGGGTCGTCATGCGGGTTCCAGGCCTGGCGTGCGGGTCATGTCGGGCATCTCGGTGCTCATTGCGGGGAACCGGGCGACAGGGCAATCCCCCGCGCGGCGAGCAGGGTTCTCGCCGTCGGGCATTGACCGAAAGTCCACTGTCCGGGCGGAAGATTGTTTCGCTTCGCCGCGCCGGCGAGAAACAAACTCCCCCTCCGTCAAGGGGGCGGCGATGGGCGGACGATGCCCGCGCCGGGCCGCCGCGCCTCGCGATGACCGGCGACCGCGACACAAAAAAGCGGCCCGACCGGGAAGGTCGGGCCGTGAAGGAAGGTCCGGGTTGACCTGGGCCATGGAGACCCAGCCAGACGGAGCGGGTGTTGGGGCTGCGCCGTCTGACGGCATCCCTTGTCGCACCGGCCGGCTGCCGGTTCTGTGAGCCAGATCACAGGGCCCGGAGAAAAATTCAGGGGAACAGGCCGCGGGTGTTCTTGGCCGCACGCACCTTGGCGACCCCGATCGCCATCGCCGCGGTCCGGTGCGCCACCTTGTCGCGCTCCGCCCGTGCCATCACCTGCGCGAATGCCTTGTCCAGCACGTGGTAGAGCCTGGTCATCACTTCCGCCTCGTCCCAGAAGAACTGCTGCAGGTCCTGCACCCACTCGAAATAGCTGACCACCACGCCGCCGGCGTTGCACAGGATGTCGGGGATGACGAAGATTTCCCCCCGCCGCTGGTCCAGCACGGCATCGGCTTCCGGCATGGTGGGTCCGTTGGCGCCCTCGGCCAGCACGCGGCATTGCAGCTTCGCGGCGAGCCCGGCGTCGATCGCCCGCTCCATCGCCGCCGGCACCAGCACGTCGCATCGCTGCGCCAGCAGCGCGCGCGGATCGAACGCGAGCTGATCGGAGAACCCGGCCAGCACGCCGAACTGTGCCGCGTGGCGCAGCAGCGCCGGCACGTCGAGGCCACGCGGATCGTAGTAGCAGGCGGTGTGGTCGGACACGCCGATCAGCTTGAGGCCGCGTTCGGCCAGGGCCTGCGCGGTGAAGCTGCCGACATTGCCGAAGCCCTGCACGATAGCGGTGGCGCCCGCCGGCGGGATGCCAAGCTGCTGCAGCGCGCGGTTCGCCAGATAGGCGACGCCGCGGCCAGTCGCCTCGCGCCGCCCCTCGGTGCCGCCGGAGGCAACCGGCTTGCCGGTGACGATCTCGGTCACCGTGCGCCCCTGGTACATGGAATACGTATCCATGAACCAGGCCATGATCTGCTCGTTGGTACCCATGTCGGGCGCCATCACGTCGGTATGGGGCCCGACGAACGGGATCATCTCCTGCATGTATCGGCGGGACAGGTTTTCCAGCTCGTGGCGCGACAAGGCGCGCGGATCGACGGTGATGCCGCCCTTCGCGCCGCCGTAGGGCAGGTTGGTCAGCGCGCATTTCCAACTCATCCAGATCGCCAGCGCGGCGACCTCGCCGATATGCAGGTCGGGGGAAAACCGCGTGCCGCCCTTGGTGGGGCCCATCGTGAGGTGATGCTGCACGCGATAGCCGTGGTACACCGCGAGGCTGCCGTCGTCGCGATGGATCGGGCAGGATACGGTAACCGCGCGTTTGGGAAACAGCAGCCGGTCGCGCTCGTCGAACGGGATGTCCAGATGGTCGGCGATTACCTGGAACTGCTGGCGGGCCATTGCGAAAACCGGGCCGGTATAGATCGTCATCCGCCGTCTCCTGATGCTGCATCGCAGCGTTGGGTTTGCATCGCGGCGCTTAACCCATCTTTGACAGTCCGGGTCCCATTTTCCGTAACGACTTCGGAAATATCCAGTAAAAGACTAGGCCAAGACCTGGAATCCGTCATGTAGTGACATAATCGTCGGGCAATCCATTGACCGAATCCCGCCGCCCG
>DATLQW010000160.1:0-37274 GCA_035535035.1 Acetobacteraceae bacterium
GGATCTATCCCCGTTCGAACACAAGCTGGTCGTCACCGACCGCATTACCGCACCGCCTCAAGACCGGCCGTCACCCCGGCGGCCGCGCCATCGGGCGACGCCCGCCGCCGCCTACGCGCGGATTCTCACCGCCGCTGACAGTCGTGCCGCTCGCAAACCGCAACTCCTTGAAAGCGCTGGGCCTGACGGAGTTTCCGGAAGTCTCTTGAATTGCGGTCAGCGACCCATGTTGCAGATGGTCCGCTCCCCACCCTTCACGTGCCTTCGGGTTGACCCATTACCGCCGCCGGCCGATAGCGCCGATCGCCGCGATGCGCGAGACTACCCGGAGCATCCGAGGGGAGAAACGCAATGAGCTTCGACTTCACCGGCAAGCGCGCGGTCATCTGCGGCGGCAGTCGCGGCATCGGCCGCGCCATCGCACTTGGCTTCGCGCAGGCGGGCGGCGCGGTGTCGATCTGCGCGCGCGGCGCCGAGACGCTCGAGCAGACCAGGCGGGAGATCGCGGCGTTCGGGCATACCGCACATGCCGCGTCGTGCGATCTGGCCGATGCGGCGGCAATCGGCGCGTATATGGCCGATGCCGCGGCGGCGTTGGGCGGGATCGACCTGCTGGTGAACAACGCCTCGGCATTCGGCTCGTCGGATGACGAGAAGGGCTGGATGTCCAGCATGGCGATCGACATGATGGCGATCGTGCACGCCACGCATGCGGCGCTGCCGTTCCTGCAGCAGAGCAAAGGCTCGGTGGTCAACACGTCGTCGATCGCGGCGATGCACACCGCGGCGCGGCAGCCGCCCTACGGGGCGATCAAGGCGGCCTGCATCCACTACACCGGCACGCAGGCGGCGATGTATGCCAGGGACGGCATCAGGGTGAATTGCATCGCACCCGGCTCGATCGAGTTCCCCGGCGGGGTCTGGGACCGGCGCAAATCGGATGCGCCGAAGCTGTATGATGCGGTGCTGCGGTCGATTCCGTTCGGCCGGCTGGGACATCCGGAGGAGGTGGCCAACGTGGTGCTATTCCTCGCTTCGCCGCTGGCCTCCTGGGTGACCGGACAGACGATAGCGGTGGATGGCGGGCAGTTGCTGTAATGCGAACCTGTTCCGCCGCGGGCGGGACAGGTTTTCTACTTTGGCAACGTGTCCAGCGCGCGCTTTACCAGTTTCGCGTCGGCGCCGCCGGCCGGCAGCGAGGCCAGCAGCTTCGTCCAGTCGCGCCGCGCGGCGCCCGCATCGCCGGCGCGCGCCGCTTCGACACCGAGATACCACAGCGCCTCCGGCTGGTCGGGTGCAATCGCCGCCACCTGCCGCAGCAGTGCCGCCGCGCGCGGCGGCAACGGCTCGTTCGGTGGCACGTTCGCAATCAGCGCCTGGAACTCCTGCAGCTTGATGCTGACGTCGTCCGGCTTCAGCGCCGCCGCCCGTGCGAAGGCATCCGCCGACCTGCCGGTCTCGCCGAGCAGCGCATAGGCGCGGCCCAGGCGCAGCCAGTTTGCCAGATCGTTGGGCTCGCGTTGCAGGCGCGCGGCGAGTTGCGTCGCCATGGTTTCGATCATCTGGCGGCGCTCGGCTTTCGGCATTTGCGCGGCGGCGGCCGCCTGACTCCGGTTCGGACCTGAGTGCGCGTCGGTCGCATCGGGGTCTGGCGGCGGCGCGGTCCCCTTGGGCAACGCCGGCGCGGCAATGCCACCGGCCCTGGCAGCCTCGGCGACACCTTGCGCGATCGACTCGCGCATCGGCGAATCGTCGGGGATGTCGGCGGCCAGCGCCAGCCATCGAGCGATCGCCCGCTTTTCCTCGCCAGCCTGGCCGTCGGCCAGCGCCAGGTAATAGCGCGCCACTGCGTTCTTCGGATCGGCGGCCAGCGCCTGGATGAACGCGTCATGCGCGCCGGGCGATACGATTCCGTCCGCCGCGAGCACCTGCATTTCGCCATAGCCCGCGAACACGCCCGGCGCCTTCTGGCCCAGGTCGATCGCGTGGCGATACGCCGCGCCGGCGGTCTTGTAGTCGCCCAGGATCGACTCGGCGCGTGCGTACAACACCCACACGTCCGCATTAGCCGGATCGGCCTTCAGCTTCCGCGCAAATTGTTCCGCGGCCTGCCGCATGTCGAGACCCGGAGCGGCATCGGCGGCCGGCGGTTGCTCCCCGTGTTGCGCGCGCCGCGCGGCGTACGGAGCATCCGGCAATGACGGCGCGCCAAGCCATGCATACAGCCCCACCGCGCCGCCGAGCAGCAGCAGCGCGACGATGGCGGCCAGACGCGGGCTGGGTGCGGACCAGGTGGCGCGGCCAGGCGCACCGACCTGGACCGAGAGCAGGCGGCGTTGGATTTCGAGGCGCGCCGAGTCGGCCTCGGCCGGCCGCAGCACGCCACGCGCCAGGTCGCGCTCCACTTCCGTGAGCTGATCGCGGTAAACCACCCGGTCGAAATAGCCGCGGTCGGCGACCGTCGGGACGCCGCGCAGCAACGGCAGGCAGACGAAGGCCACGGTGCCCAGCGCGACCGCGGCGAACAGCAGAAGGAACAGCATCAGCGGTCGGCCTCGCGCAACATCGTGTCGAGACGGCTTTGCTCCTGCGGACTGAGCGGCGCGGCGCCCGCGATTGCGGTGGCACGCCGGCGCAGCCACAGCACGATGCCGGCGAAGCCGAGCACCAGCATCGCCGCGGGTGCGAACCACAGGACATAGGTGGCGGGCCGCAGCGGCGGCTTCAGCAGGACGAACTCGCCGTAGCGCGCGACGATCGCCTGGCGCGCCTGGGCGTTGGTGTCGCCCTGCACCAGAAGCTGGCGCAACAGGATGCGGATGTCGTGAGCGAGGCTGGCGTTGGACTGCTCGATCGATTCATTCTGGCAGACCAGGCAGCGCAACGTCGCGCCGATCGCTTCCGCGCGGGCCTCCAGCCTTGGATCCGCCAGGCGTTCGCTGGGTTCCATGGCGCGTGCGTGCGCGGCCATCGCGAGGACGAGCAGAAAGGCGAAGGCGGCGCGGGCGAGGCATGGGCGGGTGACGACGCGAGCCAACGTCCTCCCTTTCACCTTGAGGGAGGGGGCCGGGGGGCATGACGGTGGGGCCCTCATGGCTTGTTCAGCGCCTTGAGCAACGGCAGCAGTTGCTTGTCGACTTCCTCGGCGGTCAGCGGGCCGACGAAGCGTTTGCGGATGTGGCCGGTCGCGTCCAGCACGTAGGTTTCGGGCACGCCGTAAACCCCGAAATTCAGGCCCACATGGCCGTCTGGATCCAGGCCGACGCGGCGGTACGGATCGCCTAGCTGCGCCAGCAGCTTCGCGGCGTTCGCCGGGTTGTCCTTGTAGTCGATGCCGTAGAGCGGGACGTGTTCGCGAGTGGCCAGGCGCATCAGCACGGGTTGCTCCTGGCGGCACGGCACGCACCAGGAGGCGAAGAAGTTGATCAGCACCGGGTTGCCCTTCAACGCGTCGAGGGCGAGGCGCTTTCCGTTCAGGCCGGCCAGGTCGAAGTGCGGGGCTTCCTTGTCGATCATCGCCGAGGGAAGCATCTGCGGGTCGTAGCCGGGGCGTAGCGCCAGGGCGAAATACCCGGCGAGCACCAGGAACAACGCCAGCGGCACCAGGAACAGCGCGCGACGCACGGAGTCACTCGCCCGGGGCGGGCTGCAACACCGGTGCCGTGCGCCGGGCCCGCGCGGCCACGCCGACGCGCCAGCGGCGATCGCTGAGGCTGACCATGCCACCGAACGCCATGATGATGGCGCCGATCCAGATCCACGGCACCAGCGGTTTCCAATAGGCGCGTAGCGTCCAGTTGCCCGCCGCGTCGCCGTCACCCAGCGCGAGGTAAAGGTCGGACAGGAAATTGGTGCGGATCGACGTCTCGCTGGTGGTCGTCTGCTGCAACGCGAAGAACCGCTGCTCCGGATGCACCACGGCGACCGACTGGCCGTGGCGGGTGATCCGCACGGTGGAGCGGTTGGCGACGAAGTTCGGGCCGGGCACGCGTTGCACGCCGACGAAATGCAGTTCGTAGCCCGCCAGCTTCACCACGCTGCCGGCATGCACGGTGTTGATCGCGGCGACGTCGAAGGCCGAGGCAGAGAAGCCGGCGATCGACACGGCGAGGCCGAAATGCGCGAGGCTCATGCCGTAGGCGGCGCGCGGCGTATGGATGGCGCGGCGCAAAGTGTCGCCCAGGCCGACGCGGAACAGCTTCACCCGCTCGGCCCATTCCACGATCACGGCGACACCGGTCCAGGCGGAGAGTCCGAAGCCCAGCACGGCGAGGATCGGGCCGCCATGGGTGAGATACCAGGCCAGCAGCACGGCGAGCACGGCGGCGATATAGGCGGCCCACAGGCGCTGCAGCGCCCCCAGCAGGTCGCCGCGCTTCCATGACAGCATGGGACCGACGCCGACGGCGAGGATCATCGGCACCATCAGCGGGGCGAAGGTGCGATTGAAGAACGGGAAGCCGACCGACAGTTTCGGTCCGCCCACCGCGTCGAGGAACAACGGATACAGCGTGCCGAGAAACACCGTGGCGCAGCCGCAGGAAAGGATCAGGTTGTTCAGGACCAGCGCGCCCTCACGCGAGATCGGCGCGAACACGCCGCCGCCCTTCAGCGACGGCGCGCGGATCGCATACAGGGTGAGCGATCCGCCGACGGCGACCAGCAACAGGAGGAGAATGAACATGCCGCGCGACGGATCGGTGGCGAAGGCGTGCACCGAAGTGAGCACTCCGGAGCGCACCAGGAAGGTGCCGACCAGCGACAGGGAGAAGGTGATGATCGCCAACAGGATGGTCCAGCTTTTCATCGTGTCGCGCTTTTCGACGACGATGGACGAATGGATCAGCGCGGTGCCGACGAGCCACGGCATGAAGCTGGCGTTTTCCACCGGGTCCCAGAACCACCAGCCGCCCCAGCCGAGGGTGTAGTAGGACCACCAGCTTCCCATGGTGATGCCGATAGTGAGCGCGCACCAGGAGGCGAGCGTCCAGGGCCGCACCCAGCGGGCCCAGGCGGCATCGACCCGGCCCTCGATCAGCGCCGCGACGGCGAAGGCGAAGCCGATCGAGAAGCCGACATAGCCGAGATAGAGGAACGGCGGATGGAACGCCAGGCCGGGATCCTGCAGCACCGGATTGAGGCCCTGGCCGTTCGCCGCGGGTGGCCAGGTACGCAGGAACGGATTGGAGGTGAACAGGATGAAGAGCAGGAAGCCGGTGGCGATCATGCCCTGGACGGCAAGGACGCGGGCGCGCAGGGCGGGCGGCAGGTTGCCGGAGAACAGCGCCAGCGCGGCGCTGCACAAGCCGAGCATGAACACCCACAGGATCATCGAACCTTCGTGGTTCCCCCAGACGCCGGTGATCTGGTACAGCAGCGGCTTGTCGGTGTGGCTGTTCTCGATGACGTTGATCACCGAGAAGTCGTTGGTGATGTAGGCGTGCATGAGCGACGCCAGCGCCAGCGCGATCAGGGCGAATTCGGCCAGCGCGGCGTTGCGGCCCACCGCCATCCAGGCGAGGTTGCCGCGCGCCGCGCCCACCAGCGGCACGACCGATTGCACCAGCGAGACGCAGAGCGCGAGGATCAGTGCGAAGTGGCCGAGTTCGGTGATCATCGTGGGGACGCTCTCAGGCGAACGCTGTCATTGCGAGAGACTCCCCCTCCCTCAGGGGGAGACTGTTCTCGGGCTTCACCGGCCTGTCGGACGAGAACCCAACCCCCTCCCCTTGACGGAGGGGGAGACTGTTGGATGTCACGCGGCGGCCCGGCGCGCCGGGGCCAGGATGCGGCACAGGGCGTCCACGAGCGATGCCATCATGGCATCGGTGTGCAGCGGCGTGGGGGTGAAGCGCAGCCGCTCCTCGCCGCGCGGCACCGTCGGATAGTTGATCGGCGTGGCATACATGACGTGCTCGTCCAGCAGCCGCCGGCTGACTTCCTTGCACAAAGCGGCCTCGCCGATGTGCAGCGGCACGATGTGGCTGGCCGAGGCAATGCGCGGCAGACCGGCGGCATCGAAGCGGCGCTTCAGCGCGTCGGCGCGCTCGAACAACATTGCGCGGCGCGCGTGGTCGGCCTTGACGTGGCGCACGCTGGCGAGCGCCGCGGCGGCGGTCATCGGCGGCAGCGAGGTCGTGAAAATGAAGCCGGGCGCAACCGAACGGATGTAGTCCACCACGTCGGCGTCGCCGGCGATGTAGCCGCCATGGCAGCCGAACGCCTTGGCGAGCGTGCCTTCGATGATGTCCACGCGGTGCGCGACGCCGTCGCGCTCGGAGACGCCGCCGCCGTTCGGGCCGTACATGCCCACGGCATGCACCTCGTCGAGGTAGGTCATCGCGCCGTGGCGCGACGCGAGATCGCAGATCGCGCCGACCGGCGCGATGTCGGCATCCATGGAATACACCGATTCGAAGGCGATCAGCTTCGGCGCGGCGACCGGCGCGGCGCGCAGCAGCGCCTCGAGATGCGCCATGTCGTTGTGCCGGAAGATCTGGCAGACGCCTTTCGAGCCCTTGATCCCGGCGATCATCGAGGCGTGGTTCCTGGAGTCGGAGAACACCTGCCAAGGATTTTCCTGACCGGCTGGCTGGCTGTTCAGGATGGTGGACAGCGCCGCCTGGTTGGAGACGAAGCCGGAGGTGAACAGCAGCGCCGCCGGCTTGCCGTGCAGCGCGGCGAGTTCCGCCTCCAGCGCGTCGTGCGCCGGGCTGGTACCGCCGATGTTGCGCGTGCCGCCGGCGCCGGCGCCCATGGCGCGCGCGGCGTCGCAGGCTGCCTGCACCACGACGGGATGGCCACCCATGGCGAGGTAGTCGTTCGACGACCAGACCAGCACTTCGGTGCCGTCCGGGCGGAGGTAATACGGGAAGCGCTCCGCCTGCTTCTGGAGGGGGGTGAACTCGCGGTAGCGGCCCTGGGCACGGATGTTGTCCAGCGTCCGGCGGCAATAGGCGTGGAAAGCGACCATGCTCAAGACACCTCTACCCTTGGGGCCGGCCTGTCCAGCCCGTTTTCAGCACGCGTCACGCAGGCCGACGGTGTCCTGGCATGCCGGCAATGCGATGGGCGCTCATTGACCTGCATCAATGCATTCAACTTACGAATTTTTCATGTCGCTGAACTCATCTTAGCCGGCAAGCGCGCCGGGCAAAAGTGCCGTTCGCGCGGGTCCGAGGGGCCATGCACCGATGGCGGATCAAGCCGCGGGCCGGCCTGCTGTTTGCCATCCGGAGAGACGATTTCGGGCCGCACCGGCGCCGACATGAAGCGGAACGCGGGGTTTCCGGACGGGCACGGCAGGGAGCGGCATGAAGCGACCTACCGCAGCAGCCAGAACGGCCGCGCCGGAGGTTCGGCGACCTGTGCCATCATGCGCCCCGGTTCGGCGACGGTTGCACGGTAGTGACAATACAGGTCCTGCGCGGCTTCGATGCCGATCGCGGCGAAGCTCACCAGACTGCCGGGGCGGCACTGCGCGAAGCGCGGCAGATCGGCGGTGACGATCGTCGCCAACTTCGGAAATCCGCCGATGGTCTGGCAGTCCATCAGCAGAACCACCGGCTGGCCGGTGCCGGGCACCTGGATGCAGCCGGGCACCAATCCGTCCGACAGGAGGTTATAGCCATGCGCATGGGTGAGCAGTGGCCCTTCCAGCCAGGAGCCCATCCGGTCGCCGCGATGGCTGATGCGCCAGGGGGTTGCAAGGAACGCCGCGATCGTCTCCGGGGCGAAGAAATCGTCCTGTGGCCCGAGCACGACCCGCATCGGCCCCGACGCACGGCGTGGCGCAGCGACGCGGCATTCCGGTCCGGCCGGCGCCCGCATGGCGTGCAGCGGCAGCACGTCGCCCGCCGCGACGCGGCACCCATCGATGCCGCCGAGACCGGAACGCAGATGGGTGGCGCAACTGCCAAGCTGCGGGGTCACGTCGAAGCCCCGCGCGACGGCGAGATAGCCCCAAACCGCGTCGGACGCCCCCCCGAGCGACAGGCGCTGGCCGCGCCGCAGTGTGTGGCTGTGCCAGGGCGCCAGTGCGACGCCGTCGGCCGAGACCGCGAAACCGCCACCGGTCACCGCGATGCGGCAGGAATCCGCGGCAACGTCCCAGATACCGCCGGCATGCGCGAACTCCAGGGCGGCGGTGTCGGGATCGTTGCCGACCAGCGCGTTGGCGGTGGCCAGCGCGGGCAGATCCATGGCGCCGGAGACGGCGACGCCGAACCGCCGCCAGCCGCGCCGACCGGCATCCTGGATAGTGACGTACGGCCCGGGCGCGACGGCGCGCAGTGCGGCGCTCATGCCGGCACCCGCACGAGGGGCAGCAGCGCATCGGTGGTGAGTCCAGCCAGGCGGCCGAACTCGGCGGCATCGATGCGGCGGAACCGCAGGCGGTCGCCGGCGCGGAACAAAAACGGGTCCTGGCGGGTCGGATCGAACAGGCGCAGCGGAGTCTGCCCCAGGACATACCAGGCGCTGGGCACCGGCATCGGGACGATGTTGGCCTGGATGCCGCCGATCATCACGGCGCCCGCCGGCACTTGCGGGCGCGGGTTTTCCCGGCGCGAGATGTGCAGCCTGGCGGGCAGCGGACCCAGGTATGGCAGGCCGGGTGCGAAGCCGACCATGTAAACCTGGTATTCGGCCTCGCCATGCAACGTGATGACCTGCTGTTCGGTCAGCCCGAGACGTTGCGCAACCTCCGGCAGGTCAACCGCATGAGGCGGGTCGTACACCACCGGGACGGTCCACGCCACCGCGGCAGCCTGCCGCACCGGGACGCCGCGCGACAGCAGGCGACGTAGTTCGACGACGAGCTGCCGGAAGGAGATTACCAGCGGCTCGTAGCAGATCAGCAGAGAACGATAGCTCGGGGCCGTCTCGACGATGCCGCCGAGTTCGGCGGCGGCCAGCGCGATATCGAGCGCGACGACCCGCGCGTTCAGCTCGGGCGTTATTGCGTCGCCGAACTCGACGGTCAGCGCGGCGTCGCCGACCGGCAGGAAGCGCGGATAGTACGGGGATTGGAGGGTTGGCGCGGGACTGGTGACGGGCTCCAGCAAGCATGAACGCGGCATCGGCGGGTGGGGCGTTCGCATGCCTGTCGCGCTGCGCAAGGTCGAGGTGCGCAGCGACGAGGGCGCGGGTGCCGCGTGCCGATCCAATCGCCCTCACCCGGTGCTTCGCGCCGACCTCTCCCGTGCGGCGGGAGAGGTGTACCGGCTGGCCGGACCCAGCCTGGCCGGGTAGGTCAGTGCCAACAACAGGGCCAGCACGGCCAGCGTGCCGGTCAGCAGGTAGGCGTGGCGCATCGCGGCGGCGGTCGCGTCCACCAGATGGGCCAGGTCGGCGGCGGCGATTGTCGCCCTCCAGTGCGCGTCCATCAGGCGGTCGAGGGCGTGTGCCGCGGGCTGCGTGCGGCCGTGCAGGCTGGCGTTCAGCACCGCGCCGAACACCGCCGCGCCGAGCGATTGGCCGAGGAAGCGCAGGAACATGGTGGACGAGGTGGCCGCGCCGCGTTGCTGCCACCCCACCGAGGTCTGCACGGAGACCATGAACGTGGTGTTGCAGAAGCCCATGCCGGCGCCGATCGACACGGCGCCGATGGCGGCCCAGACCGGCCCGCGCGCCGGCGTCAGGGCGATCAGCATGGCCGCGCCGGCGATCAGCGCCAGCGCGCCCAGGCTGGCGATGCGCCGGTATGTCGTGCGGGGCAGGCAGAGGCCGGCGGTGGCGCTGGCGAGCACCCAGACGACCGACATCAACGCCAGAATGATGGCGGACACCTCCGGCCCGCGGCCCATGTTGCCTTGCACATAGGTTGGCAGATAAGCGGTGACGCCCATCATCAGCGTGCCGGTGACCAGGCTGCCGAGGCTGCTGCTGACGACCACGCGGTTGCGCCAGAGTTCCAGCGGCAGCATGGGTTCGGCGACGCGCCTCTCGTGCAGCACAAGGACGCCGCCGGCCAGCACGAAAACCGCGGCGCACGCGGCCCGTGCGGCGACCGGGAGGCCGGCGCCCTGCAGCAGCAGCATCAGCGCGCCGATCGCCAGCAACAGCAGCAGTGAGCCCTGGTAGTCGATGCGGTGCGCACGGGTCCGCACATGCTCGGGCAGGAACAGCGCAATCATGGCGATGGCCGCGGCGCCGATCGGAAGGTTCATCCAGAACACGACCGGCCAGTCGCCGTACTGGACGATGAATGCGCCGAGCGACGGTCCGATCACGGCGGAGACGCCGAACACGCCGGACAGCATGCCCTGGACGCGGGCGCGCTCGACCGGGGTATAGATGTCGCCGACGATGGTATTGGCGATCGGCTGCACGCCGCCCGCGCCGAGGCCCTGGATGGCGCGGAACGCCACGAGCTGCGGCATGGAGTGCGCGAAGCCGCACAGCGTGGAGCCGAGCAGGAACAGGAAGGCGCCGGCGAAGAAGATTTTGCGGCGGCCGTAGATGTCGGCGAGGCGTCCATAGACCGGAATGGTCGCCGCCTGGGTCAGCATGTAGGAGGAAAAAACCCAGGCGAACAGGCCGAAGCCGCCGAGGCTGCTCGCGATGCTGGGCATCGCGGTGGCGATGATGGTGGCCTCGACCGCCGCCATGAAGCTGGCCGCCATGCAGGCGGCCAGGATCAGCTTCCGGCGGGCCAGCGGAATGGCGGGCACGATCGTGGCGGCGGCCTGGGACATGACGGGCAGGATGGCGGCCTATGCGCGGAGGGCGACCACCAGGTCGTCGGTCATGTTGGACTCGGGGTGCAGGTCGGTGCGGGCCTCGACGATGGCCAGGCCGGCCAGCACGTCGTCCACCCATTCCTCCGCGGTCCACAACTGGCGGAAGATGTCGTCGCGATCGAACAGGACGCGGTTCTTCGGGCTGTCGAACGGGATGTCGAACACCACGGTCGGCGCGACGGCCAACTGGGCACGCAGCGCCTTGCGGATGGTCTCGGCGGAGTCCAGATGCTCCATGACGCCGCCGTGGGTGATTGCCTGGAATGTGGCGGGCGGAGCGACGGCGGCGAGATCGAACATGTCGCCGGTCCGGAAGACGGCGCCGCAATCCGGGGCGACCGCGTCGGCGTTGGCCTGGGCCTGGCGGACGATAAGCGGGTCGAGATCGAGGCCGAGCACCTGATAGCCGAGCGTTGCCGCGCCGAGCGCGTGGCGGCCTGGACCACAGCCCAGTTCGAGGATTTTCCCGCCGTGCGGCACCAGTCGCGACAGCATGCCGAAAAACACGGCGTTGCGTGCGACCCAGCGATCGACAATGTCCCGCGACAGTTGCCAGACGCCGCGCTGCCGGAACACCTCGACCCAAAGATCGCCGGGCGCAGACGACGCTTTGCTCATAAGCGTGAGCATTCCGTCCATGAGGGGTTCCTTTGCACGTGGGTTCGGGCGGCGACCACGGGTCGTGATTGCTCCGCTATCGGCAGGATAACGCGTTGGTGAATTCGGCCCGTACAGGGCCGTTAATCAGGCGGTAAAAGAGCGTTCGCGCCGGGAGCCGCCGGGGGATGCATCGCTCCAGGCTCCGTGGCCGCGGCCGGGGTGATTGGCGCGGCGACGATTGCGGCCCGCCGGTCAATCCACCAGCCTGGGGCCGGCAGGAGATACCCGCCCCGCGATGTGGGAGGCCGGCGCCCGATAGGGCAGCCAATCATGTCCGACAAGTTCGATTTCACGATGGTGCTGGAGCCGCAGCCGGAGGGTGGCTGCACGGTGAGCGTGCCGGCGCTGCCCGGGGTGGTGACCGAGGGCGACAGTGAGGCGGATCATGGCACGCACGGCAATCCATCCCGGCCAACACCTGGCCGAGGCAATCGAGGCTTCCGGCATCACAGCCGCCCAATTGGCGCGCGATATCGAGGTGCCGCCCAACCGGGTTACCGCCATTCTGCATGGCACGCGCGGCATTACGGCCGATACCGCCCTGCGGCTGGGTCGCTACTTCGATATCAGCGCGGCGTTCTGGATGAACCTGCAGCAGGTCTGTGACCTGCGGCGGGCCGAGCAGGAGATCGGCGATGGGTTGTCGCGGATTCCGACGCGGCGCGGGGGTCGCGGCGGGGCGGCGGCACGGCGGCGGACGACGGGCGGGGGGAAGTCGGTTCAGCGCGCTGTTGGGTGACGGACGCAAGACCTTGGTGGCAATCGAGGCGAACGATGGCGACGAAAAAGCGAGGCATCCTGACGGCGGCGCCGCAGTGGTGGAAGCATCTACGCTGGTGCAAACGCCGGTTCTGGAAGCGGGAGCGTCGGAATGCGCGGGCGGAAGCGATGGCCGGCGTGACGGAACACCAACGCCGCTAGTCAGCCTTGCGAGTCGTCGTTGGATGCCGGCGCACTCGTTCCTAACAGACGCGCGACGGCGTCACGCAACGTTGGGTCATGCTGATCGAGTAGCTCTCGGCGCGACGGTGTCCGCCCCGCGGCAACCACAGCGTCGCAAACCGCATCGGCCGAGTTGATTCGTCCGATCCTCTCCAGCTCGAGCAGGAAGTCGCGCATCGTTGTGATGATTGCGCGCGGCAATTCCTCCGCGCGGAATGCGCGGGCCGGTGACCTGCCGGTCCTCGCGGAGCATTACTGCGCGTTCGTCGGGTTCCAGATGGATGTGATGGCGGGCGTATTCGATTGCCGCGCGTTCGCCCAGATCGAGTTCGCGCTCGGTCAGGCCGGCCTCGTGGTCGCGGGCGAAGGCGCAAAGGCGTTGGTCGGGGCGATATGCATACGGCCGAGATTGGCATTCACCCACTCGACGATGGTGCCGGCACCGAGGCGCGCAACGTCGCGCGTGGCCTCGAAGAAGACGGCGTCGGGGATGATCACGGGACCGTTGACGTAGAGCAGGTAATCGAGGCTGGCGGCGGCGGCCAGGGTGATCAACGGACCGGCATCGACGATCAGCAGTTTCGCGGTTAGGTGGTCAGGCGGCATCGCCGCGGCCTGGCGGCTGGCTCAGCCAGCGATGCAGCCAGTCCTGGTCTTCCGGGGTGAGGGATGAAGGATAATGCGGCATCGGCGGGTGGGCGGCGCGCAAGGCGAGGATCAGGTCGGCGACGGACACTTGCCGGCCCAGGCGGGCAGCGATCTCCTGGCGGTCGAGTTCGCCTCGGCTGTAGGCTTCGATCAGGGGGCGGTCGATGGTGATCTGGCCCATGGAGGCAGACTTGCAGGTTGCGGGTGGGTTGGCGACGATCGAGGCGGATCCACAGCAGTTCTCAGTGTTGGGCGTCGACCTAGAAGTCGAACTCCGTGAATAGAGGCTTACGCGTGATCGACTCGTTGTATTTTTCTTCGACCTCCGCCTTCTCGGACAGCGACAACGATTTGTCGTGCAGGAGGCTCTGAAGGATCTCTCTCTTGAGAAGATCATCAATTCGCGTCTTATTAGCCATCCGTTCGAACTGCGCGAGTGCTTCCTTTGGCTTCGACTGACCGAGGAGAATATGGATCGCCAACCGTTCCGCGACAAAGTCACCATCTGGATGCGCCGACCGCACCAAATTCATATCCATCATCGCCTCTTGGACAAGTCCAAGCTTGCAGTAGATTAGACATCTCGTGCTATGCAGGTCTGGCTCAACTTTCTTGTCGGCACGCTGTACCCTGTCAATTGCACCGTTTATTATTGTAAGTGCTCGTGGATAGTTTTGAGTTTCTCTTGAGATGAGAATCGCCTCTTTTTCTGCTGCTGTCTCCCGATTATGTGGAAGCGTGGCTAGTTGGCGGATGGTCTTTTCGGCGCGTCTGAACTCCCCGGCGCCCATCTCCAGCGACGCCTTCGTTCCGAGAAGATAGGGGTTTCTCGCAACGTTGCGCCCAAACCGATCGATAGTCTTCCTGACTTCCTCGTACTCACCGAGCTTGCGAAGGCATATGCAGTATTCATGAATGATTGAGTCATCGGTTACGCCGCTTTGAAGCACAGTAGCGTATGTTTGAGCTGCCTTGCGATATTCCGCCCGGAACCGATAGTATTGGGCACGAATGGGTAGTGCTTGCCTCCCACCTGCTGCCTCGATCTCACCAATAATTGCATCCGCATCGGTCCAGAGACGAAGGCGCAGAAAGGCGCGGGCTCGTACTGCCATAAGATCAAGCCGCACCGCACGTTCCCGCGCGATCTGTAGGCCTGCTTGCGCAAGCTCTGCGACGCGCCCGTACTCTGCCTGTCCAGGCTGATCCCTGCTCTGCTGGTAAAGAGAGCGAGCGGCTTTGAGGATTGACGACGGCGAGATGACACGTCGTACATTGGGAGGCAGATCTTTGCCGCCAACCAACAGCAAAAAGCTAACTGTGTCAACAATTTCACTGGTGACAAGATCAGAGTCCCGTAGCTTGGTAGCTAGCAACTCAGCAACCTTTATCCCTATCTCCTTATCACCGTCTCCGTACATCTGGCGGAATACCAGTCTAACGGGTCCGCTTATCGCGTAATAGCCCACCTGATACTCGATTAGAGAGGCAAGAATTAGGTTTTCGATGGATTCAGCGTAGTCGGTGAGCCCGACGACAGCACAAATTTCGCCGAACAGTTTAGGCTGTATGTGAGGAACCCAGCTTAGAATCGCAAGAATATCTCGCTCATCGGAATTTATATTTTCGAAGGAGAGGAATTCGCTCAGCATATTTTTCTGTACTAGTATCGTATCGAACATTGCCCGCTCCTCGGCCGATTCGCCATATTGCGATAGTGCGTAGGCATAGTGTCTCGCGAGGATGGGATGCCCGCCTATAGAGTTCCTGGCTTGAGGAGAAGGAGTGATGGAATTGCCGTCTCGTAGTAAAGTGATCGCTTGAACAAGGGCATCAATATCTACCTGAGGTAGAGGATCGATGTGGAAGTGGATCAAACTGGTGACATCAGCAATGTCCCGATAGCGCGGAAGACGATTCGAAACTATCACCAGTCGGATTTGGAGGTGGGTACCGCATTGTGCCAGAAAACTCTTTGCCCAGGCTATCAAGTCGCGATTGTCGTCAAAGAGCCCTGAGCGAGAGCGAATGAAGATTGTCTCACCACCCCGACCAACTGTATCGCAAACCTCGATCAACCGTTGAATTTGGACTTCGACGGTCATACCTCGGAAAAGCAGCAATTCACTCTCGTAGAGATCACCCAGTCCGCCTAGTCCATTCTCGTAGAGCCTCAGATACAGGTCTTCGATCGATGCAGGATCTTCAAGGGTAATGACTGGTCCATTAGAATATCCTCGATTTTGGTGAATGTCTTGAATAAAAGCACGAGCCGTGGTTTGTCGACCAACTCCTTCGACACCGGAGAAAAAGAAAACATTTGGGGCTGTATGGGTTTCGCTGATTCTCTGGTAGTATTGTTGCCGAATACGATCAAGCCGTGTGTGGAGCCCAGAATATTGCGGATGTGCACAGTTTTCTTCTAGGATATCGATGAACCGCCGTCGCAGCACAGGCATCCGATCGGAGGTGGCAGGCATCCAAAATACGCGCATCCAACTCGGGAGATCCGTGACTTGGACACCCGGATCGATAGTCAATGCAATAACTTTGAGTCCGCGGGTGATCGTCTCAATCTGCGCAAGGGAAATTTCGTGCTGGCACCACGCAGAGGCGAGTGAGGCCTTGGATGCCAAGAATAAGAAAAGGGAGCAGCCTCGGACATGCCGCTCCATTTCAGAGAGTAATTTAGCTCCATCCCTAAAGTCATGCGTGTATAATGTGAACAGACCCTTCGGCGCTGACTGCGTCAACGCTTCCACCGTCGCCTTGTCTTCGGCCGAGAAGCTTACGAAGGCCGCACCACGCATGAGATTTCAGGTCCCCGTCTCACGGACAGATCGCGCGTCGTGGTAGCAGCCACGCTATGACGCTTTGATGATATCTGCGCGTCTCACTGGCACGCCAAACACTCCTCGTAATTCGTCCCACTCCCCACCGCCGCCGCAGCCACCAAAGGCAACGGCGCCTGCCCGTCATTCGCCAGCACGCCCATCACCCCGGTGAACGCCACCGGCGCCACCGCCTTCTCGCTCACGTTATCCGCCCGGGCGATCGACAGACTCCGGCAGTAGTACAGCGACTTCACCCCCTTCTTCCACGCCATGAAATGGATCTGGTGCAGATCCCGCTTGTGCACATTCGCCGGGAGAAAAATATTGACCGACTGGCTCTGGCAGATGAACGGCGCGCGATCCGCCGCATGCTCGATAATCCACCGCTGATCCAGCTCGAACGCCGTCTTGTAAACCGCCTTTTCATCCGCCGACAGGAAATCCAGATGCTGCACGCTCCCTTGCGTCAGCGTGATCGACGACCAAACTTCGTCGTTATCCATCCCCTTCGCCGCAAGCAGTTTCAACAGATGCCGGTTGCGCACCGTGAAGCTGCCCGACAGCGTCTTCTGCAGGAACACGTTCGCCGCAATCGGCTCGATCCCCGGCGACGCATTCCCCGCGATGATCGAAATCGATGCGGTCGGCGCGAGTGACATCTTGTGCGAAAACCGCTCCATCACGCCGTATTCCGCCGCGTCCGGACACGCGCCGCGCTCCTCGGCCAGCACATACGACGCCGCATCCGCCTGCGACCGGATCTGCCGGAAAATCCGCTTGTTCCACACCTTCGCGATCACGCTCTCCCACGGCACGTCCAGCGCCTGGAGGAACGAATGAAACCCCATCACCCCCAGCCCCACCGAGCGCTCCCGCATCGCGGAATACTTCGCCTTCACCATTTCCGCCGGCGCGCGGTCGATAAAATCCTGCAGCACGTTGTCGAGGAACCGCATCACGTCCTCGATGAACGTCGGATGCGCCGACCACTCGAACCACGTCTCCAGGTTCAAGGAGCACAAGCAACAAACCGCGGTGCGGTCCATGCCGTGCTGGTCGCGCCCGGTCGGAAGCGTAATCTCGCTGCACAAATTCGACGTCTTCACCTCCAATCCGGCCAACTTATGATGATCCGGCTGTGCTCTGCTCACATGATCGGAGAAGATCAGATACGGCTCGCCGGTCTCGATCCGCGCCGTCAAAATACGAATCCACAATCCGCGCGCCGAAATCGACCGCACCGCGGCGCCGTCCTTCGGCGAGACCAGCGTCCACGTCTCGTCCGCCTCCACCGCGCGCATGAACGCATCCGACACCAGGATGCCGTGATGCAGGTTCAGCGCCTTGCGGTTCGGATCCCCGCCGGTGGGCCGGCGAATCTCGATGAACTCCTCGATCTCGGGGTGCCACACCGGCAAATACACCGCCGCCGAGCCGCGCCGCAGCGAGCCCTGCGAGATCGCCAGCGTGAGCGAATCCATCACCCGGATGAACGGGATCACGCCCGAGGTCTTGCCGACCGCCCCCACCTTCTCGCCGATCGAGCGCAGGTTGCCCCAGTACGAGCCGATGCCGCCACCCTTCGACGCCAGCCACACGTTCTCGTTCCACAGCCCGACGATGCCGTCCAGGCTGTCGGATGCCTCGTTCAGGAAGCAGGAGATCGGCAGGCCGCGATTGGTCCCGCCATTGGACAGCACCGGCGTGGCCGGCATGAACCACAGCTTGCTAATGTAGTCGTACAGCCGCTGCGCGTGCGCCGCGTCGTCGCCGTAATAGGAGGCGACACGCGCGAACAGGTCCTGAAAACTCTCGCCCGGCATCAGATAGCGGTCGGACAGCGTCGCCCGCCCGAAATCGGTCAGCAGGGCATCACGCGAACGGTCCACATGGACCTGGTGGCGCCCCGTCATCTGGACTGCGTCAAGCACGTCGGCCTCCCCTGGCGTCGTCGCGGGTGGAGCATCGGACCTGTCGCGATTCGGGGTCAACAACATATGGCGGGTCGCTGCGTCGATGCCCACAATATACCCTGTGGAAGTTGCGATAATGCCACATTCCTGGCGCGCGGCCGTGGCTGCGCGCCAGCTTTCGCCCAACCCGACGCACCCGCCGGCCGAATGTTCTCGCTACGTTCCGAACGCTTTGGGCAACCGGCAATCGATAAGCACCGGAATGTGACCGGACGCCCCGAACCGGCCACGAAGCCGACCGGCCGGCGCCACGAAGAGACCCGAGTTTCTCACTCCGTTGGTGCATCCGCTCTCTGGCGCCAAATTCACATGAGGTACCCCATCCCATGCGCTTTTCCTTGCTGCTTCTTCCACTTGCGGCACTCGGCCTGGCGGGATGCGTCGATGTGCAAGAGCATCCGGCGCCGCGCGAAACAACCGTGGTGACGCCGGCACCGCAACCGCCGTCCACCATCTATGCACCTCCCGGCAGCACCGCGACAGTGGTAACCCGTCCGTAACCGCTGGATCACGCGACCCTGGTGGTCGGCGCGACGGGCCGGGGGGGGGACGCAAATCCTCCGGCCTGGTTGCGTATGCACGACCGGCGGGGCGGCTGGTCGAATCATGGCCAAGTTGCAATCCGCCGGAAGCTTCTGCCGGCCCCGCCCGCGGCGTAGGAACCGCCGGGATGGAAAGCCTGAAGTTGGAACTCGCTGTCGCCCCGGCTGGCGGCTTCGACCGGGAGGACATCGCCGGCTTGGCCGTCGTGGCAGCCCTGGGCGGGACGCTGTCCTGGCTGAGCCTGTATCGCCCGACCGAACTGCCGCCCTGGGCGCCGTGGGACTTCTCCTGGGTCGAGTTCCTGTCGGCCGCGCTCGGTGTCTGGTGGTATGTCCGCGGCGTGGCGCGCGGCACGCCGCGGACCCGCCCGTCACCGTGGCGCCAGGCGTCGTTCCTGCTGGGCGTCGCCGCCATCTACGCCGTCGTGCAGACGCGCTTCGACTACATGGCGCAGCACGAGTTCTTCCTGAACCGCGTGCAGCACATTTTCATGCACCATCTGGGGCCGTACCTGATCGCACTGGCATGGCCGGGCGAGGCGCTATACCTCGGCGCGCCCGCGCCGTTCCGCCGCATCGCCCACGCGCGCACGCTCCGCGCAGTGCTCGGCATCGTGCAGCAGCCGCTGCCGGCCGCCATCCTGTTCGTCGGGCTGATCTATCTGTTCCTGATTCCCACCGTGCAGTTCCATGCCATGATCGACCGGCGGCTGTATGCCATCATGAACTGGAGCATGATCGGCGATGGCCTGCTGTTCTGGTTTCTGGTGCTTGATCCACGGCCGAAACCGCAGGCGGGCATCAGCTACGGCATGCGCATGGTGCTGCCGTACGCGGTGATGTTTCCGCAGATCGCCCTGGGCTCCTACATCGCGTTCGGCCCCTCTGGACTTTACCGGTATTACGACCTGTGCGGACGCCTGCTGCCCTCGGTCTCCGCCGCGACTGATCAGCGCATCGGCGGCATCGTCGCGTGGATTCCCGCCGGCATGATGAGCGTCCTCGGCCTGATTACCGTGTTGAACGCATTGCGCGTGCATGAGGAAAGCCTGCCCGTCGAGGAGCCCGAAGATGGTGAGGAAAGCCCAACGCGCATTGTGGTTTACGCGTCGTCGTGGACTGGCCGCCGCTAGCGCGGCGGCGTTGGCACTTGGCTTGCTTGCGGCCCGCGGCGTCGCGGCGCCGACGCCGCGGGCCGTCACGGTTTCGCATCCCTGGATGCGCTTCCTGACCCCGCGAATTCCGGCCGCCGGCTATTTCACGCTGCGCAATGGCGGCGCCAGCCCTGTCGTGTTGATCGGCGCGGCGTCACCGGATTGCCGCCAACTGATGCTGCACCGGAGCGTCACCCGGAATGGCATCGCCCGCATGGAGATGATGCCGCGCATCGTCGTGCCGGCGCATGGCGCGGTGACGTTCCGGCCGGGCGGGTATCACCTGATGTGCGTGTCCCCGTCGGCCGCGGTCGCGCCGGGGCGGAGCGTGCGGGTGTCGCTGCTGTTCCGCGATGGATCGTCGCTGGCCGCGCGCTTCCCGGTGCATGGCGCGACCGGCAGATAGCCCGGGCGGCCTGTGTCACACGATCCGCATGATCCGCTCGATCAGGTCCGGCGGATTGTGCTGCGCGATCAGGGTCCGCAGATCCTGCGCCGTCCCGCCGATATCCGGCTTCCGCGTCGCCATCGACGACACCAGCAGGCGCGCGTTGCCGTCCTGGTCGAAGACATAGACGATGGCGCTGTGCGTCACCACGTACGGGTGCCCGTCCCGCGCGGGCGTGACGGAATACGCCACGCGATAGCGTCTGGCCAGCGCGGCCAGTTCGTCCGGCGTGCCGCGCAGCCCGACGATCTGCGGCGCGAACAACGCGGCGTATTGCTTCAGCACCGGCTGCGAATCGCGAGTCGGATCGACGGTGACGAACAGCACCCGGACCAGATCCGCCTGCTTGCCCAACTGGCGCAGCGCGGCGGCCAGATTGGTGAGCGTCGTAGGGCAGAAATCCGGGCAGAGCGTGTAACCGAAATACAGCAGCGTCACCTTGCCGCGGAAGTCCGCCGCGGTGACCTGCGCTCCGGTCATCGCGTCGGTCATGCTGAATTCCAGCGGCGGCAGGCTGCCCGAAATGTCCACCTCGTGCCACTGGGTCTTGCGATCGCAGCCCGTCACCGGCAGTGCCAGCGCTCCAGCTCCCAGCGCCAGCAGGCCGCGCCGCCGGATGGTCACGATTGCGACACGGGGTTCATCGGATGCGGACTTGGCATCGGCGTTCTCCTCCGCCGGCCACCGGCGTGCCGACCGACAGACTCGCGCGCCGGGGCCGCGAAGGAAAGTTAACAATGCCCATGGTTTTGGTAATGCGCGGGCGCCGCCGGCGGCACTACCGGGCCGACACCGCGGCGCGGCACGTCGTTCAGGTTTCGCCGGCCAGAAACGCCATTGCCGCCTCGACCCCGCCGCGCCCGTGCGGGATGCGTTCGATGCGCAGCGCCATTTCGACCGCGGTCAGCGCACCCAGCAGCATCGGCTCGTTCAAATCGCCCAGATGACCGATGCGGAAGATTTTTCCTCCGAGCCTGCCGAGTCCCCCGCCGAGCGACACGTTGAACCGCTGCCGCGCCGCGCGGCGCACCAGTTCGGAGTCGTAGCCGTCGGGCATCAGCACGGCGGTCACCGAGTTGGAATACCGGGCCGGGTTGACGCAGTAGAGCTGCGGCCCGTCGTTGCCGGCCCAGACCTGCACACAGCGCCGCGTGGCCTCGGCCAGGCGGGTGTGGCGGGCGATCACGTTGGGCAGGCCCTCCTCCTCGATCAAGCGGATCGATTCGCGCAGGCCGTAGAACATGTTGACCGGCAGCGTGCCGATGAAGCTTTTTTGGGCCCGTTTCTCCATCAGGGTCCAGTCGAAATAGAAGCGCTTCAGCTTCGCGCCGGCATGCGCCGCCACGGCCTTGTCCGAGACGCCGGTGAAGCTCATGCCGGTGGGCAGCATCAGGCCTTTCTGGCCGCCGCCCACCACGCAGTCGATCTTCCACTCGTCCATGCGGAAATCCAGCGAGCCGAGCGACGAGATCGTATCCACCAGGAACAGCGCGGGATGCGCGGCGCCGTCGATCGCCGCGCGGATTTCCTCAAGCGGCAGCATCATGCCGGTGGCGGTCTCGTTGTGCACCACGCACACCGCCTTGACGTCATGGTCGCGGTCGTCCGCCAGCATGGCGCGCAACACGGCGATATCGGCGCCGCGCCGCCAGTCGGCCTGCAACACGAGCACGTCCAGCCCGTGGCTGCGCGCCATGTTGGCCCACTCCTCGGAGAAATACCCCGATTCCACCACGATGATCCGGTCGCCGGGCGAGAGCAGATTGGTGAGGCTGGCTTCCCAGGCGCCGTGACCGGAGGCGTTGTACATGAACAAGCGATGCGTGGTGCGCAGCACGCGCTTCACGCCGGAGAATGCGGCGTCGTACACCTCGACGAATTCTGGATCGTTGAAGTCGATGCTTGGGCGGTCCATCGCCCGGAGCACGCTGTCCGGGATGTTGGTCGGCCCCGGATTGGCGAAAAAATGGCGGCCGCGGGGTTTCGGAAGGCTGGTGCTCATGCGCTGGTCCTCGTTGCGTGCGGCCATGGTGCGTGGTCCGGCCGCATAGATTGCCGAAAGGCCCGTTTTGTAAAGCAGCAAACCAAACGGTCTGGTGTGTTCCCGCCGCATCGGTCGGGCAGTCGCGCCGCGATGGCATGAGGCTGCGCAACCCGGTCAGCGCGGCGGACCCCCACGGACGAAGCGCGCCAGGCGGTCGGCATCGAGCAATTCGACCGATCGGGGAGAGAGGCGCCGGGCGAGTCCCTCGCGCTCGAGCGCGACGAAGGCGCGGGCCACGGATTCGGGTGTGATCCCCAAATAGTCGGCAATATCGAAGCGGCTCATCGGCAGACGCAATATCCGCGTCCTCGAGTCGAAGAATGCCGCGTGTTGACGAGAGTCGAGCAGAAGCGAGGCGAGCCGTCTCGGAGAGTTCAGTCGCCCGAGAACGATGATTTGACGCTGCGCGTTGCGCAACTCGTGTACGGCCTTGGCGAGCATGTGGAGCTGGAGCAAGGGTTCATTCAAGAGCATGGATCGAAGCCGGTCCAGGGGAAACCGGAAGATTGCCGCCGGCGTCAGGCACTCCGCGGAGTTTATGTAGCGACCTTCTTCCGCCAGCCCGAACAGGTCGCCGGGCCACATGAAACCGAGGACCTGGCGTGCGCCGTCCGGCAGGTGCCGGCTGAGCCGCACGATCCCGTCGTCGATCAGGTAAAGGAAATGGGCGTCCTCACCTTCGGAAAGGATAGCCACGCCGCCGGCCTGATACTCGAGAAGGGTAGCGATCCTTGCCAGTTCCCTTTGCTCCGCGGGCGACAGAAGGTTGCCGAGCGGCGGGCACCGCCCCTCGGTCGCGCAGAACGCCCGCGCGACGATCCTGGGCCGCCGGCCTTTGGGCTCGACGCGTGCGGTGACGCTGCGTGGCATTGGGAAACTCCCGGAATGCCTCCGGCCGGGGCCGCCGGAAGGCTGATGCAATGTTGGTGGCGCGGCGCGGAATCTGACATTCATCAGAGCGCCGACCGCGCCCGTGTGGTGGGTTGGACCAACCGAGGAGCTGCCGCATTGATCTATCGCAACTGCCCCCAGCGGCCTGTCGCATGGCAATGGGCGCGTGAGGGCGACGCGGTTGCGCATCCATCGGCAACGCGGCGGCGACAACAATGGCGGATCTGGGCGGATCGGGGGATTACCGTGTCAGGTGGGCAAGACCAAATAGCCCTGGCCGGCCGCGGTGGAGCCCGGCCAGGGCCAGTCCCCGACCGGCGTGGTGGTCGGGCACGACGTGACGGGGTGGCGGCTTGCATCGCGCGCCGGATGATCCCGTGACGACCGTGCCGGACCCGCATCCCAACCTGGACGAGCCCTGGCTGGCGGCCATGCTCGCGGCCATGGACCGGGCCGTCATCGGCACGACGATCGACGGCATCATCGTGACCTGGAACAATGCGGCACAAGGACTTCTGGGATACGCACCGCACGAGACAATCGGCCGTCCCCGATCGCTGCTGACGACAGCGGGCGAGATGGACGATATCCGCGTATTGCTGGAAGAAACCGGCAAGCTTGCCGCCGGCGCCCGGCGAGAGGTTGCCTGGCGATCCAAGGACGGGTCGATCAGGCGGCTCGCGGTTGCCGCCCATCCGGTTCGCGACGAGCGAGGCCAGCCGTGCGGAATCCTGGAAGTCGCGCAAGTTCCAAGGATTGCCGAGCGCCCCACAGATGCGCAGCCGGAGCAGCCGGACGGTCAGCGGGAGGGAGTGCCGCAACCGGGACAACCGGCCGCCCTGCGTGAGCTCGTGGCGCTGCTGGCGCACGAACTGAGCCAGCCCATTACGGCGATCGCCGACTACTTGCAGGCCGGCAAGCGTCTCCTGAACCGTGCTGCCCCTACCGATCTGACGAAAGCGGCGACTGCAATCGGGCGAGCGCTGGTCCAGGTGGCGCGCGCGGCCGATATTGTCCGGCGGTTGCGCTGGTCGGCTGCGCTCGATGCGCCGGCCAACGACCGCCATTCCGTGGCAAGGGTCATCCGACAGGCAAGCGCGCTGATTGCCATCGCAACAAGACCGCGCGGGGTGCATGTCGTGCTTGACCTTGCTGCCTCGGCCACCTGTCCCTGGGCGGCCGACGCCGAGTTCGAACAGGTCCTTCTGCTGCTCATGGCCAATGCCCTCGAGGAGATGACCGGACAGCACCCGCGCGACCTGTTCATCGAAACTCGCGTGATGGGCGTGATGGTGGAAGTCGTGGTGGCCAATACCGGCCGGGACGCGCGGCCGGCCGTGGCGGCGAACCACCTTCCGGTCGCCGCGACCGTGGCGCCGGGGCCGGCGAGCGCCACATTGGCGATCTGCCAGGTCGTTGTAGAGGCACATGGCGGCCGGTTCCGGCGCGAGCGGAACCAGACCGGCGGCACGACGTTCCGATTCACGGTGAAGCAGGGCCCGGGCATGGCCGATGCGGGTGGGTAGGCCCGCCACCGCAGAATATTGCCGTGACGGCAAGCGCAATGGCCGGAAGCAATCCGCGCGTACGGGTCCACCAGGTTTGCGTGCCGCATGAGCGCGGCGCCTGCCGGACACAGGTGCGAATGCGCACGGCAGGGAACCCCAAGGGTTCTTTTCGTAACCAGCGAGTTGGCCGGTTTGGTGAAGGCCGGCGGGCTTGGCGACGTTGCCGCTGGCCTGCCCCGCGCGCTGCGCCAGCGGGGGATCGACGTGCGCATCCTGATCCCGGCTTATCCGGCAGTGCTCGGCGCGTGCCGCCAGATGCGGATCGTGGGCGACCTGCCGGGCCGTGCCGGGCTGCCGCCGTGCCGGATCGGCCGGTTCCGCACCGCCGAAGGCCTGATCGTCTATATCGTCATCGCAGCGGGTCTCTATGAACGCGGCGGAAGCCCCTACTGCCGGCCGGACGGAACCGACTGGCCGGACAACGATCTCCGATTCGCACGCCTTTCGCTCGCCGCCGCCGAGATCGCACGCGGCAGCGGCATCGGCTGGCGACCCGACGTGCTGCACCTGAATGACTGGCCTGGCGGGCTGGCGCCGGCCTATCTGCGCTGGGACGCCACACCGGTGCCCGCCATCCTGACCTTGCACAACATGGCGCATCAGGGCGTATTTCCGGCCGATCGGCGGCACGCGCTCGGCATCCCCGAGCATGCCTTTGCCATCGACGGCGTCGAATTTCATGGCAAGGTTTCATTTTTGAAAGCCGGGCTTTACTATGCCGACCATGTCTGTGCGGTGAGCCCGACCTATGCGCGCGAAATCACCACCGAGGCGCTGGGCGGAGGATTGCACGGTTTGACGCGGGACCGTGCTGGGCGCGGCCGCCTCAGCGGCATCGTGAACGGGATCGATGAAAGCTGGAATCCGGCGCGCGATCCTCACCTGCCGTTCCACTTCGATGCGGAGAACCTTCGTGGGAAAGCACGCCTCGCGGAGCTCGTTCGTACTGCACTCTGTCTTGCCCCGTCGCAAGGCCCGCTGTTGGGCGTTGTCTCGCGGCTCGTCCCGCAAAAGGGACTCGATATCCTGGCGGAAGCAGCCGATGACATCGTGCGCGAAGGCGGCCAGATCATCATTCTCGGACTGGGCGAGCCAGCGACCGAACAGATGCTGAACCGGCTGGCTCGCCAGCGCCGCGACCATATTTGCGTGCTGGTCGGGTTCAACGAGGCGATGGCGCGGCGGATCATCGGGGGCGGCGACTTCTGCCTGATTCCGTCGCGGTTCGAGCCGTGCGGGCTGACTCAGATGCAGGCACAGCGTTACGGCACGCTGCCGATCGCGCACGCCACAGGCGGGCTGGTTGATACGATTGAAGACGGCGTCACCGGCTTCCTGTTCTACCAGTTCTCAACCGAGGCATTGCTCGTGGCCTGCCGGCGCGCGTTCGACGTGTTCGGCGATGCGGCCAAGCTCGTGGCGATGCGGTGGGCCGCGATGTCGCGCCGGTTCGGTTGGGAGGCGCCGGCAGCGGGATACGAACTGCTCTATGCCCGCATCGCCGGCGGGCCCGCGCTTGCGCGCACACCTGCGCGAGGCCCTCGCCTTCAAGTGATCTCAAGAGGCGGCTGACATATCCGGAGTCCAGCGCGAGCTTTTCCCGCGACGCGTGGACCGCGTCGCCATCCAGCCCGATTTCATAGGGCATCCGCGCCTCGCCCGGCGTTACGCCACCCGCCATTGCACCAGCGTGAATGGCGGATCGGCACGTTCGTGGTGTTCGAACACCGGCTCGACCGCGGCGCCGATGCGCACCTCCTGAAGCGGGTCGCCGAGCAGGTTGCCGACCATGCGCAGGTTGCCGGCCTGCGGGAGTTCGACCAGAACCGCGATATAGGGGCCGTGGCCACTCAGCGCCGGATGCACCGGATGGTGCGGGCGCTGGTAGCTGTAGATGCGCCCCTGCCCCGCCACGTCCTGCCAGGCCAGGTCGAACGAATGGCATCGGAAGCAGATCCATTCCGGTCCCCATTGCCACACGCCGCAGCCGCGGCATTTCTGAATGCGCAGTTTCCCCGCCCGCGCAGCCTCCCAATACGGCGCGGTCAGCAGGTCACCTGTGTTCGGCGCCGGCAGTCCCTCCGGCAGGTAGGAATTACTCACAGCACCGCCTCCGACCCGAGGATGAGGGAACTCACCGGCGTCACCATCGGTCCGCCGATGACGATGGCCGCGTCGTTGCGCTTCACCTGGTTGATCGCCGTACCGCGGATCTGCCGCACCGCCTCGATCACCAGTTCCAGCCCGTGCATGTAGCACTCCGCCAGATTGCCGCCGCTGGTGTTCAGCGGCATTTTTCCCGCCGGTGCGATCAGGTTGTCCTTCACCAGCACTTCGTTGGCTTCGTCGGCGCGCACCAGGCCATGCTCCACCAGGCTCATCAGCACGCCGCCGGTGAAGTTTTCGTAGCACTGCACGATGCCCATGTCGGCCGGCGCCAGCTTCGCCATATCGTAAAGCCGGGGTCCGATCTGGCGGAAATGCGAGCTGGCATAGTTCGGCATGTTGTGCACCGGCGCGGCGCTGCGATGGTCGCAGCCTTGCGCGCAGGCCAGCAGCCAGGCCGGCTTGTGCGGAAAATCGCGCGCGCGGTCGGCGGGCACCACGATCACCGCCGCGGCGCCGTCGTTCTCCATGCAGCAATCGAACAGATGGAAGAACGGCTCGACGATCCAGCGCGAGGCGTCATATTTCGCCTCGTCCAATGGTCGCCCGCGCATCACCGCGTTGGGATTGTTCTGCGCGTGGTGGTAGCAGGCGAGCGAGATCGCCCGCAGCGCCTCCTGCCTTATGCCGTGGTCGTGCATGAAGCGCGTCACTTTCATGGCGAAACGCTGCGCTGGCGACATCACGCCATAGGGGATGATGAACTGGTCGTCGCCCGCCGCCAGCGGCGCGCCGGTGCCGCGGCCGTAACGCGCGAACTGGCCCTGCGCCAGGGAACGGAACGCCACGACGCAGTCCGCCATGCCGGTGGCCACCGCCGCCGCGGCATTGCCGACCGCGCCGCACACGCCGCCTCCCCCACCGCCCCAGAACATGTTGGAGAAGCGCAGCTCCTTCACCCCGAGCGCCGCGGCCAGCCGTCCGGCGTCGCTGCGGTCGTTGCCGTAGGAGGCGAAGCCGTCGATGTCGTGCGGGTCGATGCCCGCGTCATTGCAGGCGCTCACGATCGCCATCAGTGCCAGCTTGAACTCGGCATCCGGGGATTGGCCGTGGCGGTAATAGGTCGTCTCGCCGATGCCGACGATCGCGGTGCGGCCACGCAGGGTGCGGTCGGTCATACCCCGTATCCTGTCATTGCGAGGAGCGCAGCGACGAAGCAATCTCCCGCCTGACGAGCGGCCCGCGGTTCATCACGCAGGAGATTGCTTCGTCGCTCTGCTCCTCGCAATGACAACGATGCACGCGCGATGGGACGCGCTTCGATAACCCCAAACATCAGCGGCTCCCGCTCGGCAACTGATTGAACGCAACGTCCTTGTCCACCCGCACGTCGCCCGGCAGCCCCAGCACGCGCTCGGCGATGATGTTGCGCAGGATCTCGTCCGTGCCTCCCGCTATGCGGTGGCTCGGCGAGGACAGCAGCGCGTCCTGGAACATCGCGTGCATCGGCACCAGTTCCGGATCCATCACCCCGCCCGCCATGCCCAGCAGGTCCATGCCGAACGAGGCAATGTCCTGCAGCTTCGCCGCGTTCACCACCTTGGCGATCGAATTCTCCGGCCCCGGCGTCGTGCCGCGCGACAACGCGGTGAGGATGCGAAGCCGCGTATAGGTCAGCCCCTGCGACTTCGCGTGCCAATCCGCGATACGCCCGCGCACCGACGGGTCGGCGATCGCCGGCCGTCCATCCAGCTCAACCGAACGCGCCAGCTCGATCAAGTCCTGCAGGTCCGGCCGGCGGATTTCGCCCACGGCGAGCCGCTCGTTCATCAGCGTGGTGATCGCCACCTTCCAGCCCTGGCCGGGTGTGCCCAGCCGTTGCGAATCAGGAACGCGCAGGTCGGTGAAGAACACTTCGTTGAAGTTCGACGCGCCGGACATCTGGTGGATCGGCCGCACTTCCACGCCGGGCGCGCGCATGTCGATGAAGAACGCGGTCAGCCCGGCATGCTTCTGCACGCCCGGATCGCTGCGCGTCAGCAGCAGGCCGTAATCGGAGTAGTGCGCGCCGGAGGTCCAGATCTTTTGGCCGTTGATCACCCACTCGTCACCACGCTTTTCCGCGCGCGTGCGCAACCCGGCAACGTCCGATCCGGCGGCGGGTTCGGAAAAGAGCTGGCACCAGATTTCCTCGCCGCGCAGCGCGGGACGCACGTAGCGCTGCAGTTGCTCCGCGCCCGCATAGGCGATCATGGTCGGGATGCACATCCCCAGGCCAATGAGAAAGACGTTGTGCGGGACTTCGTATTCGGCCTCCTCCTGGTTCCAGATGATCTGCTGCATCTGAGTGCCGCCGCGCCCGCCCCATGCCTTCTGCCAGGTGATGCCGGCGAATCCGGCATCGGCCTTCTTCGCCTGCCACGCCTTGGCGCGCTCGACCTCCGCTGCATCCGTGTCGCCGTAGCGAAGCGCGCCGCTGGACCGCTGCTTGCGTGTGGCGTGGGAACCCAGAAAGGCGCGTGCCTCGGCGCGGAACGCGGCTTCTTCCGGCGTATCGTCGAAGTCCATGGCACGGTCTCCTGCGCTGTCAGGCGGCGTTGCGGGTTTCCAGTTCGGCGACCACGCGGTCCTTCCAGTACCGCTGGCTGCCGAGCGACAGAGCCAGCAGCTTGGCGCGGCGATAGAACAGGTGGCAATCGTAATCCCAGGTGAAGCCGGCGCCGCCATGCACCTGGATGTTCTCCTTCGCCGCGACGAAGAACGCGTCGGTGGCGGAGACACGCGCGGTGGCCGCGGCCAACGGCAACTCCGCCGCATCCGCCGACAGCGCCCAGGCGGCGTAATACGCGTTCGAGCGCGCCAGTTCGGTGGCGACGTAAACATCGGCGAGCTTGTGCTTGATCGCCTGGAACGAGCCGATCGGCCGGCCGAACGCGAAACGTTCCTTCGCATAGGCGGTCGCCATTTCCAGACTCGCGCCGGCACCGCCCACCTGCTCGAACGCGGTCAGGACGGCGGCGCGATCCAGCAGCCGGCGCACGGTTTCCCAGCCTTGTCCGGGCGCGCCAAGCGGCGTCGCCGGCGCATTGTCGAATTCGATCTTCGCGTGGTCGCGACTGGGATCGACCATCGGCAGCACAGCGCGAATCACGCCCGGCGCGGTGAGATCGACCAGCGCGAGCGCCAGCCCGGTCGCGTCCTGCGCCACCACCACCGCAAGCTGCGCGATCGAGCCGTCCGGCACCGGCCATTTGCTGCCGGTGACGCGGCCGTCGGACAGCCGCGCGCGAACGCCCGCCTCGCGCGGCTCGCCCGCGCCTTCCGCCAGGGCCAACGTCGCGATCAGTTCGCCGCGCACGATCCTCGGCAGGTACTCGCGCTTCTGTGCCTCGCTGCCGGCGGCGAGAATCGCTTCGGCCGCGAGATACACCGTGGATGCGAACGGCACCGGCGCCAGCACGCGGCCGAGTTCTTCCGCCAGCACGCACAGCGCCTCATAACCCAGGCCGGCACCGTCGTAGCGTTCCGGGACGGCGGCGCCGAGCCAGCCCATCCCGGCCATCGCGCGCCACAGGTCAGGGCTGTATGGCGCATGCCCCTCCAACACATGACGCACCGTCTTGGGGGGACATTGCTCGCGCAGGAACCGCTGCGCCTGTTCGCGCAGCAGCTTGCTGTCGTCGGAGAAATCGAAGTTCATGGCGCTTTCCCCTCCCCCAAACCTCTCCAGCGCCAGGCGGGAGAGGTTTACGCATTACAGGCCCAGCCGCAGCGCCGCGCCGATCTCGCCGACGATGCCGCGCCGGAACGCCAGCACGCAGAGCACGAAGATCGCGCCCTGCGTCACGGTGACCCAGGAGCCGAACTGCGCCAGGTAGTTCTCCATCGAGGTCACCACCACCGCGCCGACCACCGGGCCGAACACCGTGCCCAGCCCGCCGAGCAAGGTGGTCAGCACCACCTCGCCCGAGGTGGAGTAGTGCACGTCGGTCAGCGTGGCGATGCCGAACACGATCGCCTTGGTGCCGCCGGCGACGCCCGACAGCATGCAGGACAGGATGAACGCGATCAGCTTGTAGTCGTCGGTACGGTAGCCGAGCGACGTAGCGCGCGGCTCGTTCTCGCGAATCGCCTTCAGCACCTGGCCGAACGGCGAGTGAATGATGCGGTGGATCAGCAGGAACCCGGCGATGAACACCGCGGCCACGACCCAGTACATCGCCATGTCGTTGTTCAGGTTGATCACGCCGAACAGGTGCCCACGCGGCACCTGCTGGATGCCGTCCTCGCCGCCGGTGAACGGCGCTTCCACGCAGAAGAAATACACCATCTGCGCCAGCGCCAGCGTAATCATGGCGAAGTAGATGCCGGAGCGGCGGATCGCCAGATAGCCGAGGAACAGCCCCAGTACCGCGCCCGTCGCACCGCCGAGCAGGATCGCCACCACCGCGTCAACGTGCCAGAATTTGATGGTCCAGGCCGAGACGTAGCTGCCCATGCCGAAGAACGCCGCTTGTCCGAAGGACAGCAGCCCGACATAGCCGATCATCAGGTTGAACGCGCAGGCGAACAGCGCGAAGCACAGCACGCGCATCAGGAACACCGGGTACAGCACGTATGGGCAGACGGCGATCAACGCCACCATTGCCAGGAAGGCGATCGATTGCGGGCGGGAGAAACCGAACATCTCAGGCCCTCTTGCCGAACAGGCCGTGCGGCATGGTCAGCAGCACGATCACCATGACCAGGAACACCACGGTGGCCGAAGCCTGCGGATAGAACACCTTCGTCAGGCCCTCGATCACGCCCAGCCCGAAGCCGGTGAGGATGGCGCCGAGGATCGAGCCCATGCCGCCGATCACCACCACGGCGAACACCGTGTTGATGAAATTATCGCCCATGTCCGGGTTCACCGAATAGATGGGCGCCGCCAGCACGCCGGCGAATGCCGCCAGCGCGACGCCGCCGCCGAAGGTCAGCGTGATCACCCGCGGCACGTCCACGCCGAACGCCTGCACCAGCGGCGCGTTCTCGGTCGCGGCGCGCAGCTTGGCGCCGAGCGACGTCTTCTCGAGGATCGCCCAGGTGGAGAAGCAGACCACCAGCGCCGCCGCTACGACCCAGGCGCGATAATTCGGCAGGTACATGAAGCCGAGATTGGTGGCGCCCTGAAGCACCTTGGGAATCTGGTACGGCAGGCCGGAGCTGCCGTAGTAGTTGCGGAACAGTCCCTCGATCACCAGCGACAGGCCGAAGGTCAGCAGCAGGCCGTACAAATGGTCGAGCTTGTACATGCGGCTGATCAGCGTCCTCTCCAACAGGATGCCGAACGCACCGATGATCAGCGGCGCCAGGATCAGCGCGGGGAAATAGCCGATGCCGGCGTATTCCAGCAGCATCCAGGCGGCGAAGGCGCCCATCATGAACAGCGCGCCGTGCGCGAAGTTGATGATGTTCAGCATGCCGAAGATGATCGCCAGCCCGAGCGACAACATGGCGTAAAACGCCCCGTTGATCAGCCCGAGCAGCAATTGGCCGAACAGCAGCGGGCCGGGGATGCCGAAAATCATGATCATGTGGTGTCCCCCGGGCAGGTCACGATCCGCCTCCCCTTGAGGGAGGGGGAGCATCCGACGTAGCGACCCTGGGCGATGTTATCATACACCCAGGTACTCGTGCAGCTTGTCCATGCTGGCCTCCCGCCGGTGGTTGGGAATCATGTCGATCACCCGGCCATGCTCCACCACGTAGTGCCGGTCGGCCACGGTCTGGGCGAAACGGAAATTCTGTTCCACCAGCAACACGGTGAAGCCGCGCGCCTTGATCTCGCGGATAGTGCGGCCGATCTGCTGCACGATGACCGGGGCGAGGCCCTCGGTCGGCTCGTCCAGCAGCAGCAGCTTCGCCCCGGTCCGCAGAATCCGCGCGATTGCCAGCATCTGCTGCTCTCCGCCGGACAGGCGCGTGCCGTGCGCGGTGCGCGCGCGCTCCTTCAGGTTGGGAAACAGCGTGTAGATTTCGTCGATGCCCAATCCGCCGGGCGCCACCACCGGCGGCAACAGCAGGTTCTCGGTCACCGACAGGGAGCCGAAGATGCCGCGCTCCTCCGGGCAGAAGGCGATGCCGTGGCGGGCGATGTGGTGCGGCATCAGCCGGACCAACTCGGCGCCGCGGAACTTGATGCTGCCTTCGCGCCGCGGCACCAGGCCCATGATCGATTTCAGCGTGGTGGTCTTACCCGCGCCGTTGCGGCCGAGCAACGTGACGACCTCGCCCTCGCGCACCTCGAAGTCGATGCCGTGCAGGATGTGGCTTTCGCCGTACCAGGCGTTCAGGCCCTTCACTTCAAGCATTCGGCGTCCCCAGATAGGCGGCGATGACGTCGGGATTCCTTGAGACGGTGGCGTAGTCGCCTTCGGTCAGCACCCTGCCTCGGGTCAGCACGGTGATGGTGTCGCACAGACCTTCCACCACCGAGAGGTTATGTTCCACCATCAGGATGGTGCGGCCGTCGCGGACGCGCCGGACCAGCTCGACGATGCGGTCCACGTCGTCATGGCCCATTCCGGCGGTGGGTTCGTCCAGCAGCATCATCTCCGGATCGAGCGCCAGCGTGGTTGCGATCTCCAGTGCGCGTTTCAACCCGTAGGGCAGCTCGGCCACCACGGTGCGGACGTGGCCGGACAGGCCGACATCGAACAGCAGCTCATGCGCGCGATCGTCATAGACGCTCAGGACCTTCTCCGAGCGCCAGAAATCGAAGCTGGCGCCGCGCGCGCGCTGTAACGCCAGGCGGACGTTCTCCAGCGCGGTGAGGTGGGGAAACACCGCGGAGATCTGGAAGCTGCGGACCAGGCCGAGCCGCGCCACCAAAGCGGGCTTCATGCCGGTGATATCGCGGCCCTTGAAGCGGATCGAGCCCCGCGTCGGCGGCAGGAAGGCGGTGAGCAGATTGAAGCATGTGGTCTTGCCGGCGCCGTTGGGGCCGATCAGGGCGTGGATGGTGCCCGCACGAACGCGCAACGACACGTCGTCCACCGCGACGAAGCCGCCGAACTCACGAGTCAAGCCCGCGGTCTCCAGGATGATGTCACTCACCTCCCGGCCGCCCTTCCAAGCAAAATTTGATCCCGGTGCGGCGGTGATTTGCATATCGACGCCCCGGGCGCAAGGTTGGCGGTGTGGGATCGTTTCGCGCATACGCGATGGAGGAGAGCCAGAAATGAACGCCGAACAGCTTCGCGCCGCGCAGGCGCCGCTGAAACAGCGCTACCGCGAGGCGCCGGATACGGCGCTTGTGACTGCCCGGGCCGAAGCGGTGCTCGATGCGGCCGCGTTGGCCTGCGGCGTCGCGGGCTGGCATGGCGAGGTGCACGCCGGGCTGCATCCGGCCACCGGCGGATCCGGGGAACTGGCTTGCTCGGCCGACATGCTGCTGCAGGCGCTGGTGGCGTGCGCTGGCGTGACGCTGCGCGCGGTGGCGACGGCGATGGGCGTCACGATCCGTGGCGGGCGCGTGGTGGCCGAGGGGCACTGGGACGCACGCGGGACCCTGGGCGTGGACCGTGCGGCACCGGTCGGTCTGACCGACATCGCGCTGTCGTTCGAGATCGACAGCGACGCGGACGCCGCCAAACTGGAGCGGATGATCGCCACGACCGAGCGGTACTGCGTTATTCTGCAGACGCTGCGCGCACCGCCGGCGGTGCGGGTGCAGTAAGCCTCTCAGGCTTGCGAGAGAGGTTTGCTAACCGTCCCAGACGCTGGACGGCATCGGCAGGCCGGCGAAATCGGCGTCGCCTGGTGGGCCGTCCGGCGCAATGCCGTTCATGCCGAGCAGCATCACCCATTGCCGCGTGTGCTGACCGACATGCCAAGTGGTGCGCTCCAGGTACTCATGCAGAAGCTGCGGCCCGTAATAGGTCTGCACCGTCTCGCGGCCGGTCTTGTCCGGCTTGGCGTCCCACCACGCGTTGAGACGCTGGCGCACGCCGGCGCCATAGGCGGCGATGCCGGCGGTGGTGTGCATCGTGTCGGGCGGACGGGCGGTCAGCTTTTCGTGGGTCAGCGCGTCGCCGGCGGCGACCTCCAGGAAGGTCTCGGGGATGCGGAACATGTGGTGCCCGAGCACGCGATAGCTACGCGGGCGGTTCGGCACCTCGGTCTCCAGCTTCGCGTCCGGCATCTGCGGGATGATCCGCAGCGCGATGTCCAGGAACCGATCGAGCCGGGCGACCAACTGGGCGGGCGTCAGCAGCGGCCCGGTCGTCTCGTCGAGGCCGAGGAACTTCACCACGTGGCCGATGTTCTGGGCGAACACGAACTTGTCGCCGCGCGACAGCACGGGAACCGAGCGGGCGCCCAGCCGCCGCAACTCAGCCAGCCCGGCGGCGTCTTCCAGCACGTTGATGGATTCGAACTCGATCGCACGGACCGAGAGAAACTCTTTGAGTTTCAGGCAACTGGTTCATCCAGGCTGCCAGAACGCCTTCAGTGTCTCGGGCATCGGGTTCCTCATGGGCAATGACGGATGTTCGCCCGGTGGCGGCGGGGTGTCAATCCAACCCCATCGCAGTCCCCATCGTCATCCCCGCGAAAGCAGCAGGAAATGCACATATGCGATGTCGGGCGAGGAATGGCCGATGGGGCGGTTCATGTGATCGCCACGTCACATGATCGTCCCAGTTGAGCTGTCGGCACCGGCGTGCGCTAATCGGGGCCAACGCAGCCTGGGGAGAAAACGCCAATGAGCCAGACCGTCACGCAATACGGCCGCATCTCGCCGCCACGGCCGGAGTGGCTCGCCAAGGCGCCGCCGGAGGCCGTCCTCGATCCCGAACTGCCGATCATCGACACGCATCATCACCTGTGGCACCGCCCCGGCGTACCGGGCGCCGGCGACTCCTGGCAGGTCCCCGCGATGCGCTACCTGCTGCACGAGTTCCTGGCCGACTGCGCCACCGGGCACAACATCGTCGGCAGCGTGTTCCTGCAGTGCCACTCGATGTATCGCGCCAGTGGGCCGCACGAGCTGCGGCCGGTGGGCGAGACCGAGTTCGTCGCGGGCATCGCGGCGATGAGCGGCAGCGGCGGCTTCGGCAACACGCGCGTGGCGGCCGGCATCGTCGGTTACGCGGACCTGACCAAGGGCGACTGGGTCGAACCGGTGCTGGAGGCGCAGATCCGCGCCGGCGGCGGGCGGTTCCGCGGGGTGCGCCACTCGGGCGGCTGGGACGCCGATCCGGTCATCGGCAACAGCGCGCCCGACATGGCGCCGGGGTTGTACGCGCGGCCGGAGTTCCGCGCCGGGCTGGCGAAGCTGTCGGCGCTGGGGCTGTCGCTCGATGCCTGGGTGTTTCACCCGCAGCTTGGCGACGTCACCGACCTCGCGCGGGCCTTTCCGGGCACCAACATCGTCATGGGCCATTGCGGCGGGCCGCTCGGATACGGGCCGTATGCCGGCAGGCACGACGCGGTGTTCGCCGCGTGGAAGGCGTCGGTGAGCGAACTGGCGAAATGCCCGAACGTGACGATGAAGCTGGGCGGCATGATGATGCGGCTGGCGGCGACCGACTACCTGGCGCAGCCGCGCCCGCCGTCGTCGGAGGAACTGGCGGCGTTGTGGCGGCCGTATATCGAGACCTGCATCGAATTGTTCGGGCCGCAACGCTGCATGTTCGAGAGCAACTTCCCGGTGGAGAAGATGGGCATCGGCTGGGCAGCGCTGTGGAACGCGTTCAAGCGGTTGGCGAGCGGCGCCTCGGCGGAGGAGAAGCAGGCGCTGTTCGCCGGCACCGCGCGGCGGGTTTACCGGTTGGATTGAGCATGGGACGCCGCTGCCTTGCGCGACCGCATGGCGGCAGAGGCGCAGCCATGCTTTAACCCTCGCATGACCGGACGCCTGCCATGACCGACCTGCTGGAAGGCGGCTGCGCCTGCGGGGCGGTGCGCTATCGGCTCGGCACCGCGCCGATGTTCGTGCATTGCTGCCACTGTCGCGACTGCCAGCGCCAGGCCGGCAGCGCCTTCGCCATCAACGCGCTGATCGAGGCCGGCCGGTTCGCCCTGCTGTCAGGCACGACCGCGCCCTCCGCCATGCCCACCGACAGCGGCCGCCCGCACCGCATCCATCGCTGCACCGCCTGCGGCACCGCGCTGTGGAGCGAATATGGCGGCCGCGACACGCTGCGGTTCGTGCGCGTCGCTACGCTCGACGATCCGGCGGCGCTGCCGCCCGACGTACACATCTATGTCCGCTCGAAACTGCCATGGATCACCCTGCCGGCGAGTGTCCCGGCGTTCGAGGCATACTACGACGCCAGGAGCGTATGGCCCGCGGCGAGCCTGGAACGCCGCCGGGCCTTGCGCGGCTGAGCGCGTGTCCGCGATGAGCGAGGGTTCCCGTCATTGCGCGCCAAACAAGAAACCAGCTCCCCCTCCCCCCAACCTTGATCCGCTTCGCGGCTCAAGCCCTCAAGGGGAGGGGGAGTCTCTTGCTCCTGTCTCCTGCTTTCTGCTTCCCGCGACCTGCGCAATTTCCTTCAGGGCGGGTGGGCCGCCGCCGGCCGGTGGTCAATTCGGAAGGCTCTTATGGCGTTCTTTGTTGGTATCGGCTACGCTAATGGCAGGACGAGGAGATCGCCATGGACCTGGCGGCATTTGAGAGCTGGCTTGGTGGGGTCGTGACCCTGACCGAGGCGCAACGACGACGGGCCTGGCAGG
>DATLQW010000161.1:0-13824 GCA_035535035.1 Acetobacteraceae bacterium
TCCCCTTGCGGGCTTGGGCCGCGAAGCGGACCAAGGTACGGGGGGAGGGGGCGTGCTCCCATCGGCGGGACGGGGATGGGGGGAGGGGTCGTGCGTGCATCATGGTACAGCAGGACTGGCCCGCACGACCCCCCACCCTAACCCTCCCCCGCAAGGGGGGAGGGGATGTCCTTGCTGATCGCGTCATCGCAGCCTCAGCTCCGCCGGCTCGCCGAGCGGCAGGGGGACGTGGGTGGCGGCGGCGACCATGCCGCCGCGTTCCCGGTGGGCCTGCAGCAGGGCGCCGAACCGCTCGATCGAGGCGGTGTCCAGGCCCAGCGTCGGCTCGTCCAGCAGCCACACGGAGGCGCGGGTCAGCGCCAGCCGCGCCAGCGCCAGGCGCCGCTTCTGCCCGGCCGAGAGCATGCGGGCCGGCAGGTCGGCCAGGTCGGTCAGCCCCACCGCGGCCAGCGCGTCGGCCACCGACCCGCCGGCCAGACGCGCGGAGAAGGCCAGGTTCTCCGCCGCGGTCAGGCCCGGCTTCACCGCGTCCAGATGCCCGACATAGGCGATCCGCTCCGCATGCGTCGGCAAGTCCGCCAGGGCGTTCTCGCCCTGCCACAGCAGCCGGCCGGCGATCGGCCGCACCAGGCCTGCCAGCATGCGCAGCAGCGTCGACTTGCCGGAGCCGTTCGGCCCGACGAGCACGATCGCGCCGCCGGACCGCAGCTCGAAATCGATGTCGCGGAACACCAGCCGCTCGCCGCGGAACGCCGCCAACCCCTCCGCTTTCAGCACGCCGTGTCCTCGTCTGCTCCGGCCGGTGGACGATGCCCGACCGGTGTGGTTAAAGCCCGCGACCAGGGCTGCTGCGCCAGGCGGCGGGCGCCCCAGCCATACGTCATTCTCAGCCGCACAACGAGAGGGTCCTGCAACACAGGGCGACGCAGCATGACATCCATCGGCCAGGACTCGCTGAAGACCCGCCGTACCCTGTCTGTGGGGGGCAAGGAATACGATTATTTCTCCCTGCCGGAAGCGGCCAGGCAATTGGGTGACATCACCCGCCTGCCGGTCAGCCTGAAAATCCTGCTGGAGAACGTGCTGCGCTTCGAGGACGGGCGCAGCTACACGGTGGACGACGCCAAGGCAATCGTCGGCTGGCTGGCCGCCGCGCATTCCGACAAGGAAGTGCCGTTCAAGCCCGCCCGCATCCTGATGCAGGATTTCACCGGTGTCCCCGCGGTGGTCGACCTGGCCGCCATGCGTGACGGCATCACCCGACTCGGCGGCAACCCGCAGAAGGTGAATCCGCTGGTGCCGGTCGATCTGGTGATCGACCACTCGGTGATGGTCGATGTGTATGCCCGGCCGGACGCGCTGGCGAAAAACGTCGAGATCGAATTTGAGCGCAACGGCGAGCGGTACCGCTTCCTGCGCTGGGGCCAGGAGGCGTTCGACAATTTCCGCGTCGTGCCGCCGGGCACGGGCATCTGCCACCAGGTCAATCTCGAGTATCTCGGGCAGTGCGTGTGGACCTCCAGCGACGGCGGCACCAGCTTCGCCTATCCCGACACGCTGTACGGGACGGACAGCCATACCACGATGGTGAACGGGCTTGGCATCCTGGGCTGGGGCGTCGGCGGCATCGAGGCGGAGGCGGCGATGCTCGGCCAGCCGATCGCCATGTTGATCCCCGACGTGATCGGTTTTCGTCTCATCGGCAAGCTGCCGGAAGGCGCCACCGCGACCGACCTGGTGCTGACGGTGACGCAGATGCTGCGGCGCAAGGGGGTGGTGGGGAAGTTCGTGGAGTTCTTCGGGCCGGGGCTGGACCAGCTCGGGCTCGCCGATCGCGCCACGGTCGGCAACATGGCGCCCGAATACGGAGCCACCTGCGGCTTCTTCCCGGTCGATAAAGTGGCGCTGGGCTACCTGCACCTGACCGGGCGAGACGAGCACCGCATCAAGCTGGTGGAAGCCTACCTGAAGGCGCAGGGCATGTTCCACGAGCCCGGCGCACCCGAGCCGGTGTTCACCGATACACTGGAGCTGGACCTGGGCAAGGTGGTGCCGAGCATTGCCGGGCCGAAGCGGCCGCAGGACCGCGTGGCGCTGAAGGATGCTTCGGCGGCGTTCAAGGCCGAGCTGACCACGGGCCTCGGCGTGCCGGCCAACGATGTGAACATTTCGGTGAAGGTGGACGGAAAAAATTACGAAATCACCCATGGCGACGTCGTGCTCGCCGCCATCACCTCCTGCACCAACACGTCGAACCCGTCGGTGCTGGTTGCCGCCGGGCTGGTGGCGCGCAAGGCGCATGCCAGGGGATTGCGGCCGAAGCCCTGGGTGAAGACCTCGCTGGCGCCCGGCTCGCAGGTGGTGACCGAGTATCTGGACAAGTCCGGACTCACCGCCGATCTGGACGCCATCGGCTTCAACCTGGTGGGCTACGGCTGCACCACCTGCATCGGCAACTCCGGCCCACTGGAAGATCCGATCGCCGACGCGATCGAGGACCACCGGCTCGTTGCCGTCGCGGTGCTGTCCGGCAACCGCAATTTCGAGGGCCGCGTGCATGCCAACGTGCGCGCCAACTACCTGGCCTCGCCGCCGCTGGTGGTGGCTTACGCGCTGCTGGGCAAGATGACCGAGGACATCACCACCGCGCCGCTCGGCATCGGCAGCGATGGCCAGCCGGTCTATCTGAAGGACGTCTGGCCGACCAACCAGGAGATTGCCGACGTCATCGCCGTGTCGCTGTCGCGCGACCAGTTCCTCAAGCGCTACGGCGAGGTGACCAAGGGGCCGAAGCAGTGGCAGTCGATCGAGGTCGATGCCGACAGCGAGACCTATCGTTGGTCCGACGGCTCCACCTACGTGAAGAACCCGCCCTATTTCGACGGCATCACCATGGAGCCGCCGCCGGTCACTGACGTGCATGGCGCGCGCATCCTGGCGGAGCTGGGTGATTCGATCACCACCGACCACATCAGCCCGGCGGGGTCGATCCGCAAGACCTCGCCCGCCGGCGACTACCTGCTGGAGCGCCAGGTGACGCAGGCGAATTTCAACAGCTACGGCGCGCGCCGCGGCAACCATGAGATCATGATGCGCGGCACCTTCGCCAACATCCGCATCCGCAACGAGATGCTGACCGACGTCGAAGGCGGCATGACCAGGCACCTGCCGTCCGGCGACGTGATGCCGATCTACGACGCGGCGATGCGCTACAAGCAGGAAGGCGTGCCGCTGGTGATTTTCGGCGGCAAGGAATACGGCACCGGCTCGTCGCGCGACTGGGCCGCCAAGGGCACCATGCTGCTGGGTGCGCGGGCGGTGATCGTCGAGAGCTTCGAGCGCATCCACCGCTCCAACCTGGTCGGCATGGGCGTGCTGCCGCTGACCTTCAAGGACGGCATGGACCGCAAGTCGCTGGGCATCACCGGCGAGGAGATCATCGATGTCGTCGGGCTCGACGGGCTGCGGCCCGGCATGGACCTGACGCTGGCGATCCACCGTCCGGACGGCAAGACCGACGAAGTGCCGGTCCGGTGCCGGATCGATACGGCTGACGAGGTGGAGTACTATCGCCACGGCGGCATTCTGCAATACGTGCTGCGCGGGATGGCGAAAGCGGCATAGCGTAGCGCCACGCCTCATCCGTCAAGCGGGGGTCGTTCCTCCTCGGCGACGCCCCGGGATGCGCGCCCGGAATGTGTTCCGGCTTCAGCCGGCAGCATCGGCCGGCTCGTCGATCACGACCTCCGCGATGGCGATGCCGCTTTCGCCGGCCACGGCGTAGAGCAGCCAGATGCGGCCGTTTTCCTCGAAGATCGCGGGATCGCGCAGTTGATTGACTGGCCCGTAAGCCGTGCTGCGAACCGACGGCGTGAGCAGTGCCTCGGCGCCTTCCCAGTGTCTTTCCGGACGCAGGACCTCCATGCACGCGCTGTCTTTCCACTGACGCCAATCGCCGGAAAGCTCGATACTGCTCAACAGGATACGTTCAGGCGCGTCGCCGACCTGGGTCCAGAAGACCCACAATGTGTCGCCACGCTTCAGCAGGGCGGAGTGGCGCATGCCGGGGTTGAATAACATCGTGCCTGGCTCGAACGCACTGAACCCGTCCGTCGAGCGGTAAACTTGTCCAGGCATGGCGATGCCATAGGTCATTCCGGCATGCTGAAACACGCGGAAGTAGGAGCGGCCAAGAATCTCCGGCCGCGCGTCGAACGCGATTCCGTTCCGTGACGTCGCCACCCGTGTGACCTGCACGCCAACATCGTCGAGCCCATGAAAATACATCACGACCTGCCGCCCGATCGGATCAACATGCACGTCCGGCGACGCGATGTGCGGTGTCGTGATTTCCAGGAGCAAATCGTGGGACAGTTGGGTGCCGGCTTGCTTCGCTTTTGCTTCGAACAGATCGAGTTGCTCCGGCGTTACGGCGGGCGGCTCGGTCAAACAGCGCGAGTTGCGAAGATGCAGGCTGCCGGGCGGATAAACCGTCCAGGGACCGGTCAGGCTGTCGGCATAAGCCAGACGGATGTAGCTGCCCTTGTGATCGGCGAAATAGAGATAATAGGCGCCCAACCGCCCCTCGACCCAGTCGGGCACGCGGATCAGCGACGGGCCCTGGATGTTCACGCCGATGCTGGGATGCAGGGTTGGCGAGATGATCGGTCTGTCAAGCAGCCGGGAAACACGAACGCGCATTGGTCACCTTTCGGGGTGCGTCCCGCCATAGTCTCGGCCGGGCGTGCAACGGGGCGTGCAGGGACCACGGGATCATCATGCCGGCGATGCAGCGCAGGTCCCGGCTTTCCACCGGCGAGAGAGCCATTGCGGATTTGTTCCGCATATCGGCGTCAATCGAACAGGGTCGCCAAGCGTTGCTTGATGCTGTCGGCAATGTAGAGCGCCAGCGCCTGGATGGTCGAAGTGGGGTTGACGCCGCCGGACGTGACCCAGATGCTGCCATCGACAATGAACAGGTTCTTCACGTCGTGGCTGCGGCCCCATGCGTTGACCACGGAGCGTTCGGGATCGTTTCCCATCCGCGCGGTGCCGAGCAGGTGTCCGGGGCTGTTGAGGATGGTGCGCGAGGTGTAGAGGTTGGTGGCACCCGCCGCGTTCAGTATGTCCTCCGCCCGAGCGATGCCGTGTTCCATCATGCGCCTTGTGTTCTCGCTGATCGCGTAGTCGATCTTCGGCGCCGGGATGCCATGGCTGTCCTTCAGCACGGGGTCGAGCGTTACCTGGTTGTGTTCCTCCGGCAGGTCCTCGCAGGCGATCCCGATCTGCAGACGATGGTGAACCAGTTGGCGATAGACGCGGTGATGGTCCTTGCCCCAGGGCAGTTGTCCGGCCGCCATGCTGGTGATCGCCTCGTTGACCAAGCCGGTGCCGCGGGCGAACTGTAGCGTGTAGCCGCGGACGAAATCGCGGGATGCGTCGGTCTCGTAGAATTCCTTGCTCCACAGGCTCAGCATGGGCGCGCGATCGCCGTCCACCGTCTCGTCCACATAGCCACGGACCTGCGGCCATGGGTGCAGCATCAGGTTCTTGCCGACCAGCCCGCTGGAATTGGCCAGTCCGTTGGGGAATCGCGAGGAAGCCGAATTCAGCAGCAGGCGCGGCGTGCCGATGCCATTGCAGGCCAGGATGACCACCTCCGCCGGCTGAAATCTTTCCACTCCGTCAGCGTCGTAGTAGAGGGCGCCGGCGGCCATGCCGTGTGCGTTGGTGGTGATTTCGCGCACCCGGCAGCGCGTGCGCAGTTCGACCCCGGCGCGGATGGCAAGCGGCCAGTAGGTGATGTCGGTGCTCGCCTTCGCGCCCTGGGCGCAGCCGGGGGTGCAATGCCCGAGATTGATGCAGGGCGCCCGCCCGTCATATTCAGTGGTGGCGATCGTGCTGTCCGACGGCCACCCGTGCCAGCCGAGCTTGTTCATTGCCTTGGCGTAGCGCGTGCCGGTCTTGCCGAGCGGCAGCGGCGGCATCGGCGGCTGCCTGGGCGGATAGGCCGGATCGCCGGCGAGGCCGGAAACGCCCATCATGCGGTCGTTTTCAGCGAAGAACGGTTCCAGCGTCGGGTAATCGACCGGCCAGTCGTCGGCGACACCATCGAGCGAGCGCACCCGGAAATCCGACGGGTGCATGCGCGGGAAATGCGCCGTGTACATGATGGTGCCGCCGCCGACGCCGTTGAAGTTGGCCACCTTCATCGGCGAGTTGTCGTCGTTGACCGGATAATCCGTGGGCCGCGCCCGCCGGTTCGGGCTGATGTCGAAATCGGCGTATCGTCGTGCTTCCCAGTCGCGCCCGTTGCTTGGGAAATCGGTTTGCTTCATCCAATCTCCCTGTTCGAGGCAGAGGATTTTCATCCGCGTGTCGGCCAGGCTCCAGGCCACCGCCGCGCCGGAGGCACCAGAGCCGATGATCAGGACGTCGACGATTTCGTTGGTGGGCCGGCTGCCACCATTCGCCGTATCGGACACAGGCATCCTAAACCCTCCGGACATTGCAGGAATCAACCCGCGTACGTCTCACGGTGCGTCGCGCCACATCTTTGGCCGGGCGCGCACCGGATCGAGGAGGGACCAGTCACCCTGTTCCAGCGTGTGCCCTTTCGGGAAGGGCGGTCGCGGCTCAAGTCCCAGAGAGCGCACCACGCGGTCGTCGCGGTAGTAGCATTGCAGAATGACGCGGCCAAGCGCTACGGACGAGGCGCCGCCGATGGCGCGAAACTCGTCCGCGACTGCCGCACGGCGCGCGGCGCCGAGATCGGCGAAAGTGCCCCCGGCGAGCCGCTGGAGCACGGCCAGTGCGTGGCGCACATCGCCAAGGTCGCGGCCGAGGCTGGCCAGGATGTCGGCGAAGATGACGTCATCATCGGCGCCGGGTACGCGATACTCGACGCTGGCCGGGATCATCACGGCGGCGACGCAGCGAAGATCGCGGATCTCGGCCGGCGAGAGGGGCGTTGTGGGATCTGGCTGCATTGCTACCTCAATCGAACAGGGTCGCCAGGCGCTGCTTGATGCTGTCGGCGACGTAGAGCGCCAGCGCCTGGATGGTCGAAGTCGGATTCACGCCGCCGGACGTGACGAATATGCTGCCGTCCACGATGAACAGATTCTTCACGTCGTGACACCGCCCCCATTCATTCACCACCGAGCGTTGCGCATCGGTCCCCATGCGGGCGGTACCGAGCAAATGCCAACCACCGTAAAGGATGGGGCTGTTCACGCAGATATCGGTCGCACCGGCTTCCGTCAGGATATCCTTCGCGCGGGCGATGCCGTGGTCCATCATGCGCCGCGTGTTTTCGCCTACGGTATAGTCGATTTTCGGTGCTGGGATGCCGTGCCCGTCCTTCAGGATCGGGTCGAGCGTCACCCGGTTATGCGCCTCCGGCAGGTCCTCGCAGATCGCCGACATGCCGATACGGCGTCCGACCAGTCGGCGAAACGCGTGGTGGTGGCCGTCGCCCCAGGGCAGAAGTCCATAGGCGGCGCTGGTGATCGCCTCGGTGACCGGACCGACGCCGCGGCCGAACTGGAAGGTGTAGCCGCGGAGAAACCCGCGCGCGGGATCGGTCTCGTAAAACTCCTTGCTCCACAAGCAGAGCGGCGGGGCACGATTGCTGTCCAGCGGCTCCTCGACATAGCCGTAAACCTGAGCATAGGGATGGAACATCAGGTTCTTGCCGACAAGGCCGCTGGAATTGGCCAATCCGTCGGGGAATTGTTTCGATACAGAATTTAGCAGCAGGCGCGGCGTGCCGACGCCGTTGCAGGCCAGGATGACGATTTCGGCCGGCTGGAATTGCTCAATCCCGCCGGCATCGTGATAGATCACGCCCGAGGCCATGCCGCGCTCGTTGGTGACGATCTCGCGCACCCGGCAGCGCGTGCGCAGTTCCACTCCGGCGCGGATCGCCGCCGGCCAATAGGTGATGTCCGTGCTGGCCTTCGCTCCCTGTGTGCAGGCTGGGGTGCAATGGCCGAGGTTGATGCAGGGCGCCCGCCCCTCGTACTCCGTGGTGGCCAGCGCGGTGTCCGACGGCCACCAGTGCCAGCCGAGCCGGTTCATCGCCTGGGCGAACCGCGCGCCGGATTTGCCGAGCGGCAGCGGCGGCATGGGCGGTTGCCTGGGGGGACTGGCGGGATCGCCGGTGAGGCCCGAGACGCCCGTCATGCGGTCGTTTTCGGTGAAGTATGGCTCCAGGGTCGCATAATCGATCGGCCAGTCATCGGCGACGCCGTCGAGCGAGTGGACCCGGAAATCCGAGGGATGCAGACGGGGGTAGTGTCCCGTATACATGATCGTGCTGCCGCCCACGCCGTTGAAGTTCACCACCTTGATCGGCGAATTATCGTCGTTGATCGGGTAGTCCGTCGGCCGCGCCCGCACATTCGGGCTGGTCGCGAAATCGCCGAACACCCTGGCCTCCCAGTCCCGCCGGTTGCTCGGGTAGTCCGACTGTTTCATCCAATCGCCTTGCTCGAGGCAGAGGATTTTCATCCGCGTATCGGCCAGGCTCCATGCCACCGCCGCGCCGGACGCGCCGGAGCCAATGATCAGCACGTCCACCATTTCGTTCATGCGACGTCCCCAGTCCCGGTGAGCGGTTACGCGCAGGAAAATGCCTTAAGTGTCCCGGAACGTCGAGTGGGCGATCGTTGGCGCGCGCCGCTGGTGCGGGTCCGGGATAATGACATCTGGCTTATCCTTTCTGTTCACCATAGTGTGCGGATGATCGCCGTCGCGGCGTCGATCCGCCAACCACCGGCGCACGAGGAAACACAGCGATGACCGAGACCAGACTCGCGCCCAACCTGCCGCAATGGATGAAGGAGCATGTGGATCGCTACCTGTCCAGCGGCGGCACCGACGGTCACATGTACACAATTTCCCGCCCCGGCGTACCGGAGAAACCCGTTTCGTCTCTGCTGTTGACCACGACCGGACGCAAGTCGGGGCAGCGCTACCTGTTCCCGCTGTTCTACGGGCGCGCCGGCGGCAGCTATTTCGTGATCGCGTCAAAAGGCGGCGCGCCGGAGCACCCCGGCTGGTACCGTAACATCCTCGCCAGTCCGGCGGTCGATATCCAGGTCGGAACCGCGAAGATGCAGGCGCGGGCACGAACCGCCGCCGGCGAGGAACGGACGCGGCTGTGGGAGCAGGCGGTTGAAATCTGGCCGCCCTTCGCCGACTACCAGCGCAAGTCCGGGGGGCGCGAGATCCCCGTGGTCGTGTTGGATCCCGTGGTTCGGGGTGCTGGCCCGATCGAGTCCGCCGTTTGACGATCAATGCCGGAATGACCGCGGCGCCGGCCGAGCCCGTGTAGCGGCCCGCGTGGTCAGGGACGGACGGCGGGGGATGCGTCGCTACGCCGCCAGCATGCGTCCCCGGTTGCGTTCCGCCAGCAGCGGCCGCACCCAGCGCGCGAAGCGCGCCGCTTCCGTATCATGCAGATAGCCGGACAGGCAGAAGGACGTGCACCCCAGATCGATGAATTGCTGCAGCGTGGCGGCGCATTGATGCGGGTTGCCCACCACCACGATCCCGGCGCCCGGGCGCACGCGCGTCACGCCGGTCCACAGATGCGGGCCGATCAGGTCGCCATGCTCCCTGGCGAGTTGCTGCACGCGCTGGTTGGCGACGGAACCGGCGTAATGGGTGCGGATGAAGCGAGTCTGGGCCTCGGTCACGTCGCGCACCAGTTCATGCGCCGCGTCCCAGGCATCGGCCTCGGTCTCGCGGCAGAGAATCTGCAGCCGCATGCCGAAGCCGATCGTCTCCGCCCTGCCATACCGTGCCGCCATGCCGCGGATGGTGGAAATGTTCTCGGCAATGCGCTCCGGCGTGTCGCCCCAGAACAAGTGGATGTCGGCATGCTTTGCCGAGACCTCCCAGGCTTCGGCGGAGCCGCCGCCGAGGTAGAAGCGCGGATGTGGCTGTTGCAGCGGCTGTGGCGAGATGCGGGCGCCCTTCAAGGTGTGGAAGCGGCCCGCGAAGTCCACCGGGCCGTTTGCGGTCCACAACGCCTTCATGATGGAGACGTCCTGGTCCATCAGGGCGTAGCGGTCCTTCTTGGCGAGCGTGATGCCCTCGGCCCGTGCCTCGGCGTCGCTCTGGCCGGCGATAAGGTTTACCGCCAGGCGGCCGCCCGAAAGCTGGTCGAACGTGGCGCCCATCTTGGCGAGTTGCACCGGGCTGATGTAGCCGGGTCGCGCGGCGACCAGCGCCTTGATGCGCTTCGTCCTGGCAATCGCCATCGCGCTGCTGATCCAGGCTTCCCAGCAGGTAGCGGCGACCGGGACCAGGAAATACTCGAAGCCGGCGGCCTCGGCGGCCAGTACCACGCGGTCGAACAGCTCGGCCGACGGTTGGATGAACCTGCGCGGGTCACCATAGCAGGTCGTGTCGCCGGAAGTCGGCAGGAACCATCCGAATTCGAGCTGCGGCTGCATGGCGGCGCTTCCTTTGCTGCGGCCGACTTCCGGCGCGGCCTGTCCGTCACGCCGCCGCCGCCAGCACCATCCGGGAGGCCTTCTCGCCAATCATGATGGACGGCGCATTGGTGTTGCCCGAGGTGAGCGTGGGCATGATCGACGCATCGGCGACGCGCAACCCTTCCATGCCATGCACGCGGAGCTGGTTGTCAACCACCGCCATCGGGTCCGATCCCATCTTGCAGGTGCCGACCGGATGGTATGTGGTTTCGGCATTTTTCTTTATCCAGTCGAGCAATTCGTCGTCGGCCTGGATATTCATGCCGGGCGCGATTTCGTCGGTGGCAATGCCTCGCATGGCGGGTGCGGTCATGATCCGCCGGGTGATGCGCATCGCTTCCAGCGTTACCTCGCGATCCAATTGGGCGCTCATGAAGTTGAAGCGAATTGCCGGCGGGGTGTTCGGCGCCTTCGAGGACACATGAATGCAGCCGGTGCTTTCCGAGCGCAGGATGTTCATGATCGCGGTAATGCCGGATTGTTTTGCCATCCTGTAATTCGTTCCGGCCAGGAAGGGAATCCAGGAGATCGCGGCATCCGGCGCGTCCAGACCGGCGCGGGTGCGAATATAGGCGCGGATCGGCGACGCTGGCAGGCCGAGCAGCCCCTTGTTGGTGAGCGCGTATTTCAGCGCCTGCCAGACCAGGCCGAGGCCGCGGCTCTTGTCGTTGTAAGTGATGCCGAGCGAGGGTGGCACCGTCCATTTCATGCGCGGCGAATAATGATCGCGCAGATTTTCGCCGACGCCCTTCAGCGCGTGGCGTACCTCGATGCCGAGATTTTGCAGCAGTTCCGGCTGGCCGATACCGGACAATTCGAGAAGCTGCGGCGAATTGATCGAACCGCCGCAGACGAGGACTTCTCTGGCGGCGCGGGCTTCGTGTCGCTGTCCATTCATGGTGTATCGCACGCCGACGCAGCGCTTGCCTTCGATCAGCAGGCACTCGGTCAGCGCATTGGCCTGGATCGTCAGGTTCGGCCGGCCACGCGCCGGATCGAGATAGCAGAAGGCGGTGCTCATCCGGCGGCCCTTGCGGATCGTCGCCTGGGTCATGCCGATACCGTCCTGCGTTGCGCCGTTATAGTCCTTGGTGTATCCGATGCCGACTTCGCCGGCTGCCTTGATCAGCGCGTCGTAGATCGCTCCGCTCTCGTTGCTTTCGCTGACCTTCAGCGGGCCGCCGCGGCCGCGGAATTCGTCATCCGCATCGCCCTGGTAGCTCTCCATGTCGCGGAAAACCGGCAGGACCTCCCGGTAACTCCAGCCGCGATTGCCGAGTTGCGCCCAGGTATCGTAGTCCTGCGATTGGCCACGCACGAAGACCATGCCGTTGATGGAGGACGAACCGCCGAGCAGCTTGCCGCGCGGGATTGGAATGCGGCGCTGCCCGGTGCCCTCGTCGGGCTCCGACGAATACAGCCAGTTCGCGGCGGGGTTCTCGATCAGCTTGGCAAATCCAACCGGGATCCGCGACCAGGGATGGCTTTCCCGCCCAGCTTCCAGCACCAGCACCTTGTATTTTGGATCGGCGCTCAGCCGGTTAGCAAGCACCGATCCGGCCGATCCGGCGCCCACCACAATATAATCAAAAGTCCGGTTTTCCATTCTTCTTGTCCCTCCCCAAAGGCAGCGACGCCGTGCGCCTGCATTCCCACCGTGCCGCGACCGCCGTCACACGCCCAGTGGTGCCTCTATCCCGACCACGCGCTGATAGGCCGACCTGACGTCGTCAGAGACGCTTTGCGTATCCTCCCTGAGGTTGCGAGGCGTGATCGCGATGAAAGCGATTTCCCAGTTTTCGGGGATCGGCTTTCCCACTTTCGGCAGGAACGCATGTGGCGCGCCCGGCGAATTGTGGAAATGGTCACCGCCGGTCACCTTGGTCAGGACGGGCCGTCCATCCTCGCCGATGGAAAACGCATCCGCCTCGCCGACAACATACATGGGAAACTGGTCGGTCCGGCTTTTCGCGTGTTTATGCAGTTCCACTCTTGGCAGGAAGACCGCGGCAACGCCACGGCCATGACGGTTCTGGCCAAGTCGCCAGGGACCTGGTCCCGACAGGTCCGCCTGGGCCGCGAGGCGGTGCTCTTCCCGGCCGAGGACTTCCCGCAGTGCTGCCTTCGGGTCGAACGCTTCATCGCGGCCGGCGAACGCAGCGCGGATTTTGCCGAAATCTTCATAGACGGCCTTCATCCACGCCAGTTCGTCCTCCGCCAGTTCATGATTCAGCAGCGTGATGCTTGATTCTCCGGACATCGATGGCTCCTTCGTGCTTGACTGTGGCAATGGGTTTTCTCCGGGCGGCACTGAACCGGCACTGCGCGGATCGCTGATGCCTATCCCTCCGCCGCCGGGGACGCCAGACCATCGGGCGGCCAGAGCATGATTCCGTCCGCCAACGGAATGCGCAGGTTACGGAACAACAGGGAAAACGCCATCCAGTTGCCCATGGCGATGACGAATTCCACCTGCTGACCCGGGTCAGTGACATGCGTCGTGACATCGGCCCAAGCCGCGTCGGAGATCGATTTGCCGGCGAGACACTCATCGGTGGCGCGCAGGATGGCCTTGTCCGCCGCCGTCAACTGCCCGGAATTCCGCCAGTCGCGCACCGCTAGAATATCCTCGGGCGGCATCCCTGCCGCGGTCGCCACGCGCCAGTGCTGCGTCCACTCGTAAGCCGAGCCGGTGACCCAGCCGATCCGCATGATCATCAGTTCGCGCAGCCGCGTGTCGAACTTGTTGTTCTCCAGCAACTGCATCAACTGGCTGAACGCCACCCTGGCCACACCGGGATTATTGGCCACGACGCGAAATGCCTCGCTCTGGGTACGCCGCGCGGGCATTCCCATCGCATCGCCGAGTTCACGGGCATGCTCCAGCGATACCATTGGCACACGTGAGGTCATCATCACTCCCCCTTGTCGCTTCGCTGATCGTCCTTCGCCCGGCGCCTGGCTGCAATCCCCCGCCGGGAGGGAAGCAGGGCGCCCGGGGTTGCCAGAAACCCGGCCGCGCATGACCATCCGGCGAACGGCAGGACGGGCGGGGTGGACGGATGCAATACGACCTTTTGCTGACCGGCGGCGAGGTGATCGATCCCGCGGCCGGGCTCGGCGGCGTTATGGATGTCGGCATCGCCGGCGGCAAGATCGTGGCGGTTGCACCGTCATGTCAACCCAAAGTAGAAATGTCCCCTTATCCTCCCAAGTAGGAATGTCCCCTTTCGGGAAGCGACGCTGCGGCCGGCGCCAGCCGCAGCGTCGCCCGGACCTGGAGCCGTCTGCCCTGAATATATGACCTGAAGGGTCG
>DATLQW010000162.1:0-5200 GCA_035535035.1 Acetobacteraceae bacterium
AGCCCAATAACCAGGGCTTCAAGTTCCGCTCGGCTCAGGCCAGACAGGGGTTCCGCGTTGGGCACACAGGGAGCGAATCGTACTCGATCGAGCCGCACCTAACGAAAAATGCGCCTCGGCCACGAGTTTTGCCCCTATTACCCTGAAACGTCAAATTTCGACTGCCTCCCCGGCCGAGCCGGGGGAACTCCCTTTGTATTAGGGGAAGGTTAATATTTTCAATTCAGAAACTCGAGTCCGCCCGCACCGAAAACAAGAAACGGATACGGACGAGGAAGCACGCCATCACGCGCGACTTTGAACATGAAGCCGTTTCCCTTTGCCCGTTCTCGCACTGGTATCGCCGCGCACGACAGCCATTACCGCACGCCGGCCAGGCACAATGTCGCTTGAAGCCCGCAGCATATCCCTGCTCCTGACGCAAGATCTCGTGTATCGTTGTGAAACAATGACCACGATCGGTGGTGGAACGCAAGGTACTAAATCGTTAATAGTTCGTCGTTTCTGTTGTCATCCAAGAACTTTTCTTGCCGAGCAGCAATTGCTGGTTGCGGCGTAGAAATACTATGGGATCATGAGTCGTGTTGCTGTTCTTCCGCACCGCTTGCGGAGTCGCCACCAGTGTCAATGTTGGATCTGAGCCTCCACCGACGGCCCGTTCACGCGTGTGCCGATGGCTGCACGTCCAGGGTACAGCTCCATGGCGTCTGACGATCTGGGGTCACCCGCTACTTTGCATCTGGTGACACGAATGTTGGGTCCGGGCCAACCTCTCCGGCCGCAGCGCAAGAGAGGTCGAGGATCACAACGTCAGGCGCGCCTCGATCACGCCGGGTTCTTCCGGCATTCGCCGTACGGCAAAACCGAGATGTCGCACGAAGGCCAGCATCGGCGCGTTTTCCGCCAGCACCTGCCCGACCACCTCGGCCATCCCGCACTGCCGCGCCCAGCCGATCAGCCGCTGCATGAGATGCGAGGCCAGGCCATGGCCCTTCACGTCCGGCTGCACGATCACCGCGAATTCGCCGCTGCGTCCGTCCGCCTCGCGCACCAGCCGCGCCACCCCGACGGTGTCGCCGGTCGCCTCGCGTACCGCGACGAACGCCATCTCCCGGTCGTAATCCACCTGCGTCAGCCGCGCCATCTGCTCTTGCGACAGCTCGCGCATCGTCGAGAAGAACCGGTACCGCACGTCCGGCGGCGGCAGCCGGCGGAAGAACGCAGCGTGCTGTTCCGCGTCCTCCGGGCGGATCGGGCGGATGACGAAGCTCTCGCCGCCGCACGGCCAATGCTCCACCAGTTCGGACGGGTAGGGCGAAATGGCGAGCGCTGCCGGCGGCGCGCCGGCCGGACGCAAGCGAAGCCAGGCGTCCGCCGCGATCACGCCAATCGCATCGGCGAACAGGGCAGGGAGCTCCACCTCGGCGATCTCCGGCCAATCGACGATCAACTGGCTGATCCGCACCAGCACTTCGGCGACCGCGGTTTCATTGGCTGCCGGCGCGTCGCGCAGCGGCTGGCCGAGCATGGCGCCGACGCGGCAGCGCCCGATCAGGCCGTGCGCCAGCGGCAGGTTGAGCGGCGGCAGGTCCATCGCGAGGTCGCATGTCCCGTTCGCCGCCGTGCCGCCCGGGCCCACGCTGATCATCGGCCCGAACGTGGGATCGTCCGCCACGCGCACGCCGAGCTCGCGCGCCCGGGCGACCTGGCGCTGCACCAGTATCCCGGCATCGGGGGCGGTGTGCTCGCGGCGCGCCTGGCGCGTGACCAGCAGGCGGGCGGCGGCGTGGGCCTCCTCCGCGTCGTGCAGGTCCAGCACCAGCGCGCCCGGCGGGCGTTCGCGCGGCGGCACGGCCTGGCGCAGCTTCGCCACCACCGGATAGCCCAGCAGCAGTGCAGCCGCTGGGGCATCCTCGGCCCGGGTGACGGAACGCGTGGGCACGGTGGGGATGCCGTAGGCGGCCATCACGTCGAGCGCCTCGTCCTGGAACAGTGCCAGGCGGCCGGCGCGCCGCACCTGGGCGAACAGCCGGCGCACCGCGTTACGGTCGGGCGCGACCGGCAGCACCGTGCTGGGCGGCAGTTCGCGCGCTGCCGCACGGTTGCGCCGGTCGCGCACCAGGTGCTGGAAGCCGCGCACGGCCTGCGCCGGCGTGGCGAAGGCGGCGAGGCCGGCCTTCGCCAGCGTGGCGCGATGCAGTGCGCCGGTGGTCTCGCCCATGGCGCAGACCAGCAGCGGCACGCGGAGTCCCTGCGCGGCCGATGCGAGCATGGCGATCGAAGGCGCATCCGTCGCACCGGCGGGTGCGTGCACCACCAGCACCCCGCCGATCCCCGGCGCTTCCGCCACCGCGGCGATGGTCGCCGCGAGTTGCGCCGCGGCGTCGATCGGCACGTGGACGATGCCATGCTCCGCGCCGGGCAGGTCGGCGAGCCGCAGGCCATCCTGCAATGCCGCGTCGGCGGCGAGCCGGCCGGCGCCGATCGCATTGGTGATGATCGCCAGGGTCTCGCTGCGCGCCGGGTGGGCGCGGGATAGGGTCTCGGCCGCGGCCAGCAGATCCTCGAAGCGGCTGACGCTCAACACGCCGGCCCGGCGCAAGGCGGCTTCGAAGGCAAGCTCGGCTTCGCCGGTGCCGTCACCGAGCAGGCGGCCGCCGGCGCGGATCGCTACGACGGGGCGCAGCCGGGCGGCGGCGCGGGCGGTCGACAGAAACGCGCGGCGGTCTTTCAGCCGGCGGATGTCGAGCAGGATAGCGCCGGTGCCGGGGTCGCGGGAGAGCCAGTCGAGCACGCGGCCGAAGCCGATATCCGCGTTGTCGCCGATGCCGACGATATGGCTGAATCCGACGCCGTTCGGCCCCGCCCAGTCGATAACCGCGCGGCACAAGGCGGCGGATTGCGACACCAGCGCGAGGCGGCCGGGCGGCGGCGGGATATGCGCGCGCGTGGCGTTCAGGCCGATGCCGGGGACGGCAACGCCGAAGGAATTTGGCCCGAGCACTCGCACGCCGGTGCGCTGCGCGGCGGCGCCCAGGCCATCGGCTGCGTCGGGCACCAGGGCGGCGAAGCACCCGGCGGCGGCCAGCGCCTCGAGCGCCGGGACGATGGTCGCCGGCGGGCCGGCGAGGATGGCGAGATCGGGTGCGCCAGACAGCGCGGCCATGGTTTCGACCGCCTGGATTTGGCCGCGAAATGCGCCGAGGCGGAGGTTGACCGCGATTTGTGCGCCGGCCTCGGTGCCGGCGCCGATCACCGCCACGGAACGTGGCCGGAACAGCGCGTCCGGGTTGAAGCGGCCGGCAGGGTTGAGGCGGGGGACGGTCATGACGCAGTGCACCATAAATGCGGCCCGGGGCGCCGGCGCAAGCTGCTGGCCGCCGATGAGGCGCCTTGCATGGCAGCCGGTCGTCCAGGGCATCGGCCCTCCGGCGTCATGGCGGCCGTTGCCAGCCATGACGCCGGAGCGCCTGCCGGCCGCGGCTTGACCTGCGCCGTCATCGCGGCACCCTTGGTGCCAGCGGGTGTCGGCTAATCGCGAGCCGCGCACAACCGGAAATCAGGGGAGACAGGACATGGCCGACCGATCGCGTTGGGACCCCGAAATGGCCGCCTTCACCGCGGCGGCCGAAGCAGCGGCGGCGAAATATCCGCCGATCCGGCTGGAAGTGCCGCTCGATCCGCACCGCGCCACCAACGATGCGTTGAACATGGCCTATACGCAAGGCGGGCCGGCGATGGCGGAGACCGCCAATCGGTGGATCGCCGCGCATGGCCGGCGGATTTTCTGCCGTGTCTATCGCCCGCGCCTGGATCGCGCCGTGCCGACGATGGTGTATTTCCATGGCGGCGGCTGGGTCTGGGCGTCGGTCGATACGCATGACCGGCTGGTGCGGGAATATTGCGCGGCCGGCGAGGTAGCCGCGGTGTCGGTGGATTACGCCCTCTCGCCGGAAGCCAAATTCCCGCAGGCGCTGGAGGAGTGCGTCGCGGCGCTGCGCTGGGTCGCCGCGCATGGCCAGGAGTGGGGGCTGGACACGACGCGGCTGTTGGTGGGCGGGGATTCGGCGGGCGGCAATTTGGCACTGGCGACCGCTCTGCTGGCGCGCGACACCGGCGGGCCGGCGCTGCGCGGCATCCTGACCGCCTACCCGGTGAGCGACAGCCGGCTGGATACGCCGAGCTACCAGGAATTCGGCGACGGCGCGTTCGGGCTGAGCCGGGACCGGATGGCGTTCTACTGGTCGGTGTACGTGCCGCATGCGGCGGACCGGCTGCACCCGCTGGCTGCGCCGCTGCGTGCCGATCTGCGCGGGCTGCCGCCGGTGCTGGTGCACCTGGCGGAGCTGGACGTGCTGCGGAGCGAGGGCGAGGCTTTGGTTGCCCGGTTGCGCGAAGCCGGCGTGGCAGTGGAGACTGCGACTTTTCCGGGTGTGGTGCATGGCTTCCTGCGTGCCATGGGGACGGTGGGCAAGGCGCGCGACGCGGTGGTGAAGGCGGGGGTTTGGCTGCGCGCGTTGGCGTAGATACGCACCCCCCGGACGGTGCAAGCGCGGCCTCCGCGCCAAATGTGAGGCAGGACCGTTCTGATCACCCGTGCCGGCGGAGGCGCATGACATGAGCGATTACGACACCGACCTGCTGCTGTGGAGCGAACGCCAGGCCGATCTGCTGCGTCGGGTAGCAGCCGGCGAGCGGCTGAACGATCAGGTGGATTGGCAAAACGTCCCAGAGGAAATCGAATCCCAGGGTAGGAGCGACCGGCGCGGGCTGCACAACCGCATCGCCAGCGTCCTCGTGCATCTGATCAAGCTGGAGGCGTCCCCGGCCGAGGAGCCGCGGATTGCCTGGCGCGAGACAATTCTCGAACAGCGCCGACGTGTCGCGCGGCTGATCGCGGAGAGTCCCAGCCTGCGGCCCATCGTCCCACGGGTGATTGCCGAAGAATTGGACGACGCCACGGAGCGTGTCAACGACTTTGATACAGCCGGGTTCGTCATTTAGGCTCGGTTCACGTCACTTGTTCCTCCATTTTCGGTTGGGGTCGGAATTGCGCCTTCGGTGAAGGTTTTCGGACGCCGGCCGTCGCAGGCCGCGCGTTCTGGGCATGGGGCCGGCGTACTAAAACCGCCCAAGCACGAACCCGCGGGGATGCGGCGATGGTCTATGGGGATTTCGAGTTTTGCTCGGTTGAGGTAGT
>DATLQW010000163.1:0-28071 GCA_035535035.1 Acetobacteraceae bacterium
TATGCTTCTATTCCTCACCAATGCCCGCCGCATCCTCCCCTCCCGAGCCAACCCCCCACCCCGATCCCAATCGGCCCCCCACCAACGCGCCCGCCCCACTCCGCCTCGCCGGTCTGCTCCGCCGCGTGATCAACTACGGCAAGGAGCTCCTCATCGCCGTGCGCCTGCGGGCCGCCTGCCCGGAATTCCCCCGCCTCGCCAAACCCTTCGGCACCACCGACCTCCAGCGCATCCTCGCCCGCATCTCCTCTGCCATCGGCCGCGCCGTCTCGCTCGAGGATGGGGTCCTCCGCCAGGCCGGCCTCGGCCTCTACGCCGTCGCCCCGCGCATCCGCACTCCGTCCCCGCGCCGGCCACGCGCCGCCCGGCCCGATGCGGCACGCGGCCGCAACCCGGCGCCCGCCCAACCTGCCCGCCGGAGCGACGCTCCGCGGCTCCCCACCACCGCGCAGTTCGCCGCCGAACTCAGCCGCCACCCGATCGGCGTCGTGCTCGCCGGCATCTGCCGCGATCTCGGCATCACCCCGCACCACCCGCTATGGGAGGAAGTGTCCCGCGCCATCGTCGCCTGTGGCGGCAGCACCGCCGAGCTCCAGCAGGACGCGGAAACAAGCTGGTGTTCGAAGCGGTGGCTGGAGATTCCGGTCGCCCGCCCGCCCTCCATCCCATCCTACCTTTGGCCGAAATGGTGGCCGCAACCGGAGCCACAAACAGCCGCCGCCAGCGCCACCGGCCCGCCCTGAGCAAGGACGGACCACAGCATGCAACCGTAACGCACGGGGCCGCTCCGCGGTGGTCCCGCCGTCGTGATTCGCCCACAACAAGCCACCAGGCGAATGGCCGGTGTTCGGCGCGGTTCTCCAGAACCGGACCAATCGGCTTCCCACCCAAAGCGGACGCTCAAACCGACCCACCACCCACGGGGGCGAACGCTCCGCGCGCAGGGCGCCGGTCCCAGCTTGCTTTCGTTGCGGCCCTGCGGACCGCCGCGGCACGCGATGCGCACAGCGCCGCCCATGAGCGTGCCTGACCGCAAGAATGGGCCAGCCCGGAAACCGCTTGCCCCTTGGCCGCCCCGCAAGGCAATTTCCGCCCATGAGCGCCAGCAACACTGCCACCAGCCAGACGGCGGCCCAGCCCGCCGGCCCGCGCCGTCTCTGGATGACCGTCGGGTTTGCCGCTACACTCGCCGCCACGTAGCCGAGGCAAAGGGGTGAGCAATCCATGACCGCGCAAACCAAAGGCCGGATCCGTCACGTCGCCCTGAGCGTCGAGGATCCCTGGGAAACCGCCGAATTCTACAAGCAGGCCGTCGGGCTGCAGGAGGTCACCGAGCTCGACGGCCCGCTGGCCGAGGGCGTGTTCCTGACCGACGGCGTCGTCAACCTCGCCATTCTGCATTTCAAGAGCGACGAGGCGGCCCAGGGCACCGGCAAGGACTTCGTCGGCATCCATCACATCGGCTTCTGGGTGGACGACGTGGTGGAGCAAGGCAAGATCGCACGCGATGCCGGCGCGACCTGGATCATGGGCGACCCGAGCAATCCGGACGGCTACGAGGTGAAGCACACCGACCTGTCGGGCATCATCTTCGACATCGCCGCGCATGGCTGGGCAGGGTCGCAGCGGGACCCGGGATCGGCGGACAACGTCGTGCATCCGAATCCGCGGCGCCGGCTGGCCAAGTTCGACGACCGGCGCGCCCGCGCCCAGGCGAAGATCGCGTCGATGCGCGCGAAGGAAACCGCCGCCGCCGCGGAGTAGCCCGGAGACGGGGAGCCGCAGCCCCGCCAGCCTCCATCGGTTGCAGGGTCGGCCGGGAGAGATAACCCCGATCCCGGTCGGGACCCGGCGTGGCCCACCTCCGTCGCATCTGGCCATCGCGCGCGGATGGCGCGATCCTGGCGGCACGGCCAGAACGCGAGGGGAGTCCATATCCATGACCGCCAACGCCACCGGCATCGGCCGTTCGGTCCGCCGGCGCGAGGATCCGCGCCTGCTGTCCGGCCAGGGACGCTACAGCGACGACCTCAACCTGCCGGGCCAGGCTTACGCGATCATGGTCCGCTCGCCGCACGCGCATGCGCGGCTCGGCGCCATCGACACGGCCGCGGCGCGCGGCGCCCCCGGCGTGCTGGCGGTGCTGACCGGGCGGGACATGCTGGCGGACGGGCTGCACCCGATCCCGCACGCGGTGTGGTCGCGCCATCCCGCCGAACTCTACCTCCCGAACAGCGACGGGTCAGAGGCGTTCATCCCGCCGCATCACTGCATGGCGACCGATGAGGTGCGGCACGTGGGCGAGATCGTCGCCATGGCGGTGGCGACCAGTGCGGCGGCGGCGAAGGATGCGGCGGAGCTGGTGACCGTCGAGTATCATCCACTGCCGGCACTGACGCGCGCGCTGGAGGCGGTGGCGCCGGACGCGGCCAGGGTGCGCGGCGACGGCGGCAATGTGTGCGTCGATTCCCTGGTGGGCGACGCGGCGGCGACCGAGGCGGCGTTCGCCCGCGCCGCGCATGTCGCGACGCTGACCACCTGGATCCCGCGCGTCGCCGGCGTGCCGATGGAGCCGCGCGCCGCGCTGGGGACGCACGATCCGGCGACCGGCCGCTACACGCTGCACGCCGGCGCCGGCGGCGCGGTGCGGCCGAAGCAGGATCTGGTCGCGGTGCTGGGCGCGGCCGATGCGGACGTGCGGATGGTGATGCACGACGTGGGCGGCAATTTCGGCACGCGCGGCGCCTTCAATCCCGAATTCGCCCTCGTGGTGTGGGCGGCGCGGCGAGTCGGCCGGCCGGTGAAATGGACCTGCGCGCGCAGCGAGGCGTTCGTCTCCGACTACCAGGCGCGCGACCTGGAAGCGACGGCGGAGCTGGCGCTGGACGCCGGCGGAACCTTCCTGGCGATGCGCGGTTCGATCATCAGCAATGTCGGCGCCTACCCGATCTCGTTCGGTCCGATCCAGAAGGGCGTGGAGATCCTGTCGAGCATCTACCACGTCCCCGCGGTGTTCTTCCGGGCCCGCGCGGCGATGACCAACACGCCGCCGACGCGGCCGTATCGCAGCTCCGGCCGGCCGGAGGTGATTTTCATCATGGAACGGCTGATCGACATCGCCGCGCGGCGCAGCGGACTGGACCGCATCGCGCTGCGGCGCCGCAACCTGGTGCCGGAATCGGCGATGCCGTACCGCAACCCGTTCGGCATGCTGTATGACAGCGGCGCCTATCACACGGTGATGCAGCGCGCGCTGACGCTGGCGGACTGGGACGGTTTCCCGGCACGCCGCGCGGCGGCGAAGGCACAGGGCCGCTGCCGCGGCATCGGCGTGGCGAACTACCTCGACACCGCCACCGGCGTGCCACGCGAACGCGCCGAAATCACGGTTCTGCCGGCCGGCGTGGTCGAGGTGGTGATCGGCACCGTGTCGCAGGGCCAGGGGCACGAGACCAGCTTCGCGCAGCTCATCACCGAGTGGCTCGGCGTCGAACTGGAGGCCGTGCGGCTGGTGACCGGCGACACCGATCGCGTGTCGGTGGGCGGCGGCGCGCATTCCGGGCGTGCGCTGCGGCTGGGCAGCATCGTCATGCACCACGCGTCGCGCGAGATCATCGAGAAGGGACTGCGCATCGCCAGCCACGTGCTGGAGGCGGACGCGGCCGACCTGTCGTTCGCCAATGGCCGGTTCGTGGTGGCGGGGACCGACCGCTCGATCCACCTGTTCGAAGTGGCGACGGCGGCGGCGACAAGCGACGACCTGCCGGAAGAGCTGCGCGGCGCGCTCGGCGCGATCAGCGACGAGACCGTGCCGGAGGCGAGTTTTCCCTATGGTTGCCACGTGTGCGAAGTGGAGGTGGACCCGGCGACCGGCGTGGTGCGGATCGAGCGTCACACGGCGGTGGACGATGTCGGCCGCGCGGTGAACCCGATGATCGTGCATGGCCAGGTGCATGGCGGCATCGTGCAGGGCCTCGGCCAGGCGCTGTGCGAGCAATGCGTCTATGCGCCCGACAGCGGGCAGTTGCTGGCCGGCTCGTTCATGGATTACGCGATGCCGCGCGCCGCGATGTTTCCGATGTTCGATGCCGAACTCTCGGAGGTTCCGTCCACCACCCATCCCCTGGGCATCCGTCCGGCGGGGGAGGGCGGCACGACTCCGGCGCTCGCGGTGGTGATCAACGCCATCGTCGATGCGCTGGCGGAATACGGCGTGACGCATCTGGAGATGCCGGCGACGCCCGAGCGCGTGTGGCGGGCAATCCAAGGCGGGGCAATCCAAGGCGGGGCAATCCAAGGCGGGGCCGTGGGATAGATGCGGGCGCCGCCGTTTGCGGGATAGCGGGGCTGACGATAAGGGCGATCGGCCGTCACCGCGGGCTGGTGTTTCCGCCGCCCGGCATCACACCACGCCCGCGCGGCGCAGAACCTCGCGGGCAGTCTCGTCATAGCCGAGCTCCGCCAGCACCTCGTCGGTATGCTCGCCCAGTTCCGGCGCGGGGCGCCGCACGCGGCAGGGCACGGCTGCCAGCTTCATCGGGAAGCCCAGCATGCGCACGATGCCGTGGCCGGGATGCGGCACCTCCAGCACCATCTGCTGGGCGGCGATCTGCGGATCGTCGAACACCTGATCGACGCTTTGCACCGGACCGCACGGCACACCGGCGGCGTTCAGCACCGCCACCCAATGCGCCGTGGTGTGCGCCGCCAGCTTGCCGCCGACGATCGCATTGATGCGCGCCCGGTTGGCCACCCGCGCCGCGCTGGTGGCGTAGAGCGGATCGGTCTTCAGCCCCGGCGCGCCCAACGCGTCCGCCAGCCGGCCGAAGAATTCGTCGCCCGGCGGCGCCAGCGCGAGTTGGCCGTCGCGGGTGGGGAACAGCCCGTACGGCGCGGCGATCGGGTGGTCGTTGCCGCCGCGCGGCGGTACGGTCCCGGTCGCGAAATAATCGCTCGCGATGTAGGCCAGCATGCTGACCATGCCGTTGGTCAGGCTGACCTCGGCGCGTTCGCCCTGCCCGGTGGTCCGCGCCCGCAGCACCGAGGCGCTGATCGACAGCGCCGCGTACAGCCCGGCAATCAGGTCGCTGATCGGCACGCCGGAGCGCAGCGGCGGATCGTCCGGCGCCCCGTTGACGCTCATGAAGCCGCTCATCGCCTGCGCGATGAAGTCGAAGGCCGGGCGGTCGCGATACGGGCCGGTGCTGCCGAAGCCATTGATGCTGCAGGTCACCAGGCTCGGGCGCAACGCGCGTAGCGTGGCCTCGCCGAAGCCGAGCCGCGCCAGCACGCCGGGGCGGAAATTCTCCACCAGCACGTCGGCACGTTCGATCAGCCGGGCCAGCACGTCGCGGCCCGGCGGCTGCCGCAGGTCCAGCCGCAGCGAGCGCTTGTTGCGGTTGAACGCGGCGAAATACCAGGACAGGCCGTCGCACTGCGCGCCGGACGCGCGGATCGGGTCGCCGTCCGGCGCCTCCACCTTGATGATCTCGGCGCCCAGGTCGCCCAGCAACATGGTGCAGAACGGACCGGACAGGATGCGGGTGAGGTCGAGGACGCGGATTCCCGAAAGCGGCATGCTGGTTCCCCCTGGCCGCGGAGATTGCTGCGTTGCCGCGTTCCCAGCAATGACCGCCGGCCGGCGGACCTGGCGGAGCCGGAGCGTCGGATTGCCGTGGCCTGACGGGAGGTCCGTTAGCAGAACAGCAACCTTTTGGGCGTTGAATCGCCCCGCCACTCTGGCTTGCCTGGACGGAGGCATCGATGACCCGGCAAGGTTCGCTTGCAATACGCCGCCGCCGCGGGGCGGTGGCGGTGATGATCGCGGTGATGCTGCCGGTCGTGGTCGCCGCGGCCGGCCTCGGCGTCGATTACGGCATCTGGCAGCGCGAGGCGATCCGCCTGCAACTGGCGGCGGATGCGGCTGCGATGGGCGCGGGGCGGCTGCTGCCGGGGCACACTGCCTCGGTCGCGAACTTCCAGGCCGCCGCCATCGCGGAAGCCAATGCGGTCACCGCCGGAAGCTGGGTTGGCACGCTCAACCAGGTGCCGGGAATCTCGGTCGCCGAGGACTGGTCCTCCGTGGCGGTCACGCTCTCCAGCCAGGCGGACAGCTATTTCAGCCGGCTGATCGGAGTTTCCGGTCCGACGCTGCACGCCGGCGCGACATCCGGTCGGGCGGTGCAGAATACCGCTTGCGTGCTGGCGCTGAGCGGTTCGGCGGCATCGGCGATACTGGTTGACAACATGGGCAGCATCACCGCGACCGGCTGCGGCATCTTCAGCGATTCGAACTCGGGCACGGCGATCTACCTGAACAGCGGCAGTCTGGTTGCGCAGGGCATCGCCGCGGTCGGCACCGTGGCGCAGTCCGACAGCGGCAGCAACACCATGTCGCCGGCCGGCACGAGCGGCGCGGCAGCGGAGGCAGACCCGTTCGCCAGCCTCGTGGCCCCGACCGCGGGCGCATGCAACTACAACAACGCGAGCTTCACCGCCTGGAAGGCGACCGCCTATCAGTTCAACCAATCGGCCAACGTGTTCTGCGGCAACACGACGATCGGCGGCAACGGCAGCACCGACATGTTCGCGCCGGGCATCTACTACGTGGTGGACGGCAGCCTGACCTTCGACAACGCCGCCATCACCCAGGCGACGGGCGTCAGCTTCGTGCTGACCGGCTCCGCTCCGGGCGCGTTCAGTTGGACGAACTATTCCAGCACGCCCACCACCATGACCGCACCGACCACCGGGCCGACCGCGGGCATGCTGGTTTGGCAGACCTGCCCGACTTCCGGCGCCGCACCGGCAAACAGCATGAACGGCGGCTCCACGCTGCAGGCGGGGGGGCAATTCTATGCGCCGTGCGGCGCCCTCGACCTCAACAACGACGCGCATCTGGTCGCCGCACCCGACAGCGCGCTGGGCGTGGTCGCCAGCACCATGCACATCACCGGCTCGGGTGCGATTTCCGCCAATTCGACCAGCAGCTCGGGATCGGCCGCCGGCCAGATCGCGCTGATAAAATGAGCGATGTCGCTTGCCATCCGTGGAGGCTGCCGGGGCGGGCCGGCGTCGCCAGCATCGAGGCGGCGCTGGGCATCGCGCTGGTGCTTGTCCCGTTGTGCCTCGGAGTGATCGGACTCGGCATGGCGCTGGAGGTTGTGGACCGGCTCGACCGCGCGTTGCAGGCCGCGGCGTTCTATGCGTGGGCCAATCCGGGGACGCCCGCGGGGTGGGGCAGCGCGGACAGCGCCAGCCTCGCGGGTGCCCGCGGCGCGGCGCTGAGCGCATACGGAGATGCCGGGCCGAGCCCGACCGTCACCGCCGCCGTGGTGTTTTATTGCGTCAGCGGCGGCTACATCCCGGTGCAGCCCGCGGTCAGCTACGCGACCACCTGCGCAACCGGGCTGTCGCTTGCCGCCTACCTCACGGTTGCCGCCAGCACGTCGGTGACCCCGCCGGGCCTGCCGGTCGCGCCGGCAATCCCGCTGTCGGTGACGGGAACGGTGCGGGTGCAATGAGCCGCGCGATCGCCCGGCGCGGCACCACCGCGGTGGAATTCGCCGTCGCCAGCGCCGTGCTGCTGATGCTGACATTCACCGCGATGGATCTCGGCATGTTGTACCTCGCGCAGCAGGCGCTCAACAACGGCGTCGCGCAAGCGATGCGCTACGCCGCGGTCAACAGCGGAAGCAGCAGCGACGCCAGCATCACGAGCCGATTCGACACTGCGGTGACGCCCGTGCTGGGCGCGGCGCAGGCCGGCCAATGCCGGGTTACCGTGAGCTTTTCGCCGTCGAACGCTCCTGGTGGGAGCGTAACGGTGCAGGCCAGCCTGGTCTGGCACCCGTTGACCAGCTTCGATTTCATGCCGTCGGTGACGCTGACCAGCGCCCATTCGCTGGTCATCCAGCACTGACCGGAGCGGCGGCCGGATTGGCAGAACCTTAATCTTTGCCTCGTAGAAATTGCGGCATGTCGCCTGTCGCTCCGGTCCCGCTCTGGTTGCTTGCGCTGATGCTGCTCACCGCTCCGGCGACGGCGGCGCAAGCGGTCGCGCCGGCCGGGCGATGCGACCAGGCGGCCGCCGCGGCCGAGCGCCAGTATGCGTTGCCGGCGGGCATCCTGGCGGCGATCGGGCGGGTGGAGACTGGCCGATCCGGCCCGGCCAGGCAGGCGCCGCATCCCTGGCCATGGAGCCTGAATGCGGACGGCGCGGGCAGCATGGCGCCGACCCGCCGGGACGCCATCGCCCGGGTGCGGGCGCTGCGCGCGCGCGGCACCCAGAGCATCGATGTCGGCTGCTTTCAGGTGAACCTGCTGTACCATCCGGGCGCGTTCCCGACGCTGCGGGCGGCGTTCGATCCGTTTGCCAATGCCCGGTATGCCGGCCGCTTTCTCACGACCCTGCGCCGGCGTACCGGGAGCTGGGATGCGGCGATCATGGCCTACCATTCCGCGCAGCCGGCCCGTGGCGGCGCCTATCGCGACAAGGTCCTCGCGGTCTGGAGCGCCGATCTGGCGCAACAATCCAGGTTGTCCGGAGAACTGACAAGGACCGTCGTGGCCGGTGTTGCGGTTTATACGCCGCACACACGCGGGAATGCACCCGCAATGCTTCGGCTTTACCAGACAAATATGAATACCCCCATCATCATTACCCCGAGTTCATAATGTTGTGCGCGCTTTGTTCGCCACGGCAACACTTCATTAATCCTTTGCGCCGAGGATCGCTGCATCGGGCCGGAAGGACGTCGGATCCCCGAAATCCCCCCCGATGCTGCGAAGGAGACCGCAAACATGTTCGACATCCTGAAGATCTATTGGACGCTGCTGCGGACGGACCGGCGTGGCGTGACCGCGGTGGAATACGCGGTCATTGCCGGGGTGATGGTTGCTGCGATCGGGGTAGCCTTCGGCAGCCTGGGCACCACGCTGAAGGCGTATTTCGCCGCGCTCACGTTCTGATCGCTGTCGCCGGGATGCGACGGCGTCGTCTGCCGCATCCCTGTCGCGGCGCGCCGCGGAAGGCGTGAGGCATGCCCGCGAACATCGCATTTTGGGTTCATGGGCTGGCACTGCCGGTTGCGGCGTTGCTGCTGGTTTACGCGGCGTTGCACGACGTCGCGGCCCGAACCATCCCCGACACGATCCCCGCCGCACTTGCGGTCCTTGGCCTGGTGCTTCGCGTGGTTGAGGGCAGCCTGTTGCCGGCGATGGCCGCCGCGGCACTGCTGGGGATCTGTGTCGGGTTCTGCTGGTCGCGCGGCTGGCTGGGCGGCGGCGACGTGAAGCTGCTGGCGGCGCTTGCGATGGTTCTGCCGCCGGCCCGGGTGCTGCCGGCAATCACGGCGATCGGCTGGTTCGGTGCGCTGCTGGCTGTGCCGTTCTGGGTGCTGCGCCGCCGCCTCGGCGCCCCGTCATCTTGCCGTCCGGCTGGCCTCCTGGCGCGCATCTGGCGCGCGGAGCGGTTTCGCCTGCGTCGCGGCGGACCCCTGCCCTACGGCTTGGCGATCGCCGCGGGCGGCTTGCTGGAGCTGTTCGGCCGATGATCCTGCGCCTCGCCCTGTTCGCACTGATGGCGCTCGGGTTGGTGGGATTCGGCACGGTCGCCTGGATCTCCTCGCATCCGCCGGCGACGCGGGGCACCGGCCGGTCCGCGCTTGCCGCCAGCCACGATGTTCTCGTGGCGGCGCGCGATCTGCGAGCCGGCACGCTGCTGAAGGCGGATGATCTTGCCGCCCGCAAGCCCGGCGCCGCGGACTTCGCGGGAAACCGGCCGACAATTGCCGACTCCAGCGACGCGCGGCGCGGCTTGGTCGGCGGCATGGTGCGGCGTCCGTTGATCGCCGGCGACATCCTGCGCCCGCATGACGTGCTGCGTCCGGGGGATCACGGGTTCCTCGCGGCGGTGCTGCGGCCCGGCATGCGCGCCGTCACGGTCGGGGTCGATCCGATCAGCGGCACCGCGGGCCTGATCTGGCCGGGCGACCGGGTGGACCTGATCCTCACCCAGTCGATCGCGGACCCCAGCCTCCCCCTGGGCCGCCGCGTTGCCGCCGAAACGGTGCTGCAGAACACCAGGGTCATCGCCATCGACCAGCAGTTGGTGGAGGGCGCCGATCCGGGCGTCGCCGACGGCAAGACCGCGCACACCGTCACGCTCGAGGTGACCGGGGAGCAAGTGGAACGCGTGCAGGTCGCCGCGCGGATCGGGCGGTTGTCGCTCGCGGTGCGCGCCGCGGAGCAACCGAACCACCGCGCCGCGGCGCGGCCGCTTGAGCCGGTCTGGGCCGGCGATGTTTCGCATGCGCTGAGCAGCGCTCCGGCGCCGGCACCCAACATCATGCGGCTTTATCGCGGCACCGCCGCCGGCAAGGAGTTCCACTTCTGATGCCCGCGCACCTGTCCGGCACGCCGCGTCACGCCCTGCTGGCCGCGCTGCTGCTGCTGGCGGCGGCCTCGCTCGGCGCCGTCGCCGCGCCGGTCAACCCGGACGGCGTTCCGCACCAGCGGCTCGAGCTGGAAACCGGCGGAGGCAAGCTGCTGCGGCTGAGCGGAGCGGCGGCGAGCGTCTTCGTGGCCGACCCCAAGGTGGCCGAGGTGCATCCGGCCAATGCCGGCATGCTGTTCCTGTTCGGCGTGGGGCCCGGCCGCACCGACGTGGTGGCGGTGGACGCCGCCGGCGCCACGCTTCTGGATGCCCAGGTCACGGTGCGCCCGTCCGGCTTCGCCGCATCGCAGGCCGAGGCCGAGGTGCGGCGCGCGCTGCCCGGCAGCCACGTCAGCATCCGGCCGAAGGTGAAGGGCTTGATCGTCACCGGCCGGGTGGCGACTCCGGAGGACGCGGCCCGCGTGCTCGCCATTGCCCGCGGCTATGTCGCCGCGGGCGACACGGTGGAAGACCAGCTCGGCGTGATGTCATCGGTGCAGGTGCTGTTGCGCGTGCGGCTGGTCGAGATGTCGCGCAGCGTCGCGCGCGACCTGGGGGTCAACTGGCAGGCGCTGGGGTCGATCGGCCGCTTCTCGGTCAATTTCGCCACCGCGAATGCGCTCGCTGCCACGTTGGGAGGGACCGCGGCCAATCGGCTGCAGCTTGGCACGCCCGATGTGAACGGCATCATCGACGCGCTGGCGCAGGACAACCTGGCCCACATCCTGGCGGAGCCGAACCTGACCGCGATGAGCGGGCAGCCCGCCAGTTTCCTGGCCGGTGGGGAATTTCCCATCCCGGTCGGCCAGCAGAACAACCAGGTCTCCATCGAGTTCAAGAAATACGGCGTGCAGCTCACCTTCGTGCCGACCGTGCTGGCCGGCGGACGCATCGACCTGCATGTCCGCCCGGAAGTGAGCGAACTCACCACCCAAGGCGCGGTGCAGCTCACCGCCGCCAATTCCAGCCTGCAAATCCCGGCGCTGACGGTACGCCGCGCGGAGACAACCGTGGAACTCGGGTCGGGGCAAAGCTTCGCCATCGCCGGCCTGCTGCAGGATTCGGTCACGCAGGGCACGTCCGCGGTACCGGGCATCGGCGAGATCCCGATTCTCGGCACGCTGTTCCGTTCCGACAGTTTCCAGCGCCAGCAAACCGAATTGGTGGTGGTGGTGACGCCGTATGTCGTGCGGCCGGCGGATGACCCGGCGGCGCTCCACGTGCCCGGCGAAAATTACCATCCGCCGTCGGATTTCGAACGCATCCTGGAACTGCGCCAGATGGGCGCCGGCCATCCGGCCGCCCCGGCGCGGGTTCCCGGCGAAGCGGGGTTCATCGTGCAATGAACAATCTCCGGCGCGCCGCCGCGGCGCTTTGCCTGGGCTCTGGCCTGATGGCCGGGTGCGCCCAAACCGACCCCTTCCACCGTCCTGGGATGTGGCATCCGGAAGGCGTGAACACGGCGAACATTGCCGCGGAGCTGCAGCATCCAAACGACCTGGTGCGCGGCCGCGCCGCCTCCGGCCCACAGTGGAAATCCAGCGCCGACGCGGTGGACCGCCTCTGGCAGGACAAGGTGAAGCCATTGCTCGACGGCACGTCCGCGCAGTCGGGCGTCGCCGGTGCGCCACCCGCCGGGGGAGGCGGCTGATGTTCGGTGCCATGCCGATGGCCGAGGCCGGCCGCGCGCGCGCCGACGAGGCTCCGCGCAACGATCGCACGTCCGCCATCGCCTTCGTCACCGACGCGCAGTGCGACGCGGCGCTGCGGGATGGCCTGGGCGACGTGCTGCCCGCGCCGATCGAGCTGCGGCGCGGCGGCATTCGCGCCGCCATCGCCGCGCAACAGAAAGCGCCGAACCCGCGCGTGCTGGTGGTGGACGTCAGCGGCGAAAGCGAGCCGCTGCAAGTGCTCAGCCGCCTGTCGCTGGTGGTCGAACCGGACACCTGCGTGCTGGTGATCGGCGAGACCAGCGACCTTACGCTGTATCGCGAAATCACCCACGGCCTCGGCGTCGGCGAATACCTCGCCAAACCGCTCACACGTGACATGGTGGCACGGTTCTTCGGTCCGCTGGTGCGCGGGCAGTCGCCCGGGGCCGAGGTGATGCTGGGCGGCAAGTTCATCACCGTGACCGGCGCGCGCGGCGGGGTCGGTGCCAGCGTGATCGCCGCCAGCCTCGCCTGGCATTTCGCCATGACCGCGCGCCGCCACACGGTCCTGCTGGACGGCGACCTGTATCGCGGCACCGCCGCCCTGCTGCTGCAGGCCGATCCCGGGGAGGGCCTGCGCAAGGCGCTGGAATCGCCCGAGCGCATCGACATGCTGCTGGCCGAGCGCGCGGCCCAGCCGGTTGCCGACCGCCTGCACGTGCTGTCCAGCCAGGACTCGTTCGACTACGCCGTGCAATACGCTCCAGGAGCCGCTGACCGGATGCTCGCGGCGCTGCGCCGGCGCTACAATCTGGTCGTCGCCGACGTGCCCTGGCAGCCCGACCCGTTCAGCCGGGATCTGCTCGCCGCCGCCGGTCGCCGCGTGATCGTTCTGACACCTACGCTGCCGGGGCTGCGCGACACGCTCCGGCTGCTGGCCCTTCCCGGTGCCAGCAACACCATCGTCGCGCTCAACCGGCTGGGCATGCCGGGCGGCTTGAAGCGGCAGCAGGTCGAGGACGCCTTGCGCCGGCCGCCCGACGTGGTCATCCCCGACCTGCCGCGCCAGGTCGCCGCCGCCGTCACCATGGGCGAGCCGGCCTCGCGCCAGGGTGGCGCCTTCAGGGCCGGGATCGCCGCGCTGCTGCGTCAATTGGACCACGGCCGGGAGGCAGAAGCCGGCCCGTCCGGCATCGCCGCCAGACCGAAGCCGCACTGGCGCCTGTTCGGGCCGGCGCGATGAGCATCGGGACCAAGGCGATATTCGGCCAGCGGCAGGGCGCCGCCCCTGCCGGGCCGGCGGATGCGCCAAGCCCTGCCGGGGCGCCGGCGGACCCGGGTTCCACGCCCGCCGGCGCCCCGGCAGGGGCGATCTCGAAGCTGCGCGAACTGTGCCTGGCACGCCTGGACCCCGCCGCGGTGGCGACCCAGCCGCCCGACCGGCTGGGCGCCGAGGTGGAACGCCTCATCGGCGAAATCGCCACCGACCGGCGCCTGGAACTGAACGGCCGCGAGCAGCATGACCTCGCGACCGAACTGGTGCACGACATGCTGGGGCTCGGGCCGCTCGAGCCGCTGCTGGATGACGACACCATCACCGACGTCATGGTGAACGGCCCAGAGCGCGTGTTTGTGGAACGGGCGGGCAAGGTGTCGCTGTCCGGCGTGCGGTTCCGCGACCGGATGCATTTGGCCGGCATCTGCCAGCGCATCGCCAGCGCGGTCGGCCGGCGGATCGACGAAGCCAGCCCGATGGTGGACGCCCGGCTGAAGGACGGGTCCCGCGTCAACATCGTCTTCATGCCGCTCGCGCTCGACGGGCCCTATGTGTCGATCCGCAAGTTCAGCCGCCGGCGCATCGATTTCGCCAAGCTGGTCGAGCTCGGCGCGATGACGCCGCCGGTCGCGCGGATCCTGCAGATCGCCGCCGGCGCCCGCCTGAACGTGATCATTTCCGGCGGCACCGGCTCCGGCAAGACGACGCTGCTGAACGCCATGTCGCGCCTGATCGACCCCGGGGAGCGAATCGTCACCGTGGAGGACGCGGCGGAACTGCAACTGCAGCAACCGCACGTCGTCCGCCTGGAGACTCGTCCCGCCAGCCTGGAGGGCAAGGGCGAGGTGGCCCAGCGCGACCTGGTGCGCAATGCGCTGCGCATGCGTCCCGACCGCATCATCGTCGGCGAGGTGCGCGGCCCCGAAGCCTTCGACATGCTGCAGGCAATGAACACCGGCCATGACGGCAGCATGTCCACCATCCACGCCAACACGACGCGCGACGCGCTGACCCGCATCGAGAACATGGTGCAGATGGGCAACATGGGCCTGCCCTCGTCTGCCATTCGCGGCCAGATCGTCGGTGCCGTGGACCTGATCGTGCAAGTCGAGCGGCACCGCGACGGCGGGCGCCGGATCACCCAGGTCACCGAGGTCTGCGGCATCGAAGGCGACGTCATCATGATGAACGACGTGTTCCGCTGGGAAGTGCGCGGAGAGACCGCGGAAGGCCGCCTGCACGGGGTGTACAAGGTCAGCCGGTCGCGCCCGAGCTGCGAGCGCCGCCTGGCGTATTTCGGCATGGACGAAGCCTGGATCTCCATCTTGCAGGAAACCGCCGGATGACCGCGACGCTGCTGCGCATGATGCTGCTGCTGTCGTTTCCGCTGGTGGGCGGCCTGGGCGCGGCCGGACTGCTGATCGCCAACGCGGAGCGCCGGCAGCGGACGCTGTCGGCACGCATCGCCCACGTCCTGCCGCATGGCCGGCGGCTGGTCACCGCGGCCTCGATTGCCCGCGAACGGGTCGGGTCGCTTGGCCCGGTGGCCCGGATGGCCGCGTTGTTCGGTTGCGATCCGCGGCGTGGCCATATCTATCCGATCCGCTGGTGGATCGTACTGCTCGGCACCGGCATGGTGGGGCGCCTCGCGGCGGGCCTCGCGGTGCCGCTGTTCGGCCTGGCGGGATGGGCCCTGTGGCCGGCGGCGTGGCTCCTGGCAAGCCGTGCCCTGTTCGCCAGGTGGGAAGCGAAGCGGCGGGACCAGTTGCAGCAGCAGTTTCCCGACGCACTGGCAACAATCGTCCGGTCGGTGCGCGTCGGCATACCGGTCGGTGAAGCCATCCGCCTGGTGGGCCACGAGGCCGAGGATCCGACCGGCCTGGAGTTTCGCCTGCTCGCCAACGAGCTGTCGATCGGCGTGCCGCTGGACGTCGCGCTGCACAACGTGTCGCTGCGAACCGGGCTGGCGGATTACCGCTTCTTCGGCACCACGGTCGCTTTGCAGGCGCAGACCGGCGGCACCCTGGGCGAGGCGCTGGAGACCCTGGCCGACATCGTCCGCCGGCGCATCGGCCTGCGCGCGCGCGGCTACGCGCTGACGTCGGAGGCGCGCGCCAGCGCCGTGGTGCTGTGCGCCATGCCGTTTTTCGCGACCGGAATGATGTACGTGCTGAACCCGGATTACATGGGCGTTCTGTTCACGACCCAGACCGGCCATAAGATGCTCGGCCTTGCGGCGATTTCGATGACGATCGGCGTTGCCGCCATGCGGGGCCTGATCCGCAAGGTGCTCGCATGAATCGGTGCAACGCATGAATCCCGCGAATGTCCTGTTGGCCGCCCTTGCGTCCGCGCTGGTTGCCGGTGGTGCGGCCATCCTGCTGCTTCGGCGCGCACGCCAGGAGCGGCTGGTGCATCACCGCCTGCGCGCAATAAGCGGCGACCGGCGCCGCGAGCCGCGTGCCGCGCCGCGGTCCGGCTCGTCGTTCCCGCTGCGCGTGGTGGCCGGCATCGGCACCACGATCGCCCGCAGCGGCTTGCTGTCGAACGCGACGATCGGCGAGCTCGAACAGGCCCTTGTGGCCGCCGGCCTGCAAGGACGGAATGGCCTGGGCCTGTTCATCGGATCGAAGATCATGCTGCTGATCTGGGCGCCCCTGGGGGCCTGGCTGGTGCTGCGCGGATTGCCGGTGCCGGCCGCGCTGGCACGCCTGCTGCCGCTGGCGGCCGGTGCGGTCGGGCTGCTGCTGCCGGACACGGTGGTGCGGCGCATGCGCGCGCGTTATCTCGATCGGGTGGAGCGGGGCGTGCCGGACGCGCTGGACATGCTGGTGATCTGCACCCAGGCCGGCCTCGGCCTGGAGGCGGCGATGGCGCGCGTCGCCGAGGAGATCGGACGCGCGCATCCCGAACTGGCGGCCGAGCTCGCCCAGACCACCAGCGAGCTGCGCATCGCGGTGGACACGCCCCGGGCGCTGGCCAACCTGGGACACCGCACCGGGCTCGCCAGCCTGAAGCGGGTCACCGCGACCCTGGTGCAGACGCTGAATTTCGGCACGCCGCTTACGGCGGCCTTGCGCGTCCTTGCCGCGGAGATGCGCCAGCACATGCTGACCCGCTTTGAGGAGCGCGCGGCCCGGCTGCCAGTGATGCTGACACTGCCGATGATCCTGTTCATCTTCCCGTGCCTGTTCATCGTGATCGGCGGTCCGGCGGTCATTCAACTCGGCCGCGCCTTCGCCCGATGATGCCGGTGCCGAGCAAGCCGGCGGGATCGGCCCGCAAGCCTTGCGGGGGTTACCGCGCCGCGCCCTGCCGCAGCAAAATCAGCGCCCGTCGCAGGCGCATGATGCCGCCGCGCGTCTGCCCCTGGTCGCACATCCGCTGGCCTTCCGTGGACAGGTCCGTTACCTCGGACGGCGGATGCACCCTGATCCGCACCAGCTCGCTCACCCGGTCCAGCAGTTGCATGCAGTATTGCGGGGTGTCGGTGGTCACCCGGTCGGGCGTGGACTGTCCGGCCGCCGGCGACCGCATCGCCGCAAGCCCGAGACCAATCGACAGCGGCACCGCGAGCACAGCATGGAACCGGGCATGCGTCTTCATTCCGCGGACTATAGCGGCGTTGCCCTCACTCGGCGGTGGTTGCCGCATGACAAGAACGTTAGCCGCCCGGGCCGTCCTCCCGCGCCGGCAGGGTCAGCACGGCACGCAGGCCAGGCCCGGCATCTTCCAGCCGCAGGCTGCCCAGGTGAAGCTGTGCCACCGCCTGCACCAGGGCCAGGCCCAGGCCCGCGCCGGGCGTGCTGCGCGCGGCCTCGCCGCGGAAAAACCGTTCGATCGCACGGGCCCGGTCGCCGGCCGGTATGCCGGCCCCCTGGTCGGCCACGACGATCTCGACGCCACCCTGGATGGCCGCCGCGCGCAGCCGCACCTGGCCGCCCGGAGGCGAGAACTTCACCGCGTTGTCAACCAGGTTGGCCACCGCCTGCTGCACCAGGTCGCGGTCCCCGTAGGCCGGAAGCCGGTCCGGCGAATCCACCGCCAGGCCAACCTGCTTGTCCTCCGCCACCGCGCCATACAGCTCGGCGACATCGGCCAGCAGCGGCGCCAGGTCGAACCGCGCGAACGCCGAGCGGCGCGACCCCGCCTCGATTTCCGCGATGCGCAGCAGCGCCTGGAACACCGCGACGATGCCATCCAGGTCGGCGGTGGCGCGCTCGATCGCGGCTTGCAGCTCCTCCGGCGAATGGGCGTGCAGCGCGGCGTCTTCCAGGCGCGTCCGGGCGCGGGTGATCGGCGTGCGCAGGTCATGCGCGATGGCGTTGGACACCTGGCGCACGCCGTCCATCAGCCGGACGATGCGGTCCAGCATGTCGTTGATCGTCTCGGCAAGCTGGTCGAACTCGTCGCCCCGCCCGGACAGCTTCACCCGCTGCGCGAAATCGCCGGCGGCGATGGCGGCGGCGGTGGCGGAGACATTCGCCAGGGTGCGGCGGAACATGCTGCGCACCAGCAGAGCGCCCGCCGTGGCCATCGCGCCCACGATCACCGCCGCCCACAGCAGCGCGTCGGTGAGCAGGGTGCGGAGCCGCGCGCGAACCTGCACGTCGCGGCCGATCAGCAGGTGAAACCCGTTCGGCAGGTCGTAGCGCTGCATCCGCGCCAGGGTGGTGATCCCGGCGCGGCGGACCGGCAGCTCGTACCAGACATCGGTCCGGCGCACCGTCGAGGGCCAACGCTCCAGGTTGCCGGCAATCCGCCGCATGATCGGATCGGCCAGCAGGTAGATCGCGTCGTCATCGACGTTGCCGGCCAGGCGGTCGTCAATGGTCAGCACAAGCGCCGGCAGGCCGCCCTCGGCCCAGCGTTCCGACAGGCCCTGCGCGTCGGCGTGGATCGCCGCGTCGGTCTGCCGGTCCAGCAAGCCGGCCGTCGCCCACCACAGGAATATCGCCAGCGCGGCGGCGCTGGTCGCGAGCAACAGGGCATAGACGAAGGCGAAGCGCAGGCTGGCCGAGCGGAACAGCCACAGCGGCGACCGCCGATGGCGCGGTTCGGAGGACGGCGTATTCTCCCCCTCCCCCCAACCTTGGTCCGCTGCGCGGCCCAGGCCCTCAAGCGGAGGGGGAGAACACTGCCGATCGTTCACACCGGCTCGGCCCGCAGCATGTACCCGGCGTTGCGCACCGTCTGGATCAGCGGTGTCGGGAACGGCTTGTCCACTTTCTGGCGCAGCCGCGAGACATGCACGTCGATGACGTTGGTCTGCGGATCGAAATGGTAGTCCCACACGCCCTCCAGCAGCATCGTGCGGGTCACCACCTGGCCGGCGTGGCGCATGAGATATTCGAGCAATCGGAACTCGCGTGGCTGCAGGTCGATCTTCTGGCTGGCGCGCTTCACCTGGCGGGACAGCAGGTCGAGTTCCAGATCCTCGACCACCAGCTTGGTGACCGGGCCCTCCGACTTGCCGCGCCGGGCAAGCGCCTCGACCCGCGCCAGCAGCTCGGCGAAGGCAAACGGCTTGGTCAGGTAGTCGTCGCCGCCGGCCTTCAGGCCCTTCACGCGCTCATCGACCTCGGCCAGTGCTGACAGAATGAGCACCGGCACGTGGTTTTTCTGTCCGCGCAACGTCTCCAGGATTTTCAGCCCGTCGATGCCGCCGGGCAGCATGCGGTCCAGGATAACCGCGTCGAAACTCTCGCTGGCGGCGAGGAACAGCCCATCGCGGCCATTGTCGGCATGTTCCACCACGTGGCCGGCTTCCTTCAGGCCGCGGACCACAAAGCCGGCGACGTCCTTGTCATCCTCGACAACCAGGATGCGCATGTATCTCTACCTCCTTTCGGCCAACTCCGTTCGATCGGTCTTGCTTAGCCGGGGCCGCTCAGCCGGGCGAATCGGCTGGCCGGCGGCCGATCGCGACGGGCAGTTCAACTGCATGTCCCTGCCGCCGCACGGTCAACTGCACCAGGTCGCCGGGCGGCATGGCGGCGACGGCGCGGATCAGGCCGCGGGCGCTGCCGATATGGTCGCCGTTCAGCGCCAGCACCACGTCGCCCGGGCGCACGCCCGCGCGCAGCGCCGGGCCGTTGCGCTCCACCCCGGCGATGACGACGCCGCCGTTCTCCACATCCTCGACCGACACGCCGAGCCAGCCCCGCGCGATGCTGCCATGCGCCAGCAGTTTGGCGACCACGTCGCTCGCGGTCTCCGACGGGATGGCGAAGCCGATGCCGACCGAGCCGCCGGACGGCGAGACGATCGCGGTGGAGACGCCGATGACCTGGCCGGCCATGTTGAAGATCGGCCCGCCGGAGTTGCCCGGATTGATCGGTGCGTCGAGCTGCAGGAAGCTGTCGAACGGCCCGGAGCCAAGGTCGCGGCCTTCCGCCGACACGATGCCGGCGGTGACCGAACCGCCCAGCCCGAACGGGTTGCCGGCGGCAAGAATCCAGTCGCCCACCTCCATTTGGCGGGAATTCCCCCAGGCAACGCTGGCCAGCGGCCCCGGCGCGTCGATCTTGATGACCGCGATGTCGGTCAGCGCGTCGGTGCCGAGCACCCGGGCGGGCAACTGGCGTCCGTCCACCAGCGAGACGACGATCTTGTCCGCGTGAGCGACCACGTGGTTGTTGGTCACGATCACGCCGGAGGGATCGACGATGAAGCCCGAGCCGGCGCCCATCATCTGTTCGTGATGGTTGCGGAAGCGGCGGCGGAACGCGCGCCCCAGCGGGGTGTCGCGCAACTCGGGCGGCAGGGCGGCGGCCATGTCGTTGCCGGTGACCGTCTCGGTGACCGCGATGTTGACCACGGCGGGGAGCACGCGCTTGACCAGCGGGGCAAAGCTGTCGGGGGCGGAGCGGGCGGCGGCACCGTGCGGCGTGCCGGTGCAGGCGCCCACCAGCAGCAGGGCGGCGACCGCCACCGCACGGAACTGGCCCCGCATCGGCCGGCGCGCGAGGCTGGCGCAGCTTGCGGGTCGGGCCATGGGGTCACGGTCTCCGGACGGGGCGCGGTGCGCTTGGGAGATGGCATGCGATCGGGCCTGCAACAAGGGTGGCGCGGCGGCAGGGCGGTTGGTCGGAAATCCGCCGCCTCCCCTGGCGCGCTTGGGCCGCGCGGCGGATCAAGGTGGGGGGCGCTTGGTGGCTCGTGACTCCCCTCATTGGGAACCGGTGCATCACCGCGGCCGGACTGGCCGCGATTCTCGGTCGCAGCGAGTCACCCGACCGCGCAATCCATAATTGCAAACCAACCGATGCCGGATCGGAGACTCCGCGGGGCGAAACCGCCTCGCCAGCAGAGTTGCATGTCGGCCGGATGACGGTTCGGTTATTAAGGTATTACTTTCATACCTTCATCTAAGGTTCGGTTCCGTCACCGAATCTTAACCCCGTCCACAGGCGAATCCGGGTATCTCCTGCTGCGACATGAACGCGTTATCCACACCGGGCGCGCGGCCGACCTATCGCAGCGTCTTCATTTCGGACACGCATCTCGGCACCCGCGGCTGCCGCAGCGACTTCCTGGCGGATTTCCTGCGCCGCACCACCTGCCAGCACTTGTTCCTGGTCGGCGACATCATCGACGGCTGGCGCCTGCGCAAGTCGTGGTACTGGGACGAGAACCACGACGACGTGCTGCGCCTGATCGTCCGGCATGCCCGCAACGGCGCCGAGGTGACCTACATCCCCGGCAACCACGACGAGATGTTCCGCGCCTGGCTGCCGCTCGGGCTGGAGATCTCCGGCATCAGGCTGCGCCGCGAGGCGGTGCATGTCACCGCCGCCGGCCAGCGTCTGCTGGTGATCCATGGCGACGAGTTCGACTCGGTCGTCCGCTACGCCCGCTTCCTCGCCTTGCTCGGCGACTGGGCCTACACCGTGGCGCTGGCCTTCAACGGCTGGTTCAACGCGGTACGGCGGCGCCTCGGCTATCCCTACTGGTCGCTGTCCGCCTGGTTGAAGCGCCAGGTCAAGGAAGCCGTGAAGGCTATCGACCGGTTCGAAAGCGCGCTCGCCGGCGAGGCGCGCCGCCGCGGTTTCGACGGCGTGGTCTGCGGCCACATCCACCATGCCGAGATGCGCGAGGTCGGCGGCGTCCTCTACCTGAACGACGGCGACTGGGTGGAAAGCTGTACCGCACTGGTGGAACACCATGACGGGCGGCTCGAACTGATCGACTGGGCCGCACTCAACCGGCTGTCGTTCCTCGCGCCGCGCGCGCGGGTGGCACAAGCTGCCTGACACGATCACCGCGGATTTCGCCGGCGAGCCGATGCTGCCGCCCGCACCGTCCCACCGCATCCTGATCGTGACCGATGCCTGGCTGCCGCAGGTGAACGGCGTGGTCCGCACGCTGACCACGGTGGCGGCGGAACTGCGCAACATGGGCCACGTGGTCGAGGTGATCGGCCCAGACCGGTTCCGCACCTTGCCCTGCCCGACCTACCCCGACATCGCCTTGTCGGTGCTGCCGCGCCGCCGGCTGATCCGCATGATCGACGCCTTCGCGCCGGACGCACTGCACATCGCCACGGAGGGCCCGTTGGGCATCGCGGCGCGGCGCTGGGCGCGGCGGCACGGCATGGCGTTCACCACCGCTTTCCACACCCGCTTCGCCGAATACATCCAGGCCCGGCTGCACCTTCCGACCCGGCCGATCTATGCCTGGATGCGCCGCTTCCACGGCGCCGGCCAGGGCACCATGGTCGCCACCGCCAGCCTGCGCGACGAACTCACCCGCCGCGGCTTCCGCAACATCCGCGCATGGTCGCGCGGGGTGGACCTCGACCTGTTCAGGCCGGAGCCGCGCGAGCACTGGGGCCTGCCGCGCCCCGTGTTCCTGTACGTGGGCCGCGTGGCGGTCGAGAAGAACATCGCGGCGTTCCTGAACCTCGGCCTGCCCGGCTCGAAAGTCGTGGTGGGCGGCGGCCCACAGCTCGCCACGCTGCGGCGGGAGTATCCCCAGGTGACGTTCACCGGGCCGCGCTACGGCGAGGCGCTGGCGCGCGCCTATGCCGGCGCGGACGTCTTCGTGTTCCCGTCGCTCACCGACACGTTCGGCCTGGTGATCCTGGAGGCGCTGGCCTGCGGCACGCCGGTGGCGGCATTTCCGGTGACGGGGCCAAAGGACATGCTGGCCGGCGCGGCGGGCCGCATCGGCGCGGTCAACGCGGACCTCCGCCTTGCTGCTCTGGCGGCGCTGGATGCCGACCGCGCCGCCTGCCGAGCTCATGCCGAGCAATATTCATGGCGCGCCTGCGCCGAGATGTTCCTGTCCCACCTGGTGCCGCTGGCGGAGCTGCCCTGGTCGATCTGGCGTTGAGCCGGCGGCATGAACCGCGGTCCCGCGCCGGTCCTTGCGAACCGCCTGCAAACAACCTGGCGAGCCGCGCAATGCCGCCCCAGGTAAGCCGCAATCCAGGTGCTGCCTTGCACCCACTATGCGAATCCTTCTCGCCGCGCTGCTGCTTGCATGCACGACCAGTGCCCAAGCGCAATATCCCTACGGTTACCCCGGGGGCAGACCCTATGGCCAACCCTATGGCCAGTCCCCCTATGGCCAGTCCCCCTACGGCCAGCCCACCATCGCGCCCTATGTCCCGCCGGCCCCGGCCCGAGGCAACCTGCCGCCCTCCTCGCTCGCCCAAGAGATGCTTGAGGCGCACAACGCTGTCCGTGCCCAGGTCGGCGACCCGCCGCTGGCCTGGTCGCCACGGCTCGCCGCCGTCGCGCAGGACTGGGCGAATCACTCGATCGCCACTGGCATTTTCGCCCACCGGCCAGACAATCGCTACGGCGAAAACCTCTACGCCATCACCGGCGGAGCCGCCTCGCCCGTCCAGGTCGTCGCCGCCTGGGCCGCGGAAGCGCGTGGCTATGACTTGCGCGGCAACACCTGCACCGGCGTCTGCGGCCACTATACGCAGCTCGTCTGGCGCGCGACGCGCAGCGTCGGCTGCGGCGTCGCGACCGATCCGGAGCGCGAGATCTGGGTGTGCGACTACGACCCGCCCGGCAACGTCGTCGGCTACCGGCCTTATTAGCGAGTCAGCCCTGACGGTTCGGGCGCTCGGTCAGCATCGTCACCGGGCGCGAATCCGACCCGCTTCGCTTATCGCTCGGCGCCGCCGCGGGCAGCGTCGAACCCGGCTTCCGCCGCCAGGTGGCACCCCGCCAGCGTCGGCGTCAGCGTCGTGGAGGCCGGCCTGAGGCGGCATGACGGGGGAACGGACCCGCGTGCCATTGATCGAGTCGTTCATTGTTGGCCGTCGCCTTGATTCGATCGGCCGGCCGGCGACCGCGCGAGCGACAATATGATACCTTGCCGCCGATCGCACGTAGGCCGACCGGCGCGGCGCCGGAACTCCGGAATGAAAGGGCTGCCATGTCGCTCAAGGGAAAAGTCGCGATCGTGACCGGCGGGAACAGCGGGATCGGCAAGGCGATCGCGCTGGGGCTGGCCAGGGCCGGCGCCAGCATCGCTATCGACTACGTGGCGCATCCCGAGGCCACCGAGGCACTCGAGCGCGAGATCGCCGCCTTGGGCGACCTCGCGATCGGCGTGAACGCCGATGTCAGCCGCATCCCGGACCTGCAGGCGCTGGTCGCCGCCACCGTCGCGAAATTCGGCCGCGTCGATATCATGGTGAACAATGCCGGCGTGGAGACCCGTACCTCCGTGCTGGATACCACCGAGGCCGACTACGACAAGGTCCTTTCCATCAACCTCAAAAGCGCGTTCTTCGGCACCCAGATCGCCGCGAAGCAGATGATCGCGCAGGGCGGCGGCGGACGGATCATCAACATCACCTCGGTGCACGAGGACTGGCCGATGCCGAACAACACCGCCTATTGCCTGGCCAAGGGCGGCATGCGGATGCTGACCCGCACCGCAGGCGTGGAACTGGCGCCGCACGGCATCCGCGTGGTCGGCGTCGGCCCCGGCGCGGTGGCCACCCCGATTAACCTCTCGACCATGCAGAACCCCGCGCTGCTGGCGAAGCTCAACGCCGCCATCCCGCTCGGCCGCCTGGCGGAACCGGAGGAGATCGCCAGTGTCGTCGTCTTCCTGGCCGGCGACGGCGCCAGCTACCTGACGGCGACAACCATCTTCGCCGATGGCGGCATCATGCAGGGCAGCGTCGGGCTGTAGCGCGGTCATGGAAACGCATTACGACGTCATCATCATCGGCAGCGGCGCCGGCGGCGGCACGCTGGCACACCGGCTGGCCCCATCGGGCAAGCAAGTGCTCATCCTGGAGCGCGGCGACTGGCTGCCGCGCGAGGCGCGCAACTGGAGCGTCGCGGACGTGTTCGGCGTCAACCGCTATGTCTCGCCGGAAACCTGGTACCTGCCGGGGGGAAAACCGTTCCAGCCCCAGGTGCACTACTTCGTCGGCGGCGCGACCAAGCTGTTCGGTGCCGCGCTGTATCGCCTCCGCAAGGAGGATTTCGGCGCGATGCAGCACCACGACGGCGTCTCGCCCGCCTGGCCGATCACTTATGACGAGATGGAACCGTACTACACCGAGGCCGAGCGCCTGTACCAGGTGCATGGCGAGCATGGCGTCGATCCAACGGAGCCCCCCGCCAGCGCGCCCTATCCGGCGCCGCCGGTTGCCAACGAGCCGCGCATCGAGCAACTGACCGCGGATCTCAGGGCTGCGGGGTACCACCCATTCCCGGCGCCCTGCGCGGTGCTGCTGAACGAGGCCGACATGGCCTATAGCCGCTGCATCCGCTGCCAGACCTGCGACGGGTTCCCCTGCCTGCTGCATGCCAAGGCCGATGCCGAGGTCATCGCCGTCCGCCCCGCTTTGGCGCATCCCAATGTCACCCTGCTGCGCAACGCGAAGGCGCTGAAACTTGAAACCGGCGCCGCCGGCGACAGCGTCACCGGCGTGCTCGCCGAGGTGGCGGGCGTGCCGCGGCGCTTCACCGCCGATATCGTCGTGGTGGCGTGCGGCGCCGCCAACTCCGCCGCGCTGCTGCTGCGGTCGGCCAGTGACGCGCATCCCGCCGGCCTGGCCAACGCGTCCGGTCAGGTGGGACGCAACTACATGTTCCACAACAGCCAGGCGGTGCTGGCGCTCTCGCTCACGCCGAACGACACGATGTTCCAGAAGACGCTGGCGCTGAACGACTTCTATTTCGGAATGGACGGCTTCCCCTTCCCGATGGGCAACATCCAGATGATCGGCAAGACGCTCGGCGGCATGTACCGCGCCGAGAAGCCGTTGCTGACCGCGCTGATGCCCAACCGCGCGCTGGATGAAGTCGCGCGCCACGCCGTCGATTTCTGGCTGACGACCGAAGACCTGCCCGACCCGGAAAACCGCGTGACGGTCGATCCCGAGGGTCGCCTGACCCTGCACTACACCCCGAACAACCAGGTGCCGAAGCAAAAGCTGTACGAAAAGCTGCGCTCGATGCTCACCGGCATCGGCCTGCAATCGCAGCACCTGGTGACGCGCGACCTTTACATGCGCAACGACATCGCCGTGGCCGGCTGTGCGCACCAGGCCGGCACCTGCCGGTTCGGCGACGACCCCGCCACTTCGGTGCTCGACCGTGACTGCAAGGCGCACGAGCTCGACAATCTCTACGTCGTCGATACCAGCTTCTTCGTCAGCATCGGTGCGGTGAACCCGTCGCTCACCGTCATCGCCAACGCACTCCGCGTCGGAGACCACCTGCTGCGCCGCCTGGGCTGAACCCGTGGCGCCAACCGCCAGCCGGTTCGAGGTCGCTCTGCTCTATCTCGCCGGCATGGCGCAGGGCCTTGCGCTGGTGACCTTCCCGGCGGCCAGCACGATCTTCGCCAGTCCTACCGGATTCGACCTGTCCAGCACGCAGTACGGCGCGATGTTCATCCCGCAGGTCGTGCTGGCGATTCTCGCCTCCGCCTTCGGCTCGCGTCTCGCACGCCGCTTTGCGCTGCGCGGCGTGCTGCTGCTGGGACTGTGCAACGACGTGGCCTCGATGGCGCTGCTCGCGGCCAGTCCGCTGCTGATCGGCACGCACGCTGCCTTCGTCGTGCTGTGCATGGCCACCGCCGCGCTGGGCCTCGGATTCGGTGCGACGGTGATGGCGCTGAACACCCTGGTGGAGGGCTTCTTCCCCAAAACCGCCGACGGAGCGGTGCTGCTGCTGAACGCATTGCTCGGCGTGGGTACGGCGCTGGCACCGCTGCTGGTGGCGCTGTTCACCGGCCTGGGCGCCTGGTGGGCGTTGCCGTCGCTAATGGTCGTGCTGCTCGCCATGCTGCTGCTCGGCATGCTCTGGGCGCCGCTGCGGCTGCCCTACAACGCCGCCAGTCCCCGCGGCGGCCTGCCGCCCCGCTTCTGGCTCTATGCCGCGGCCGTGCTGCTCTACGGCGTGGCCGAAACGCTCAACGGCAACTGGGCGACGCTGTACCTGTCCACCCAGCGCAAGCTACCCGCGCAGGAAGCGGCACTCGCGCTCACTGCCTTCTGGGTGATGGTGACGCTGGGGCGCGTGCTCATCGCCCTGCTCGATCGCGTGCTTCCCCCGCGCTGGATCTATCTGGCGCTGCCTATCCTGCTGGCCGTCGCCTTCCAGATCATCGCCCGAGCCGGCGGCGCCACAGGCGGCATGATCGGGTTCGCCGCGGCAGGACTTGCCTGTTCCGCCTTCCTGCCGTTCAGCATCAGTTTCGCCGGCGCCGAGTTTCCGCGCCAGGCCGCCACCATGTCCGGCGCGCTGATCGCCTTCTACCAGGTCGGCTACGGCGTCGCCGCATTCGGCGTCGGCCCGCTGCGGCAGCTCGCCGGCCTGGATTTTTCCACGTTGTTCTCCGCGGGCAGCCTGGTCGCCATTGCCCTCGCCATTGTGGCGGTCCCGGTCGTTCGCCATCGATGACCCCGGATCCCGCAACCCCCCTTCCCTTGAGGGATCAAGCCCTCACGGGGAGGGGGACGCGGCGCCTATCTGCGGCTTCTTCCGCATCATCGCCTGGCGGCGGCAGATCGCCACCATCTCGCCGCGCTGGTTCCAGCAGGTGTGCTCGAAATCGACGATGCCGACATCCGGCCGCGAGCGGCTCTCGCGCATCGCCACCACCTTGGTGCGCGCGCGCAGCGTGTCGCCGTGAAACACCGGCTTGGGAAACCGCATGTCGGTGAAGCCGAGATTGCCCACCGTCGTGCCCGCGGTGGTGTCGTTCACGCTCATCCCCACCATCAGTCCCGCGGTGAACATCGAGTTCACGATGCGCTGGCCGAATTCGGTCTGCGCGGCGAAATGCGCGTCGAGATGCAGCGGCTGCACGTTCAGCGTCAGCGCCGAGAACAGCGTGTTGTCCATTTCCGTCACCGTGCGCGACCACGGATGGTCAAATTCCTGATCGAGGAAGAACTCCTCATAGTACAGGCCCGCCATGGCATTTTCCTCCCGTTTGTTCGCGTGCCGGCACCGTACGGGCGGAACAACGCAGTGGCAACCTCGTGCAGCGGAATTGTTCAACGAACGGTGACCACGGCTTGGCTGGGACGACTCCGCGTGAACGGACGTCACCGCGAGGTGGTCCGCCGCGTTAGCCCATCTTATTCACCGGATAAGTCGATCCCGGATTGATAGTGAGCAAGCAATGGAACCCGGCGCGCCCCATCCGCGGCAGGGTGACCCGCATTTCAGTCCATATCTGTCAGGCGCCAGGGGTTGATCAGGAGGGGT
>DATLQW010000164.1:0-21938 GCA_035535035.1 Acetobacteraceae bacterium
ATCCTCCACACGATGCGCGTCAAGCGCATCCGCCAGCTCGGTGGCCTGCCGCCGGATTGCGATTACGAGCCGCCGGAACCCGAGGTGCTGCACGCCATCATCACCGGCACCGGCTCGAACCTGCGCTGGGCCGACACCTACCAACCCTGGGTGCCACCAACCTGAGCCGCAGCCCGGCGGCCGCGAAAGCCACGACACCGCAAGACTTTCACCGCGAGAAAAAGCCCGAGGGCCACGCAGCGCGACAGAAGCCCGGGCGCATGCGGCAGTGTGCGTCGCTCCGGCCGGCGGACCGCCCCCAGCCAGTCCCCCACGCGCTGTCCAGCCACGACTCCCGTGGCCCACCGTGGCCTTCCGCCCTAACTCCGTTGTGAAATCCTTGCGCGACCGCGAGAAAACCCCTGCGATCGCAAACTCCCCCCGCAGCCGGTCCCGCGCCCGCGCCCGCAATTCTCACCCCCCGAGCGATCGTCTCCCACATCGTGAAACGAGACGCCGGTGAGACGCCATCAGCTCTCCGGCGCCCCGCGGCACACTCCGGAATCGGTCCGTCCACCTCTCACCCCACGACCCACCGTCTCCGCCACGGCGAAACGAGACACCCATGAGACTCCCCTCCTCCCCACCGCGCCGCGTTCCGGGGAACCGACCGAAAGCTCCCCCCAAAGGCCGCGGCGTTGTGCCGGCGACAACCCGCTACGCCCACCGCCCAGCTCGTGCCATCCGGAAGCTGGCGATCGGGATGCTGGGTCAACCGCTTCCCCGCCACCCCCGCACCGGATACCATCCGGCCCGACCTCCCAGAGATCGCGTATGCCCGATCGTCCCCCCGACATTTCCACGCGCCCGCCGCCGCGTGTCATTGCCATCGCCAACCAGAAAGGCGGCGTCGGCAAGACCACGACCGCGATCAACCTGGCGACCGCACTGGCCGCGGGCAACGAGCGCGTGCTGCTGATCGACCTGGATCCGCAAGGCAACGCCTCGACCGGCCTCGGCGTGCCGCGCGCCGGCCGGCCGCGCGGCACCTATGCCATGCTGTTCGGCGGCCTGCCGGCGGCCGAGGCAGCCCGCCAGACCCTGGTCCCGGACCTGTGGCTCATTCCGGCCGAGGCCGACCTCGCCGGCGCGGAGGTCGAACTGGTCGGCACCAAACAACGCGAGTTCCGCCTGCGCGAACGCCTCGCGCAAATCCGCCGCCACCCCGGCTACAGCTTCGTGCTGATCGACTGTCCGCCCAGCCTCGGGCTGCTGACGCTCAACGCGCTGGTGGCCGCGGATTCCGTCCTGGTGCCCCTGCAATGCGAATTTTATGCTTTGGAGGGAATCAGCAGCCTGCTGCATACCCTGGAGGTGGTGCGCAGGAACTTCAATCCTTCATTGCAGTTGCAGGGTGTTGTGCTGACCATGTTCGATCGCCGCAACCGGCTGTCCGATCTGGTGGCGAACGACGCGCGCAGCCATTTCGGAGATTGGGTCTATGACACCGTGATTCCCCGCAACGTCCGCATCGGCGAGGCCCCAAGCCACGGCCAGCCGGTATTGCTCTACGACGCGCGCTCGCCCGGGTCGCAGGCCTATATCGGTCTGGCCGCCGAGTTGCTCCAGCGCGAGCGCGACGCGGCCCGGCACACGCTGCGGCCGGCGTCCTGATGGCCGCGAAACCCTCCCGCCCCGCCCTCGGCCGCGGACTGGCATCCCTGCTGGGCGATATCGTCGTCGCGCCCCGCGGCGCGCCGTCCAGCACCCCGCCCGACGCCCGGCATATCGGCCTGCGGCAGATCCCGCTCGATTTGCTGGACCCCAATCCGTTCCAGCCGAGACTGGAATTCGCCCAGGAGAGCCTGAACGAACTGGCCGACTCCATCCGCGTGCGCGGCATTCTGCAGCCCATCCTGGCCCGCGCGCACCCGACCCAGCCCGAACGCTTCTATATCGTGGCCGGCGAGCGCCGCTGGCGCGCCGCCGGAATCGCCGGCCTGCACGAGGTGCCGGCCATCGTCCGCGACATGTCGGATGCCGAGGCCGCCACCGCGGCGCTGATCGAGAACCTGCAGCGCGAAGATCTCAACCCGATGGAGGAGGCCGAGGGCTACAGCTTTCTCCTGGAGGAGCTGCGGCTGACCCAGGACAAGCTCGCCGAGGCGCTGGGCAAGTCCCGCTCCCACGTCACCAACGCGCTGCGTTTGCTCAACCTGCCCCCGCCGGTGCAGGCCGAGGTGCGCAAGGGCACGATCTCCTTCGGCCATGCCCGCGCCCTGCTCGCCCATCCGGACCCCGAAGCGCTGGCCGGCGTGGTGCGGTCCCGCGGCCTGACGGTGCGCCAGACCGAGGCGCTGGCCTCCCGCGCCGCCACCGGAAAGGCCGCGTCCGGCGGCCGGCGCCCCGCCGCCGACGTGGCGGCGCTGGAGCGGCGCCTGGTGGAGCGGCTCGGCTTCCAGGCGCGCGTCGCCACCGGACGCCAGGGCCGCGTGTCGGTCGTGCTGGAGTTCGCCGACGTGCATCAACTCGAAGCCTGGGTCGCCGGATTGGCGTCATAGCCTCTCCCGCCCGCGGCGGCGGAGATCGGCACGAAGCGCAGGCTGACGGCCGCGACCCGAGCGCATTCGCCCTCGGAGTTTCGCGCCCTGACCCATCCCGCCCCAGGCAGGCGAGGTTGCCGTTATCACGAAAACGTGATGCTGCACTTGCTAAGAGAATGTCAATATTCTTGTCGTATCCCATCGTCGCCGCCGCGCCGGAAGAGCGCAGCGGCGCGGCGTCCAAGGGGCAGGAGGTCAAGCAGGTCCCGAGGTTCCGCCATGATGCTTTCATTCCCCCGTATGTTCAGTCTGTTCAACACCTTGCCGCACCCGCCTCTCCGCCTCGCCCAACCGATCGAGGCGCCGGTCCGGCGGCCACCGGCGCTGCCCCCGGCCGCGAGCCCGGGCTTTCTTCAAGCCGGATACGCCCCATTCGAGCCCGGCCTGACGCACGAGATCCGCCAGGCACTCGGTGAGCAAGCGGCCCGCCACGCGGGAGACGTGCCATGAAGCTCCCGAAGTGGCGCCCGCGCGACAGCGAGACAGCCGCGGACACCTTCGACAGTCTGCTCACGGCCTGCACCGTCGTCCTGCTGCTGGCCAGCCTCGGCGGCCTGGCGGCGCTGTTCGGCAGCCTGCATATCGGCTTGCGCGTCGGCGATATCCTGGTGTTCAGGCCCAACGCCAGCGTGGCCGACAGCCTGCCCGTCACCGCCACCCGGTCCGCCGCCCTGCCCCCGCAATCCGCCCTGGCGGCAACCTGCACGCTCGATCCGGCGGTCATGGCGCATGGCGGCGGCAGCATCGTCGTCGAGACGCAGTCGCTCACCAAGCCGGTCTATCGCGTGCATTGGGCCGGCACGCACACCAGCACGGGCGTCGCGGATTGCGGCAGTTCGGCCAACCTGACCATGTCGCGCATGGACCTTCAGACCCTGGTCAACGCGATCGGCGGATTCAGCTTCGACAGCCAGGGCAACGTCCTGTAACGCGCGTCCGGCTCTTGCGCCATACCCCCTGCCCGCCTTATCCGCCCTGCATGTCGCCCTCTCCCGCCTCGCCCGAGGCCGAACTCCGCCGCTTGCTCGAGATCATGGCCGCGCTGCGCGACCCCGCCGGCGGCTGCCCCTGGGACCGCGAGCAAACCTTCGACTCGATCGCCCCCTACACGATCGAGGAAGCCTACGAGGTCGCCGACACCATCGCCCGGCGCGACTTCGCCGCCCTGCCGGACGAGCTCGGCGACCTGCTGTTCCAGGTGGTCTATCACGCTCGCATGGCCGAGGAAGCCGGTCGCTTCGCCTTTGCCGACGTGGCGCGCGCCATCGCCGACAAGATGATCCGCCGTCATCCGCATGTGTTCGGCGACGCGGCGGCGCGCGACGCCACGGCGCAAACCGCCGCCTGGGAGGCGCAGAAATCCGCCGAACGCGCCGCCCGCGCCGAGACCGGCGTCCTCGCCGGAGTGCCGGCCGCCCTGCCCGCTTTGGTCCGCGCCGCCAAGCTGACCGCCCGCGCCGCCCGCATCGGCTTCGACTGGCCCGATGCCGAAGCGGTGCTTGCGAAACTGGATGAGGAAGTCGCCGAACTGCGCGCCGAACTGGCGCAGGCCGACCCGGCGCGGCTGACCGATGAGGTGGGAGACCTGCTGTTCGTGCTCGCCAACCTCGCACGCAAGTTGAGCCTCGACCCGGAAGCCTGCCTGCGCCATGCCAACCGGAAATTCGCGCGACGCTTCCAGGCAATGGAACAACGCTCGGAACTTGCGGGAAATATGCTGGCCGACCTGTCGCTGGAGGAAATGGAAGCGGCGTGGCAGATAATTAAGCAAAACCAGACAACTGCCGCGTGATTATCGGGCCATTTCGCAGCACCCGGATGCTGCTGGGGCATCGCCGGAGCGTGCCGGCCCTGGCAGCGGCGCGCAGTGCCGGCCCTGGCAGCGACGCGCAGTGCCGGGCGCGGTGAGAGGGTCGGTCGCGACCTGATTGCGTCGCTTGCGGTCCGGCTGTCGCTCTCGTCGTCCGCTCTTGCCGCCTCGATACGGCCCGCCTCAATACGGCGTCGGAGCGCCGCCGCCGACGCCGGGGCTGGACCCGGCCCCCGGCACGAACTTGCCGATGTTGCCGAACAACTGCTGCAAGAAGCCCGCCTCGGTGCCGGGCGACGGCGTGGTGCGCGCGATCACCGACACCGGCAGCGAGTCCGCCTTGTCCTTCGTGTCGATATGCTCCAGCACGCCGGCATCGTTGAAGGTGACGACCACGACCTTCTGGCTGACCACCGCCGGCATCTCGCCGATGCGCGTCTGGGTCCGCTCGCCGATATACAGCCAGGTATTGTCGTCGAACGTGGCATGCGCGGTAGGTGAGCCGATCAGCGCAATCACGTCCTGCTTCGTCGAGGTGCCCGGCACCAGCTCCTTCAGCTCGTCCGCCTCCGGGTGGTTGCCGCGCACCGTGGGTGGCGGCGCGAACCAGCCGCAGCCGGCCAGCAACAGAATGGCTCCCAGCGCGGCGGCGCGGGCGATGGACGGTCTGGGCATGCGATTCCTCAGGGCGGGCGGCAGCTTCGGCTGGACGGGGAACCGCCGCAATCCTAACTGTGCGTGTCACGTCCGCGCCCGTGCTGTCAATCGGCGAAGCGTTCGGCGCGGGTGCGGCGGGTCGGGAAAGGAACAGCGTTGGCGGCATTCTTCGGTCTGGCACGGCGCGGCCGTCACGAGCGCACCGGCCTCCACCTTTATACCGCGGCGGTGGCGGCGGCGCGCGAGCCGTTCCTGTATCAGGCGCTCGCGGTGCCCGATACGCTGGACGGTCGATTCGACCTGGTATGCCTGCACGCCGTCCTGCTGGTCCGGCGGCTGCAGCGCGAGGCGGACCCCGGGCCGGCCCTGGCGCAGGCGGTGTTCGATGCGATGTTCAGTGACATGGACGTGAGCTTGCGCGAGATGGGGGTCGGCGACCTGTCGGTCAGCCGGCGGATGCGCGCGATGTGGGAGGCTTTCCACGGCCGCGCCCTCGCCTATGACGCGGCGCTGGCGGCGCGCGACGCGGCGGTGCTGGAGGCCGCGCTGCTGCGCAATGTCTGGCGCGGCGCGGCCCCGCCGGAGGGCTGTGCCGCGGCGCTGGCCCGGCTGGCCACAGCGCAGGCCGCATACCTGGACGGCCAGGGATTGAGCGCCCTCGCCGCCGGTGAGGTTTTCTTCCGGTCCGCGGCGGAGGCGGCACCATGACCGCGGAGCTTTACCGCGCAATACCGGCGGATCGCGTCGGCGCGCGCGGGATCGAGGTTGCCGTGGAGGCCGATGCGGCGGAGTGCGCGGCGCTGGCGCGCCGGATGCAAGTGCCGGACGTCCTGGCCCTGCGCTGCGTGTTCCGGCTGACCCGGCTCACCGCCGATTGCGTCCTCGCCGAGGGCAGGCTGCGAGCGAAGGTCATGCAGACCTGCGTGGTCTCGCTCGACGATTTCAAGGCAGACATCGACGAGCGCTTTCGTGTCCGTTTCGTGCCGGCCGGACAGGAGACCGACGATCCCGATCCGGAGGCGGACGACGAGATCGGCTGCGTGGACGGGGTGCTCGACCTGGGCGAGGCGGCGGCGGAGCAGTTGGCGCTGGCGCTCGATCCATACCCGCGGGCGCCGGGCGCGGAACTGCCGGAAATCGAGACGGACGCGCAAGAGCATCCGTTCGCCGCGCTGCGCCGCCCACACTGAATCAGTGGACCTGAACCGGCCGCCCAAAAGGTTGACGTACGCCTGGGGGTGCCGAACGGCGTGTCATTCCGAGCTGGCCACCGGCCGGCGACGCCCGACCCACCCTGAATGCAACCGCGCCGGTCGCGGGAATCAGGAGGCAGCAGCCAGGAGACTCTCCCTCCCCTTGAGGGAGGGCGGAGGGGTCGGCCGGAGCCTCGCGCCGGTTCCGCCCCGCGGTGCGATTGCGAATTGGCTGCTGGAACCAAGTTGCCGAGGCAGTTGTTCACGCTTTCTTATGTCGGAAGGCTTTACAATTCCGCTCCCGGCTTGCGGTGACATCAATCGCCACATCACGGAAGCGCGACTTCACTAAGTACGAAAACATGCAATATTTTAATCACTGCGCCAACAGAGAATGAGTCAACTCCGCCGTGCGGACGCCGCGCTGTGCTATAGAGCGCGATTACGTTGGGCGAGATTCTGCCTTGTGAGAAATGTCGAAATTTTCAGATTTTGCGACATCCAAGGAGATAAGCAAATAACAACACATTCATCGTATTACTGCCTGAAGTGAGATGAACAACGAGGCATATTTTCGAGAATATGAGGTATTTGACACGAGATCCCGCCGGTTCACCATGCCAGTGTAATGTCCGCTTTACGCCATTTCCATTCCGTAATAGGTTTCTTTATGGTTTCACAGTGTTTCGCTGTTGGCATGGATTGTGCTTCCGCCCTGGCGGGTGACCCGTGCGGCTGATTCAGCCGCGCAGGTGAGCCTGGAACATGAAATGGAAGGGGCTGTCCATGCGACTGTCATACCTACTGGGTCCGGCCGCTTTGAGCCTGGGGCTCGGAGCCGGTCTCCTCCCGGCATTGGCAACACCGGAATACTCACTCCGGGCGCTTATTCCGGTGACCGCGTCGGTGGATAACACCGCGGGGGGTACGTTCAAGACCTTTGATATCAGCTACTTCGATCCGCTGACCTCGCTCGATTACGTAGGTGACCGGTCGAATGCCTCGGTTGACGTCTTTTCGGCGCTCACCAATACCATGGTGGGGCGCATCGGCGGGGGCGCTCCCCCCCTGTTCAGCGGCCAGACGTCCAGCTTTAACACGTCCGGCCCGGACGGCGTGCTCGTGGTGAACGTGCCTGGCCAGCATCAGGTCTGGGCAGGCAACGGCGACAGCACGCTGAAGGGATTCAGCATCCCGGGCTACAGCCAGTTCGCCAATGTCGTGACCGGGCCGCTCGCCGCCAACCGGGTGGACGAAATGGCGTACGATCCCCTCACGAACACCATCATGGCCGCGAACAACGCGGCAACGCCGCCATTCGCGTCGCTGGTCAACGCCTCGACCGGCACCATCGTGAAGCAGGTCACGTTCGACGGCACCAGCGGGACCCCGAACGCGACCAACGGCATTGAGCAGCCGGCCTATGATTCCGCCACCCACACGTTCTTCGTCTCGGTGCCGCAGATCGGCGGCAGCGGCCCGGGCGGTGTGGCGGAGGTCGATCCGACAACCGGCGCGATCCTGCACATCTACGACTTCTCGACCTTCCTCGGCGGCAGCATCACCGCATGCTCGCCCGCCGGGCTGGTGGCCGGCACGGGCGGACAGTTGCTGGTCGGCTGCGGCGGCAGCACCGGCTCGATCATCCTCAATCCCACCGCGAATGGCGGGAACGGCTCGGTGAAGGTGATTTCGCAGGTCACCGGCTCGGATGAGGTGACATTCGATCCGACCAACAACCTGTATTTCCTTGCCGCCAGCAATAATCCGGGCGGGCCCGTTCTCGGGATCATCAATGGTCTGACCGATACATGGATCGGGAATATTCCGACTACGCCTGGCGACCACTCGATCTCCGTGGACCCGATCACCGGGAAGGTGTTCATGCCGTTCGCCGCCAATCCCCTGAACACCGCCTGCGTCAACGGTTGTATCGGGGTGTTCGCCGCCCCGGAACCGGGGTCGCTGCCGCTGATGCTGTCCGCTCTGGCCGCGTTGGTCGGTTTCGGACTGCTGCGCGATCGGCGCATCTAGCGCAAACTGGGTGCCGGGATCGTTCGTCCCGGCACCCGCCGACTGCCCTGAGCCTGACACCGGCCGTCGCTTCGCTCGTCAGGCTGGCGGAATGCCGCCAATACGGCGTGGCGCGTTCGCTCAGCCCGCCGCCCGTCGTGGAAACTGCATCGCCAGCAGGATCGCCCCGTCCGGTCCGCCGGTCGCCATGAGTGGCGACTCATCGGGATACAAGAAAGCGCAGGACAACGGCCCGAGTGCCGCCGCGTCGCGCCACATGCTGCCCTCGACGACCAGCCAATACTGCCCACGCCCGCCTTTTGGGGCTGGACCAAGCAGGCGTTCCCCGGGTGCAATGTGATAGCTCCAGGCCGCCATGCCGTCGGGTTCCGGTCCAAGCAGCACCGCGCTTCCGCCGGCACCCAGCGGTGCGGCCACTGCCTCGCGATGCCGCCGTCCCGCCACCGCGCGCAGCGCCGTCCGGCTCTCGCCGCGCATCATGTAGCGCGCACCCGGGTCAAAGCCGTTGCGCAAGGTGAAATATGTAAGCCCCGCGATGCCGGCGCGGATCGGCCCATACGCGGTGAAGGCGCCGGCGAAATGCACCGTCACCGGCCGCACCGCGTGTGTCCCCAGCGTGCCCTCGCCGGCGACCACCACCTGAAACTGGTCCGCCCGGTGGAAATGCGCGTTCGCCACCTCGCCCGGGTCCTGCTCCACCAGGAAGGCCATCGGGAACACCGCTTCGGGCGCCGGATCGGCCTCGCCCGCAGCCATGTTGTAGCGCGTCGTGCCGAGATACAGCGTGTGCCAGAAGCCCATGCCGTCGCCCGCCGTGGCGCGCCGGCGATTGGCGCGCGCCGCCTCGGCCGTTGCGACCAGCGTCATGCCTGTCCCTTTCGACTCACCACAACCGTGACATGTTTCCCCAGCCTGACGAGGTTCGCAACCGCCGCTTCTCTAGCGACACCGCCGCTTCTCTTGCCCCGGCTTGGTCAGCCGTGCGCCGATTGTCCTATCGTTTCGAAAACAAGGACGTCCACGCCGAGCACCGTCTCGAACTCGGCGGCAGACGGGTCATCGCTCATAAGGCCAGCGTCGATCATGACAGCACGACCGCCCATCCAGCACAGATTGTCGAGCAGCTTCTTGCCGGCCGTGACAAGTTTGGTCGTGTCAGCCAGTTCCGGGTTGGTATGGCGAAGCACGAACTCGGGATCCGTCAGCGCCGCATGAAGCTTCGTCCGCATATCCTCGATCGTCTCTGCCGCTTCCTTAAGGATACGGGACGCGTTGTCGGGAGGTCGAATTTCGCCGGTGGCACGGTCGGTTACTTCGATGCCACGGATTCGGTATTCGCCTGTTGACAAACGACGAATGATGTCCTGACCGGCTTCGGCGGTGACGGATAGGGCGGTCATGTTAATCCTTGAAGGCTTCAGCGGCGACGAAGGCGGCAGCAGCGGCGGCGCCCTCTGCGCTCATCCCGCCGATCCCGGCGGGGAGGTCCAGTAACCCCGGTGCCGCGACACCAGCCCGGCGGCAGTGGCAGAAATGGTAGCGCCTCGGGCCGGCCTCCAACTTCCACCAGACTTATGCAGCGCCTCCTCGCGTTGTCCAGGCGAGAGCTCCTCCCAGTCGGCCAACGCCCTGTGCAGAATGGCGGCCTCGATCTGCCAGGCGTGAGTGCCGTCGCCGTCCCGTGGTAACTTCACGCTCAGCGATTTGGCAACCTGCAGCACCACATCGCGCCAGGTCGGTGTGCTGCCGAACAGCCGCCACACATCGTGCGACGCCCAATAAGGCACCCCGTCGGCGAGCGCCGCGGCGTGCGCCCGCAGATCGGCTGTCGGCGGAAGTCTGTGTACCTCCGCCGCACGGCCCGTGGGGAAGGGAGAGTATGACGTTGTCTCGGCCATGAGGTCGCGCACGTCACGCAAGGCGTCGTTCGGGAACTGCGACGGCAGGGCGGCGAGATCGTCGGTGAGCAGGGGATGGATCGACATTGGTGGAACTCCCGCCGTTGCGGCGGTAAGGTCGCATCCATGGCCGGATGGCCCGGGGATGTTACCGGGGCGTTTCTCGCTTATCTCTTGGACCATGCCAATGAAGACGACGAGTGCGAAGGGCAAGACCGCCGAGGCCGCCGCGGGCAGGGCGCGCGAGACGACGCGTCGTGGGTCGATCGCGAAAACGGCTCCGGCCAAACCCCGTATCAAGGATCCCGTCGGCCGCTACGTGGACGAGCACTGGGGGGTGCTTGGCAAGGACTACAAGCTCGAATACTGATCCGCGGTGAGCATCGACCTCGCAGCCTTGCTTCGCCGGCAGAAGCCGGAGAGGACACTCGATCCGCTGCCACGCCGCGACCGGGCGGACCTGCCCGCGTTCGACGCCCTCACCGTGCGGGCCGGCACCAGGTTGTTGCTCGACACCGGCATCTTCATCGCCGAGGCCGCGGGGACTCTGGCACCGGAACAGCGGGAAAAGCTCGCGCGGGTCGAGCGGCATCATTGTGCGGGTCGAGCGGCATCATTGTACAGTCTGCCTGGGCGAAATCACGGTCGGCCTTGCCGACCGGGACGTTTCGGCCCCCCGTTGGCCAGAGGAGCGCCAATATTGGGAAGGCCTGTTTGCCAAGCTGCCCAGGACCCGGACCTACGCGCCCGACGCCGAGACATCGGCGGCCGCGGGACTCCTGGCGGGCATGCTGACCCGCGTGCAGGGATTTCAGGCATACCAGCGCAATGATGCCCTCAACGACGCCTTGATCTATCTCACCGCGCTGAAGCAAGGCGTTCCGGTCCTGACCGAAAACCGCCGGGACTTCGATTGGCTGCAACAACTGGTGCCGAGGGGCCGCTTCTACCTGATCTGACGGGTTATGCCCTCGCTGCCGCCCCGGCGCCCGAAGCGCAGGCGGCACACTGGCCCTCGGCCTCGATCGTCGCCTTGCCGACGGTGAAACCCAGCCGCTCCGCCGCGTCGGCCAGCGCGTGCTCAAGCTGGTGGTCCTCCAGCTCCGTCACCCGCCCGCAGCTCCGGCAGATCAGGAACTGCGCCGCATGCTCCTGCGCTTGCGCCACGCAGCCGACGAACGCCGACAGCCGCTCGAGCTTGTGCACCAGCCCCTGCTCCACCAGAAAATCCAGCGCGCGATACACGGTCGGCGGTGCGGCGCCGCCGCGCGAGCCGCGCAGCCGGCCGAGCAAGTCGTAAGCGCCGGCCGGGCCGCCGGCGTCGAGGATCAGCCCCAACACTTCCCGCCGCAAATCGGTCAGCCGGGCGCCACGCGCGGCACAGATTTCCCCCGCGCGGTGCAGCAGCGTCTCGGTGTGGGGCGAGAACCCCATGCGGGCTCCTTTGCGGAACGGCGGCGAAGCCTCATGTTAGCACCCATGAACGCAGATGCCACCGACGCCGTCCTGGTGTCACGGTCGTGCGACGTTATATCCTGATGGACGGCGACCAAAACCGCCGGGCAACACGCCGACGTCCTGGGAGGCTGACAGGTGAGCGACGCGACCGACGACGAAGCCAATCTCATCGAGGCCCGGATCAGCGCCAAGATCAAGCGAACCTCGTGCCCGTATTGCGACAACCTCAATTGGTTCTTCCTGGACCAGCGTCCTTCTCCTACGGTTGTCATGCTGCTGGGTGGTCGGAGCACCTCCACCTATTCGTTTGCCTGCACCAATTGTGGCTACGTCCGCCAGCACGTGGAGGCAATCATCGACAATCAGGTCACGGCGGAGGTGCGGTATGCCCGACCCGCCGAGTGGTGATCAGCACGGCAACGTGTTCCGGTTTCCCGCCGGCGAGCGGCCCATCGCAGGGGTTGCCTCCGGCGGGGGGGGGTCCGCATGGTCCCGACATGGATGCCCGGATGGCAAGGCTGGAAGAGCAATACGCGCGGATCGAGACCCTGTTGCGAGGCGTCGATGACCGGCTTCGGAAGGTGGAGACCGACATTGCCGAACTGAAAGGCCGCGTCGCCAACCTGCCTTCGACCTGGGCGATGGTCGCCACCATGCTCGGGGGTCAGATCACCCTGGCCGGATTCCTCATTGCCATCATCCGCATCATCGGGGGCCATTGACGCCGGCACCGTCAGCCGCCTTTGCGGAACGGCGGCGAAGCCTCATGTTAGCACCCATGAACGCAGATGCCACGGAGACCGAGCTGCCCGACGCCGTCCTGGCGGCGATCCGGTTCGATGCGCAGGGCCTGGTGCCCGCCATCGCCCAGCAGCACGACACCGGCGAGGTGCTGATGCTTGCCTGGATGAACCGCGCGGCGGTGGCGGAGACTCTCGCCACCGGCCGGGTCTGCTATTTCAGCCGCAGCCGCAATCGGTTGTGGCGCAAAGGCGAGACCTCGGGCCAGGTCCAGCACCTGCGCGAGATGCGCGTCGATTGCGACGGCGACACGCTGCTGCTGCTGGTGGAGCAGAAGGGGGTGGCGTGCCATACCGGGCGGCGCTCGTGCTTCTATCGCGCGGTGCGGGACGGCGCGCTGGTGGAGATCGCCGCACCGCTGGTCGCGCCCGAACAGCTCTACGGGACCGGCCACACGCATGGCTGAGGTCACCCCGATCACCCTGCTGATCGGCCTCCCCGGCGCCGGCAAGACCACGCTGCTGCACCACCTGCTGCGCCAGCCGGCGCAGGCGGACACCGCGGTGGTGGCGGCGCCGCCGGATCGTCCGGTGTGGTGGAACGCCGGCTGCCCGTGCTGCGCGCCGCGCGACGACGTGGCGCGGGCGTTGCGCGCGATGCTGCCTCGGGTGCGGCGCGACGAGGTGCGGCGCGTGGCAATCGAAACCACCGACCTGGCCGATCCCGGCCCGATCCTGGCGACGCTGCTGAGCGACACGGTCGCTGCCAGCGCCTACCGGCTGGACGCCATCGTCACCGTGGTGGACACGGTCAACGGCGTCGCGGCGCTGGACGCGCGGGAAATGGCAGTGCGCCAGGTCGCGGTGGCGGACCGGATCGTGCTGAGCAAGACCGACCTCGCCGACCCGCCGGAGCTGCGCGCCCGGCTGCGGCGGCTGAACCCGGGCGCGCCAATCATTGCCGCGCGGCTCGGTGTGGTCGATCCGGCGGCGGTGCTGGGTGCCGGGCTGTTCGGTCCGGCGGGAAACGCCCCTGATATGCGGGCCTGGCTGGATGCCGAGGTGTTCGCCGCGGTGAACCCCGCGGAAGCTCCGCACGCCCCCACCGGGCGCGACGCGCGCATCCAGGCATTCTGCCTGACCTTCGATCGGCCGCTCCCCTGGCCTCGGGTGGCAGCATGCCTGGAGCGGCTGATCCTCACGCACGGCGAATCGCTGCTGCGCATGAAGGGAATTCTGCGGCTTCAGGCGCAGGACCGGCCGGTCACGATCCACAGCGTCGGGCATCTGCTGCATCCGCCGACGCCGCTCGCCGCGTGGCCGGACCGCGATCCGCGCAACTCGCGGCTGATGTTCATCACGCGCGACCTGCCGCGCGACGTGGTCGAGGACGGGCTGCGTGCGTTCAACGCCGCGGCGGCGGCCTGACCCGTTCAGTCATCCCGGCGACAGCGCATGCCGGCCCTCGCATTGACTTGAGGAATCTCGGTCTTCGTTGGCTGCACCGCGTCCAATCAGAGGAAGTCGCGCGCCCGCTCGATATCCTCGAGCCCACCGGCATGGGACCACAGCAGGACCTCGTCGAAGCCCAATTGCTCAATCCGCTTCAACCGCAGGCACGCCTCGTCCGGCGGACAGATCAGCGAAACATGGGCGACGTCCGCGAGTTTGGCGGATTCGGGCCGGTTGGCGAGATCGACGACGACGTTGGCGAGGACCGCGTTGGTGCCGCCGGCTTCGCGGTAGATGCGCATGCCTGCCTCGAGATCGTCCCAACTGCTGAATCGGCCCGAGGGAGTCCATCCCTGGCATTCTTGCGCTGCAAAGGTGATCCAGCGCGGACTGCGCCAGGCGCCCATAAGAATCGGCGGTCCACCCTCGCATCCCGGCCACAACGATAATGTGCCGCCCGCATTCACCGGCTCGCCACGCCATGCGTGTCGCATGGTTTCGAGCGAGCGCTTCATCGTGCCGAAACGGCGGTCGTAATCATAGCCGAGAAGTTCGAAATCCGCGCGCGTCGAGCCGCTGCCGACCCCGAGCCGCAAACGGTTTCCCGACAAGGCCTGAACCGACTGCACGCGATGGGCAAGTTCGATCGGGTGTCGCAGCGGAATCTGCAGCACCGCGATACCTAACTCGACCCGCTCGGTCACCGCGGCAAGTACCGTTAGTTCGACGAGAGGATCTAACGTCGGCCGCCCCCGGCCAAGCGAGTCTCCCACCCAGATGCCCGGGAACCCGCTGGCTTCGATCCGACGGGCATAATCCGCCATTCGGCCCAGCATCCGGTCATGCGGTTCCATGCCGGGATCGACACGGATCATCGCGCTCACTCGCATGGCTGCCCTCCAATTGCAGGTCTCACTGTCGCAAACACCCCAAGGGTTTGTCGGGAATTGACCGGATCAGGCAACATCGCCACAGCCGCCCCGGTTGGAGCGAATGTTACCCGACCAGCCCCTACGTCCTCGGGCAATGGTGCGGCAACCGCCCGGCAAGTGCCGCGTCACGCCAGCCCATACAGCGCCGCGGCGTTGTCATGGGTCAGCGCGCGGCGCATCTGCGGCGTCAGGCTGCGCATCTGCCGTTCGATCGCGTCCCGCGAGTGCGGCCAAACGCTGTCGGGATGCGGATAGTCCGATGCCCACAACAGATGCCCCTCGCCAAAAAACGGCAGCAGCGAGAGCGCCACGTAATCTTCCTGGAACGTCGCGTAAATCTGCCGCCGGAACAATTCACTGGGCTTCGTCACCAGTGCGCTGCCACCCTTGTCGGCCCAGAATTCCTTCGCCTCCCACAGCCGCCAGTGGCGATAGTCCAACTCCTGGATGAGCCAGGGGAGCCAGCCGGTGCCCGCCTCGGCCATCACGATGCGCAACTTCGGATGCCGCTCAAGAATGCCCCAGGCGAACAGATCGACAAAGGGTTCCAGGAAGTTACCCAGGAAGAACTTGGTGTTCTCGAACACGCTGGCCGCCTTGCCGGCCGCGCGATCGCCGGGGCGGCCAACGAAGACCGTGATGTGCCACGCCAGGATGATATTGCTCGTTTCGATTGCAGCCCATAACGGCTCCCACGCAGGATCGTCGAGCTTGGGATTGACGTTGGCGATCATCAGGTTGACCTGCCGCACCCCGCCTCTGGCTGCCAGCCGGGTCAATTCCTGCAATGCGCCGTCCGGGGTTTCCGGCAGCATCGGCACGCCGATCAGCCGGTCGGGCGCCACGGCGCAAAAATCCAGCAGCCAGTCGTTGAAGACCCGATAGCACGCCGCCCGCAGCACCGGGTCGTCGGTCGAAATCTGAAAGATCGGGCCGAAGATCAGGTGGGTTTGCACCCCGTCGCGGTCCATGTCGGCAAGGCGCAGCCTGGCGTCCGCCGGCCGCCGCGCGCTGTTGTCGTAAATGCCGGCGCGGTCGAGGGCATTATAAATCGGCTTGACCGGCCGCGCGGACCCGGTCGCCGGCGCCTTGCCGTCCCAGCGGCCCCAGACCTTGCCGTCGCAGATCCACATCGCCTGCCCGTCGCGCTCCTCCATGTGCGGCGCCCGGTTGCGCAGTGCGATGGGCAACCGCGTCTCCCACAAATCCGCCGGCAGTTGCCCGAGATCCATGTGGTCGTCGCACGAGATGAGTCCGTCCGGCATGGCATTCTCCAATTTCTGTCATTTCAACCGGGATTCCCGGATGATCGGCCCCTTTGCCCCCGTCCGATGGTCCGCATGGCATTGAGCGCGCCCCTGGTATGGCACAGTCCGCCAGGAACCAGAATAGCGAGCCAGGCCGCCGATGATCGCGGCAGGCTGCCGCTAGGTCCGGCGGAAGAACCGGTCGGCATTGCCCCACAGCAACTTCCTCTGCCGCTCCCCATCAACGCTCGACCAGGCCAGGATGTTCGACACCGAGTCGGGGAACTGGCACTCGGAATGCGGATAATCCGATGCGTACATCAGCACGCCGTCCCCCAGGAACCGAGTGACCGACGCCAGCATGTCCTCGCCCTCATGGTGCTCGATGCTGCAGAAGAAACGTCCACCCGTCATGTATTCGCTCGGCTTCAGCTTCAACGGCGCGGTGCCGCCCACATAAATTGCCTGCTCGTCCATGCGCCGCGCCCAGAACGGCAACCAGCCGAAGCCGCATTCCAGCACGCCCATCCGCAGCGCCGGGTAGCGGTCGAACACCCCGCCGCCGATGAACGAAGCGGCGAAACGCATCGCACCCCAGGGATGCGCGGCGAGCCGGCCAAGGAAGATGTTGTCATACAAATCTCGATAACCGGGATAGTAAGGCGGGGTCCAGGTGAAGCTGTGGTTGGCGATCGGCAGGTCGTATTCCTGTGCCTCCCGCCAGATCGGCTCCAGGCTCGGGTGATCCGCGGGCATCCCCTCGGCGAGCAACGGCATGACTGCCACCGCCCATTTGGCCTTGCCCCATGCACGAATTTCGCGCACCGCCTCATCGACCCGGCGGGTCGAGGCGACGATCGGTCCCTTCAGGCGGTCGGGATGCGGCGCGCAGAACGCCGCCATGTGCCGATGAAACGCCCGGATCATCGCCACCTCGATCGAGGCATCGTCAACGCCAACCAGGCTCAGCCACGAGGTTGGAATCAGGAAATGGACGTCGGTGCCTTCATCGTCCATGTCCCGGACGCGGTTCTCCGCCTGGTCGTCCTGGATGCCTGGCCGTGGTTTCTTGCTGCCCATCCACCGCGACTCCCGGCCGGTGAACGTCTCGCGCGGCGCCGCCTCGCCAAGGATTCGCCGGTAGTGTTTGGTGCCGGAGCGATAGTTGTGCAGCGCGCTCGGCCCCTCGACAGCCTGTCCGACAGGGGAACGGTATGGCGCCAGTTCCGGCAACCGAGGCCGAAAGTCCGGATCGACATACCTGTCCAGTATCTCAGCGGCGGGATTGATGTGCGTGTCGGAATCATACACCTGGAAGCCGTTTTTCATCGGTTTTCTCCCTGGTTGCATCACGGCCGGGGCCGCCCCTCCGATTGGGCCGGCTCCTGTTCACTCCCTTTCCGACCGTAGGAGAAACCGCCCTTGCTTGTCGATCACCCTGGCCTTTCTCGCCACGCCAGTTGCGTGAACCGAGCGGCATTCCGTACCAGTGCAATGGCGACACCGGCGCAACCGCGACCGGCGTGATGCGGTTGGCATCGCGTCCGTGGCATAGGCACCACATGGGTCCGCGCCGACCGCCGGCTCTCGTTGCCCCCGGCCGCTGCGATGGCGGCCGGCCCGGCGCAACCAGGGCGAGACCGGCACCCGGCCCCGAATGGCCAAAGCGCCAGCCACTATCCCCCGCCATCCCCGAGGCCACTCCCCCTCCCCCACCGCGCCCTCCGCCGATCGGCCTTGCGCCCCGCGCCCCGGATGCGCATGTTGCCACTCCCCAGCCAGCGCAGTGAGGATGGAGCAGGCATCGATGGACGGCGGAACCGACGCGAGACGCATCACGATCCATGCGCCGGAGGACTTCGCCGGAATGCGCGTGGCCGGCCGCCTCGCCGCCGAGACGCTGGACATGATCGCCGAGCATGTCCGCCCCGGCGTCACCACCGGCATGCTCGACATGCTCTGCCACGAGTTCATCACCGCCCACGGCGCGGTCCCCGCGCCGCTGAACTACCGCGGCTATCCCAAATCGATCTGCACCTCGATCAACCACGTCGTCTGCCATGGCATCCCCAGCGACCGGAAGCTCGAGCCGGGCGACGTGCTGAATATCGACGTGACGGTGATCCTGGACGGCTGGCACGGCGATACGTCGCGCATGTATGCCGCCGGCCTGCCCTCCACCCGCGCGCGCAACCTGATCGACGTCACCTACGAGGCGATGCTGCGCGGCGTGCGCGCGGTGAAGCCGGGGGTAACGCTCGGCGACATCGGCCACGCCATCCAGAGCTTCGTCGAGGGCCACCGCTTCTCCGTGGTGCGCGACTTCTGCGGCCACGGCATCGGCCGGCGCTTCCACGAGCCGCCCAACGTGCTGCATTTCGGCCGCCCCGGCGAAGGCCCGGTGCTGCGGCCCGGCATGTTCTTCACCATCGAGCCGATGGTGAACGCCGGCCGCCCCGAGGTGAAGGTGCTGGACGACGGCTGGACCGCGGTGACGCGCGACCGCAGCCTGTCCGCCCAGTTCGAACACATGGTCGGCGTGACCGAGACCGGCGTGGAGATCTTCACCCTGTCGCCTGCCCATCTCGACAAGCCACCCTACCAACCGGGATAGGCCGCCCAGTCGCAGGGCCCGGGTCGCCCGGACGCCATTTGTGGTCGTCGGAGCCGCACGCCGCAGCGAGGGTGCGGGGCCGCGGCGTCCTGCTTGATCGCAGGGCTGAAAGCCGGTGGCGTGGCTGCCCGGGACCGAGGTGACGTTCCTGGCGGCGCTCGATGCCGCCAGGCAGTGGGAGGCGCGCAAGAGCCTGCTGCGGTCGGCGACGCAAGCGGTGCTGGCCGACCTGGCGTGATGGCGATGATCGCTGGAGCGCGGCGCGCTTGCCGCGGTGTTACGGAGGCGATGGGGTGGGGTGCGGCTTCGCGGGCGGGCTGCTGGCTCGGTTTGCATGGCCGCAAAGGGTGGATGTCTGCCGGTCCGCTTCCGGTTTGGATGGCGTCGGCTTGCGGGTCATCGGACTTGCGTCACAAGGCGAATGTGCAATTCTCTGCTCCGCGAAGGGAGCCCCGTACGATCCATGAAAGAGAACAGCATAAGGCGTGCGGTGCGCGAGGGGCGGGCCGCGCTTGGGACCGGGCTCAAGGAGTTCGCGTCGCGCGGCGTCCCGTGGATCATCGCGGCCTCCGGCTTCGACTACTGCATGATCGACCACGAACATGGCGCCTTCGACCTCGAAACGATCGCGGATCTCGCCGGGTGGTTTCAGGCCACCGACGTCTCGGCGATCGTGCGTATCCACAAATCCTTCACCTACCTGATCCCCGCGATCCTCGATCAGGGAATCATGGGCGTGCAGGTCTCGGAGGTCGATAACGTCGAGGAGGCGCGCGCCATCGCGCGGGCGGCAAAATATCCGCCGATCGGCGACCGCGGCATCTCGGGGCAGGGGATGCACACCGGATACCGGAGTTTCGGCGCGCGCCACGCGACCGAGTATGCGCCGTGGGCCAATACCAACATCGTGGTTGCCGTGTCGATCGAGTCGCTCGAGGGGCTGGAGAATGTCGAGGCGATTGCGGCCGTGGAGGGCATCGACATGATCGCCTATGGCCACTCGGACCTCAGTGCGCGCCTCGGCGTTCATCTCCAGCTTGAGCACCCGATTTTCAAGGCAGCCGTGCGCCGGATCGCGGAGGCCTGCAACGCGCACGGGAAACTTGCCCGAGGGTCGGCGGAAACCGAGGCGCAGATCGAGGAATACTGGCAGCTTGGGTGCAAGGTGTTGAACCTGCCCGGCACCGACGTCAGCACGTATCTTGATGGCCTGAAGGCGCGGGCCGGGCGCGCCCACGCGCGGCTCAAGTCGATCGGTGTGCCGGTGCCTTGAGGGCGCGCCGCCTCGGCGCCGCGGCCGTGCCATGCTGTGCGGCGAGCACGCGCAGCGCACGATGCACGTCACCGGGCACATTCCAATCATGCCGCCCGCCGATACGGCGCGATCCGCGCCAGGTCAGCATCAATCTCCCGTCGCCGCTGCAGCAAGTCGTGGTCGGCCTGGAGGCCAAGCCAGAACCCCTCCGAGACTCCGAAATACCGTGCCAGCCGCAAGTCCGTATCCGCGGTGATCGACCGTTTGCCGAGTACGATCTCGTTGATCCGTCGCGGCGGCACCCCGATCGCACGCGAGAGCCCATTCTGTGTCAGACCCATCGGCTCGATGAACTCCAGCAGCAGAACCTCTCCTGGGGTGGGGTTGGGGATTTGCCTAGTGGTAGTCGACGATTTCGACACGGTCGGGACCTCCTGTCGTCCAGACGAAGCAGATACGCCATTGCCGATTGATGCGGATGCTGTGCTGCCCTGCGCGGTCGCCTTTCAAGGCCTCCAACTGGCTATTCGGCGGCACGGCGAGATCTTGCAGCACCTTGGCGTTGTTCAGCATCCGCAATTTCCGTAGCGCGGTGGACTGAATGTCGTGCGGCAAGGCGCGGCTGAACGTTCCGCGCCAGATGCGCTCGGTTTCCCGGTCGCGAAATCCGACGATCATGCCAAACCATAACGCATCGCGTTATGGAACGCAAGTCGCCGAGCGGTTCTGGTGCAAGGTGGCGAACCTGCCGGGTACTGATGTCAGCACGTATCTCGATGGTCTGAAGGCGCGGGCTGGGCGCGCGCAGGCGCGGCTCAAATCGATCGGTGTGCCGGTGCCTTGAGGTGCGGGCTGGTCAGAGCGGGGGCCCGGTAACGCCGCCGGGTCAGCTTTGCCACGGATCGACAACCCGGAGCCCGCCAGCCTCGTAGGGTGACGTATCACGTGACGCGACGATGAAGCCACGCGAGGCGGCGATCGCAGCGATGTATCCATCCGGCGTCGGGAACCCGCGACCGGCGTTGCGCGCCGCGACAGCGAGCGCGGCGTAGCGGCGCGCGGCATCGGCGTCGAACGGCAGCACGCGATCGCCGAACAGCTCGAGCAAGCCGTCGAGTGCGCGCGTCAAGCTGTTCCTGCGCCTGCCTGCCGGCAGCACGGCGATCCCGAACAGCATCTCCGCCAGGGTGACACTGGTGAGGTAGAGCGTTTCGGCGACCTGCGCGTTCAACCAGGCCCGCACGGCGGGATTTGGCGCCGGCTTCATCGCCTCGGAGATCGCATTGGTGTCGAGCACGATCATTCAAACTTCAACGGATTTGCCGGCGATTTGTCCCGCGTCTGGTCGATGGCCGCGATGTCCTCCTCCGTGAGCCCGACCTTGCGGCCCAGGGCGGCAAGTGCGTCGCCGAGGCGAACGCGTTTTGCCGGCTTCACGGCCCGTTCCAGGATATCGCGGATTTCGGCCTCGGCGCTGCGGCCGTGCCGGGCGGCGCGCACGCGCAGAGCGCGATGCACCTCATCGGGCACGTTCCTGACGGTGATCGAGGCCATGATGTCAGACTACCTGGAGTGCTTGGGTTGATTGCATATTAACGAAATGCCAGCATTGCTGCAACGGGGTACTCTGGCTCGCTTGTGCCGCACAGTCTGCCGGATTCCGGGCTGCTTTGCCCGATCATCGGGGCGCTTGAAGGACAGCCGCCTTTTGGGCAGCACCCTGAAGCTGCACAAGCACGCCGCGCAAATGGGCCTGGAAAATGTCGAGGCGATTGCGGCCGTGGAGGGCATCGACATGATCGCCTATGGCCACTCGGACCTCAGTGCGCGCCTTGGCGTTCATCTCCAGCTTGAGCACCCGATTTTCAAGGCAGCCGTGCGCCGGATCGCGGAGGCCTGCAACGCGCACGGGAAACTCGCCCGAGGGTCGGCCGGAACTAACCAACTGGCCTTCTGGTACGCATAACGGGACGTAACAAGAACACTCCAACGTTCGCCCCGCGGAAGTCCACCAAAAAATGCTTTGCCCCATCAACGGCTCGGGCGGCCGAGGTGTCGGAAATAAG
>DATLQW010000165.1:0-36687 GCA_035535035.1 Acetobacteraceae bacterium
CTGAGCGTCGTGCAAGCTGTTTCGCCATGACCTCGCCGCCCATCGTTCGGGCTACCACCCTGTCACCACGGCGGATCGGAGCGGATGGCGAGACGATCACAAGGTCGCCGTCACGAAACACCGGGTCCATCGATTCACCGCTGATCTCGAGGGCATATGCGTTCGGATCGGCGATATCCGGCAGGCTGACCTCATCCCAGCCCCCGCCGACGGGATAGCCGCCGTCGTCAAAGAAGCCTTCGCCCCCTGCCTGAGCCAGCCCGATCAAGGGAATGCGTCGCTGAATCTGCCGGATGCTCCCGCTGCTCGCCAGGGCCCGAGCCCCCGTAATCAGCGCCGTGAACGCTTCCAAGCTTGCGCCAGTCGCTTCTAAGACCTTGGCGAGGCTTTCTGTGCCCGGCCAGCGCGCCCGACCGTCCGGCATCCGGCGCTTCGAGGGGTTGAAGGTCGTCGGATCGAGGCCGGCCCGCTTTGCCAGGCCTGAGGCGGACAACCCGTGCTCTGCCGCGAGAGTGTCGAGAGCGCGCCAAATGTCCGCATGCTTCATCAAACGGGTCCAAGCCTATCAGTGCCAGCCGGCCCAACATGCCGGCAGCCACCTCGTATAGGATTTTTAGCCCACAAAATAGGAAAATCACCTTTGCCCTTGCCATGGTATGCAACCCATGGTTATATCGCTGCGGATATCTCTCTTATTGCGTGTAACAGTCGGGAGAACCGTGATGTCGAGCTTGGCCAGTCGCCCCAGGGGTGTTGACCTTCCCCGGTCCTATAGTTCTGCCAGCGGCGAGCCGTTCCGATCGGCCGACGATGCTTGGTTTTGGGCCATGGCAGCGTTGGCCGCCCGGCGGGACGGCGCCCGATTCACAGCCAATCAGGGGCGAATGGCGCGGCCTTGCGAGCCGGACGATATCGTCAAATGCCTCGATGCACTGTACCGGCGCCAACGCATCAGCCTGGACCATGTTCGGGTACTCCGGGTCTGGGGCGACAGGCAGGTCAGCCCCAGTCCGGCGTGCTTGGGCGAGCGCGGCGACTGGAAGCTCTGGCGCGAGGCGGTGGATCGACTGGAGTGGCCGCTGCGCATTAAAGGCATTGTCGGCTGATTCTCGGGACCGAAGGCGTCGCCGTCCAGTGCGGCAACGGTACGGTTTGGCTGGGTGAAAACCTGGGCTTGGAATAGCATCGAAGCGATGCGTGGCGACCAAGCGCCCCAACGTCCCCAGGAGCGAACTGGTCTCCTTCGCCGTCAGGTGTCGTCGCCCAAAGTGGCCAGCACCTCCTCGGGCCGCCCCACAAAACATCCCTACAGCGTGCCGCCTTCACGCTATGCCGTCCCCCGAGGACGGTAGGAACACCGTAACATATCACGCGCCGCCGAAGGACAGAAGGGCGCGCGCCGGTCATCGAGGAAAACAATCCTTGACTTGCGTCGAGTGGCCCGGTTAGGCTGGCTATGTCAACGGGCTTACTGCGCCCGCGCTTGTCCCCCCACCCCATCACGCGCCGCTGCGCCCGCAGCGGCGCTTTTTTTTGTTGGACGGAAGGAGTCTTTCATGGCCTTCACCATCCGCAACCTATCGGTCCTCGCATATGCCAACGGGTTCACTCTCTGGCATTATCGTGCCGGCAAGGAATTGCTCGAAGACATCGGCACGCGAGACTTCTTCGCCAATGCAGCGGACATGCTGGTCGCGGGCGACATCATGATGGTGTCGGCCGCCGACGGCGCGCGTATCCTATGTGTCGGCGGGCCTGCTGACCTCAATGATCCGAGGGCTGCGTGCGACGGCGTCAGACTCGTCCAACTGGCTTGATCAGGCCGCCGATCTCCCTGGCGTGACGAGCCTTCCCTATCGGCGTCGCCTCGTACCAACCATCCGGGCGGCTTCGCGCGAGACCGCTATCTGCCAACCGCCGTAGGCACGGCCCGTCCTTCTCTTCCGCCGGACGGCCTATCTCTCCGCTCAGAAGCAGCCGATGCAGGGCGGATCGGCAGCATGTCTCAAGGTATAGTTGATCCCACATCCTCCATTTCTTCTGGAGCGAGACCCCCTCGCTTGGCAAGCGGTACTGCACGCTCCCGGGGGGGCGCGCCCCGCCCAAGCGGTGACGATGCTGGCGGCAAGTGGCCTGCTGGAGCGACTGGTGCGCTGGCAGCCTCATCAGGGCAGCGCAATCTGTCCGGGAAAGGTGGCCCCTTCACCACGTTCGGGCACACGACCTCCCACGTTGATCGATCGTGAGAGCTCGTGACCCTTCCGCTTGCCGCCATATGCGGGCATAATTCGTCGTCCTATGATCGGTTCCCTCATCCAGCTCGCCCAGCCACTCCTACGTCGGATCGATCCCGAGAGAGCGCATCGTCTCGCGCTGATTGCCTTACGGGCGGGACTTGCCGGCACTGACCGGATACCGGATGATCCCGGACTGGCCGTCGAAACGTTAGGTCTCCGGTTCCGCAATCCGCTCGGTCTGGCTGCAGGATTCGACAAAGACGCGGTTGCGATCCGCGGCTTGGCTCGCCTTGGCTTCGGCTTCGTCGAGGCCGGCACGATCACGCCTCGGGCGCAGCCTGGCAATCCGCCCCCACGCCTGTTCCGCCTCGCTGAAGATCGAGCTGCGATCAACCGAATGGGATTTAATAGCGCCGGCCTTGCTGCTGTCGTGCCTCGTCTGGCACGCAACCGGCCGAGCGGCGTGCCGGTGGGAGCCAATATTGGCATCAATAAAGAAGGTGCCGATCCAGAACGGGACTATCCCGCGTCGCTTGCAGCCGTCGGGCCGTGGGTGGATTATGCAGTCATTAACCTCTCCTCCCCTAATACTCCGGGGCTGCGTGATCTGCAGGGGCCGAACAGGTTGCGAGGGCTTCTGGCCGCGATTACAGCACAGGTTCCGCATCGCCCGCCGGTGCTGGTCAAAATTTCCCCTGACGTGGCGCCTGCCGATCTATCGGGACTTGTGGAAACCTGCATCTCCGCGGGGATAGAAGGGCTGATTGTCTCCAACACTACCCTCTCCCGCCCCCCAGGTTTGCACGGCACTGCGTCTGCGGAAGCCGGCGGACTATCCGGCGCACCGTTGTTCCGGTTGTCCACAGCGGTCCTGGCCCGAGCCCGATTGCTGGCCCGTGGGCGACTGGTACTGATTGGCGTGGGCGGCGTCTTCACCGGCCAGGATGCGCTCACCAAGCTTCAAGCCGGAGCCTCACTCGTGCAAATTTACACCAGCTTCGCCTATGGTGGACCCGCCCTCGTGCCTCGGATCAAGCGCGAGCTCACTTTAGCCCTCCACGCGGCCGGGTTCGCTTGCGCCACAGACGCAATTGGTAGTGATTCGGAACGTCTGGCGGCCCTTGCTTGATGGAACACCTCCCCGGCTTCGCGCCTTTGGCGGCTCGCTACGACGGATTTATTCTCGATCTTTGGGGGGTCATCCATGATGGGGTGACTGCTTTTCCGCATGCGTTGGACTGCCTGAGCCGTCTACGTCACGCCGGAAAGCGGACCCTGCTGCTCTCGAACGTGCCGCGTCCCAACGACGCCGTCCAGATCATGATGCGTCGTATGCACATTCCGGACCGTCTCTACGACGGTATTCTGACCAGCGGCGAAGCTGTGCGGCGAGCACTCGCCGCCCCGCCCGACCTCTGGTGGGCGGAACTGGGTCGACGCGTGTTCCATCTTGGGCCGGAGCGGGATCGGCCGGTCCTCGAGGGGCTAGCGTATCAGCCAGTCGAGCGACCCGATCAAGCCGATTTCGTGCTCAACACCGGTCCCGATGATCACTCCGACCCTACCGATCTCGCAGCATTCGAGACAGTCCTCGGGAATTGCGCCCGTCATCGCCTGCCGATGATTTGCGCCAATCCGGATCTGGAGGTCATTCGCGGCGGCGTGCGCATCCTGTGTGCTGGCGCTCTTGCCGCGCGCTACGACGAATTGGGCGGCGATGTGCGATCGTTGGGCAAGCCCGACCCGGCTATCTATTGGTCGGCACTGACCGCACTCGGGCTGGCGCCGCAGAGGGTTTTGGCAGTGGGTGATTCTCTGCGCACCGACATTGCCGGAGCAACCGGCGTCGGTCTTGCCTCGTGCTGGGTACTGGGCGGCCTGCACGGCGCCGACCTTCGCAGCGGCCTTGACGGCGAATTCGATATCGCTCGAGCGGAAACCGCGGTCGCCGTTGCTGGACTCTCGACGCCGGTGGCGAGCGTAGATCGCTTCGCCTGGTAGCTCCAGATCGGCGGCGCTCGGAACCCGGCCTAAGCTGTTGGATCGCCGGCGCGTCAACGTCTCGCGCACGGCAGCAGCAACGACACTGCGGTTCCCGCTTCCGGCAAGGCCTCAATCTGGAGCCGTCCGCCTGCTTCCTGTGCGAAAGCAGCAACCTCGGTGAGTCCAAGGCCCACCCTCGTCGCATCTTTCGTGGTGAAGAATGGCTCTACAGCACGCGCCGCCACCTCAGGTGTGATGCCAATGCCGCTGTCCACGAGCTGCACCCGAACGAACAGGCCCTCCGCCGTCGTGGATGCGGCCAAATTGAGGGCGACATCTCCTCCTCCAATCATAGCCTCCCGCGCATTGAGACATAACGCAACTAATGCTGCCTTTAGCCGGCCGGGATCGGCTGCCACCGGCGGCAGATCTGGGGCGATAGTCGCCTGCAGCCGTACCCGGCGTCCCACGACAGACGCCAACAATGGCGACAACCCTTTGACCAGCGGTCCGAGGTCGACCGGATGTATGCCCTCCGATTTTAGGTGGGATAGGGCGTGAAGGCCCGCCGAAAGGTCGGCTGCGCGCTGTACCGCGTCACGGGCCCGAACAACGAGCTGCATCAGATTCGTCGGAGGCGCGTCGGGCCCGGTGCCAATTCGATGCTCCAGCAGGTCAAGGCTGCCAGAAATAATCGCAAGGCAATTATTGAAGTCATGCGCGATACTACCCGCAATCTGTCCGGCCATACGCTGCGACTGCGTCATGCGCAGGAGCGCTTCCAAGTGCTGTTCGCGCGTTGATCCCCGACAGTCTGATGGCAGCCATCGCGGCGGTATCAAGAGTGGGCGCATACGAACAAACAGCGATACTACGCCAGCTTTTCGCCGTTCATCACCTAGTTTGCGCCGCAGCCAGCCGAACGACATTCCCCAATCATGACCACTTCGCTCGATTCGGATAACCCCCATGTGAGGGAGCGCGAGATCACGAAAGCGTGAATTTCGGCTTACTTCCCGCGCGACGAGGAGGCGGTGACCGGAGGCACTCGTCCGACGATGGCGAACGTGCCCACATGCGGTGGAGTTTAACCCGGCCCCTGCGGCGTACGCACGACGGCGGAGAGAATGCCCGCCGTCGGGGCCATGCAGGCGAGACTGGAAAGCTGAACGGTTTTCAAAAAATCGGCCCGTGGGGTCTGGACGCCGATGTCCCTCCGGGACAAGGCTGCGATCGATTAGGCCGAGACGCTCTTGGTGGTCCCTATGCGGACGACGCAGATAAAGTTCCAGCAGGCTGATTAGCGCAGGCCCTGCGCCTGCTCTCGCAGGTGGAAGTGTTTAATATCTGAGGTTTTCAGACCGAAAGATCAAGTAGGGACCCTCTAGGTAACAGCCGCGTCGGTTGGGCTACGTCGCCTTGAGCGCTCGGACTTGGCTCGACGGGGGTGGCTGACAGGCCTCCCGGCCGCATCTGGGCCCCCGGGGGCCGCCCGGCGGGCAGGGGACGCAGATCGGGGAATCCGGCCGCAGATGAGAAAGCCGTAAGCGATGCCGAGGAAATCATAACAAAAAGGATAACGTGTAAAGGTTAACAATATCTCAATCGGCCCATATCCGAAAGCTGACTTTGGGGGACCGGACGGATTGTCAGGGCGGTGCCAATCGGGCCCGACCGCCGCGACGAGAGGTGCCGTCGCTAACGTCTCGTCTTTCGGATGGATCTACATAATTCCCCACAACCCAAATGCATTTGGGGGGGCGAATCATGGCCCTTCGGTCAAGTTGCTTACGGCGACTGGCGAGGTCGGTACCGAGGTGCGCCGCCGTGCCCGCCGCCGAACAAACGAGCACCGCGAGCCCTTCCGCACCGGGATCATTTCTGCAACGCCTGGAAGGCGTCAAAATAAAGGACGTCGCCGTGCGCGCACGGCTGGCAAAACCTTCGCACTTCACGGTTCACGTCACGCCGAGCAACTCATCCTGGCTCAATCTCGTCGAGCGCTTCCTCATCGACCCGACGGGGACAAGATCCAAGCCGGCGGCTTCGCTTCGGTCCTGGAACTGGTGCCCGTTACCTGGGCCTATCTCGCCGACCCGACTGCCAATCCGGCGGTGGTACAAGTGGAAGGCCAAATGAGCCCTAATCCTGCCAAAGATCGAATGCCTTCAGGCTACAACTCCATCGCGTTCAGGCAGTGATGTGAGGATAATTGAGAACTGGGACACTAGCGCGAAAGCGCCGCTGTCCCCGGCAGTGTCTTGCCTTCCATCCACTCGAGAAACGCCCCTCCTGCGGTAGAAATATAGCTGATCTGCTCCAGCACCCCGGCGTTCTTCAGCGCTGCGACAGTGTCCCCGCCTCCAGCAACGCTGCGCAGGGTACCCGCCGCAGTCGCCGTCGCCACTGCCCGGGCGAGTGCCGTTGTTCCCGCGTCGAACGGCGAGGTTTCGAACGCACCCAACGGGCCGTTCCAGATCACGGTTCGAATTTCCCGCAGGCGCGCCGTGACTGTCGCGACGGTCGCCGGTCCCACGTCCAGGATCATGCTTTCAGACGGTACCGTGCCCACCAGCACCGTCTGTGTTGGTACCCCAGGTTTCAGCGCCGACGCTACCACAGCGTCCTCGGGCAGCAGTACGGCGCAGCCCGCAGCCGCTGCCTGCTCCAGAATTCTGCGCGCCGTCGCATGCAGGTCCACTTCCTGAAGTGATCGCGCGACATCGTAGCCTTCGGCGGCAAGAAAGGTGTTGGCCATAGCACCGCCGATCACCAGCATCTCTACCCGCCCGACGAGGTTGCCGAGCAGACCGAGCTTGCTGGAAACCTTGGCGCCCCCCACCACAGCCGCCACCGGCCGAGTCGGGTGGCCCAGTGCGCTCTCCAGTGCTTCTAGTTCCGCCTGCATCAACCTTCCGGCATAGGCGGATAGCAAGTGCGACACGCCCTCGGTACTCGCGTGTGCCCGGTGTGCAGCGGAGAAGGCATCATTCACATACAAATCTGCCAGCTCAGCCAGGCGCGCTGCAAAATCGGGATCATTCTTCTCCTCCTCTGGATGAAAGCGGGTGTTCTCCAGCACCAGCACGTCGCCAGGTGCCATGCGGGCCACCGCTTCCGTCGCCACCGGGCCGACACAGTCTCCTGCGAAGCCGACGTCACGTCCCAGCGCTTGCCCCAGCGCCCGCGCAACTGGCGCGAGCGACATCTCCGCCACCGGCTTGCCCTTGGGGCGGCCGAAATGGCTGCACACGATGACCTTGGCCCCCTTACCGGCCAGTTCGCGGATGGTCGGCGTCAATCGAGCAATTCGCGTCAGATCAGAGATCTGACCATCGTGCAGCGGAACATTCAGATCGGCACGCAGCAGTACGCGCTTACCGGCGACCACCACGCCATCAAGCGTTCGGAACGCCACCTCCGCCTCGCCCGCTTATAGGGTACCGAACAGCGCCGCGGTGTCGGCCATCCGGTTAGAGAATCCCCACTCATTATCGTACCAGCCCAGAACCCGCACCATCGCGCCATCTACCACCGCGGTCTGCGTCGCGTCAAAAGTACAAGATGCCGGGCAGTGGTTGAAATCGATGCTGACCAGCTTTTCAGTGTTGTAGTCCAAGATCCCACGCAAATCGCCGGCTGCCGCGCGTTGCATCGCCGCGTTCACAGAAGCTACATCGGTCGGCTTCGCCAGATTCACATCCAGCGAAACAAGCGACACGTTCGGCATCGGAACGCGAATTGCGGTGCCATCAAGTTTTCCCTTCAATTCCGGTAGGACGAGCCCGACAGCACGCGCCGCGCCGGTTGTGGTAGGGATAGCCGAGACGGCCGCGGCGCGTGCGCGGTGCAGGTCCTTATGTAGGGTATCCTGGATACGTTGATCCCCGGTATACGCGTGTATCGTCACCATGTAGCCGCGCAGAATGCCGAAGCTTTCGTGCAGGACCTTGGCCATCGGCGCCAGGCAGTTGGTGGTACAAGACGCGTTGGAAACCACCGTCATCTCGCGCGTCAGGGTCTTATGGTTCACCCCGTAGACGATCGTCGCGTCCACCCCGTCGGCCGGGGCGGAGATCAGCACTTTGCGGGCGCCGGCCTTGAGTAGCGCCGCGGCGGAGTCCTTGCTCGTGAAATGCCCGGTGCATTCCAGTGCCACATCGACGCCATTGTAGGGCACCTTGGTCGGATCCCGCTCGGCGGAGACCTTGATCGGGCCCCAGACGCGCCCGTTGTGGCGGATTGTGATCGAATCGCCCGATACTTCGAGCTGACCGGGAAAGCGACCATGTACGCTGTCGTAATGGAAAAGGTGCGCATTGGCCTCGGCGCTGCCGAGATCGTTGATCGCAACGGGCACGATATCGTCGCGCCCACTCTCGACCAGTGCACGCAGCACGAGGCGGCCGATCCGCCCGAACCCGTTGATGGCGACCTTGACGGACATTGTTTCAATTCCCCTATATCTGACTTCGGACTATTGCAGACACTTCCTTACGGCGGCGACTGCTGCTTCAGGCGTGATCCCGAACTCCTTGTATAGGTCCTCGAAGGGTCCAGAAGCCCCGAAATCGGTCATGCCGATGAAAACGCCATCCGATCCGAGCCAGCGCTCCCACCCTTGCGCTCCGGCTGCCTCAATCCCGATCCGTGGAGCATCGCCCAGCACCACGTCGCGGTAAACAGGCTCCTGAGAGGCGAATAATTCCCAGCAGGGTAGAGAGACGACGGCAACGCCGATCCCCTCGGCGGCCAGCATCGCGCGTGCATTCATGGCGATCGCTACTTCCGTGCCGGTGGCTATGAGGGTAGCGCGCCGAGGCCCATCCGCCTCGGCCAGCACGTAACCGCCCCAGGCGCACCGGTTCTCCCCAGCATCCGTCCGCACCGCCGGCACGGCCTGACGGCTCAGCACGATCAAGCTCGGGCCGTCAGCGCGACGTAAGGCCAGTTCCCAGGACTCGGCGGTCTCGAGCGCGTCCGCCGGACGGAACACGTGCACGTGCGGCATCGCCCGCACGGATGCCAGATGCTCCACCGGTTGGTGGGTGGGGCCGTCCTCGCCCAGGCCGATGGAGTCGTGCGTCATCACGTAGATGACGCGCTGGCGCATCAGTGCCGACAGACGTAGGGCCGGACGCAGGTAGTCAGTGAATACGAAGAATGTGCCGACGTACGGGATCAGTCCGCCGTGCAGCGCCAAGCCGTTGGCGCAGGCGGCCATGCCGTGCTCACGGATCCCGAAATGCAGATAGCGTCCGCCGAAATTTCCGGGGATCACCGTACCCATGGACTTCACAAAAGTGAGATTGGAGCCGGTCAGGTCGGCTGAACCGCCGACCAGGTCTGGCGTGGCCGGAATCAGCGCCTCCAGGGCCCGTTGCCCGGCAGCGCGGGTCGCCAGCTTCGGTTTCGCCTCCGCGATTTCGGTCTTCAACGTTGATACCGCTTCGTGCCAACCCTCGGGCAACCTGCCGGCCAGCGCACGCTCGAACTCCATGCGCTGCGCATGGCGCGCAAGGCGCTTCAACCAACTACGCCGCGTGCCGGCGCCGCGGTTGCCGGCCGCCTGCCACATCTCGGCAAGATCGCCCGGCACGGTGAACGGTGGTTCGTGCCAGCCAAGGAGCTCTTTCGCTCCCTCAGCTTCCTGGGCACCAAGCGGCGCCCCGTGTGCCGCCGCGGTACCGGCCTTGGTAGGGGCGCCGAAGCCGATGATGGTGCGACAGGCGATCAGTGTCGGCTTTTTCGATCGCACCGCAAAAGACAATGCTGCGGCGATCTGTGTCGGATCATGGCCATCCACTGCCTTGGTGGCCCAGCCCGCCGCGGCAAACCGTTTGAGGGTGTCCTCGGACCGCGCAAGCGCCGTGTCTCCGTCGATTGAAATATGGTTGTCATCATAAAGCAGGGTCAACTTGTCGAGGCGTAGGTGGCCGGCGAGTCCGATCGCCTCATGGCTGATCCCTTCCATCAGGTCGCCATCGGAGCAGATCACCCAGGTGCGATGATCGACCAGCGAGCGGCCGAACCGCGCCGCCATCATGCGTTCGGCCAACGCCATCCCGACCGCAGTGGCCACGCCCTGACCCAGCGGGCCGGTCGTGGTTTCAATGCCGGGATGGGCGCCATGCTCCGGATGGCCGGCGGCAGGGGAGTGCAACTGACGGAAGCGCTTCAGGTCCTCGATACCCATGCCGGCAAAGCCGGTCAGATGGAGCAGCCCGTAGAGCAGCATCGACCCGTGCCCAGAGGACAGCACGAAGCGATCGCGGTCCGGCCAGCGTGGATCGGCTGCATCGAACTTCAGGAACCGGGTCCAAAGCACGGTGGCGACGTCTGCCATGCCCATCGGCAGGCCTGGATGGCCGGACTTGGCCGTCTCTACGGCATCGATCGCAAGCACGCGAACAGCGTCCGCCATCCGCCGGGCCATCGTGAGCGGGCGAGCGAGGATCGCTGCCTGGCGGGCAAGTGCGGGGTTCGTGGCGGCGAGTGGTTCGGCGACGCTGACCATGGACGCTCCTACAATACGGAGGCCTATAAGCGGGCGGTGCGGGGGCGGGCAACCCCCGGCACCCGGCCCGATGCCCCCGTGGCAGTCGGGAACGGGACCCACCTTCGGATCCCCGCGGTGGAGGTAATATTGTCCAAGGCTGGACCGCTTGCGGGACTTCGTCCGGCGCCAATATACCCCATCCGGGTATGGACTGAAAGGGATCCCGGTGATGTGGCAAGCAACGAAGCAGGGAGCGGCAGCGGCCAGGGCCGGAAAGCAGCACGTCCCGCTGCCGGCGAACGAGCGCACCAGCCTCGACGATCCCGCGACCGGCACTCCGGCACCAGATAACCCAGCGCGCAATTCCGCAGGTTGGCCGAACGATCGGGGCGTCAATGCCGCTGATCAGAGTGAAAAAGCGACAGAATACCCCGCGCCCTGGAGGCTATCCCGCCGTCGGTTGCTGGCTACTGGAGCGGCCTCGGTATCGTTTGCTGCGCTGCCGCCGGGCCGCGCTAGCGCCGGCACCACTCGGCTCACCATCGAACGCCGCAGCCTGGACGTAAACGGCAGGCCTGCCATGGTGTTCGGCATCCGCCAGGACAGCGGGGCGGTCGGCATCGCTCTCGATCCCGGACAGCGCTTCGCCGTCGATTTGCGTAACCGCGCCGGCGTACCGACCATCATCCACTGGCACGGCCAGATTCCGCCGGTCCGCCAGGACGGTGTCACCCAAACCGGGCTGGAGACGCTGATCCCGGCCGGAGCCGATCAGGCCTACGATTATGTGCCTCGCCCGGGGACCTACTGGATGCACTCGCATCACGGCCTGCAAGAGCAGCAGTTGATGGCGGCGCCGCTCGTTGTACGCACGCGCGCGGACTTGCGTGCCGACGCACAGGAAGTGACGGTGCTGCTGCAGGATTTTACTTTCAGGGATCCGCAGGAAATCCTCGCCGGGCTCCGGCACGCCGGCATGGCGATGCGCGCCCCCGCGGCCCCGGGGGGAAGCCGCATGGCGGGGATGGCAACGACCCTGGAGGGCGGCCGGGCGATGCCCGATGCGGCGAAGTTCGGGGCGGCGATGTCTGGCAGCGGGATGCGCATGCGGTCGGACGGATCTGCCGCAGGCGGCATGGACCTTAACGATGTCGCCTACGACGCCTTCCTTGCCAATGACCGGACCCTGGCCGACCCCGAGGTGGTGCGTACGGAACGGGGCGGCCAGGTGCGGCTGCGTCTGATCAACGGTGCCGCCGCCACGGCGTTCTGGATCGACCTCGGCGCGCTTGACGGCACGGTCGTCGCAGTTGACGGCGATCCGGTGCACCCAGTGGCGGTCCGTCGCGTCCCGATAGCCGAGGCGCAGCGGGTCGACGTGCTCCTGCGCATCCCTGCCGGCGGCGGGGCATTCCCGGTGCTCGCACAGCGCGAGGGCGATCGGCCGCGAACTGGCATCGTCCTGGCGACCCCGGGCGCCACGGTCCGCAAGCTGCTGCCCGATGCGCAGACCGCGGCGGGGCCGGTCGACCTGTCGCTGGAACGCCGCCTTCGGGCGCGCTTTCCGCTGGCCCCGCGCCGCCCCGACCTCGTGTATCGCGTGGCGCTGACCGGGCAGATGATGCCGTTTATCTGGGGTATCGACGGGCGTACCTGGTCCGATCGGCTGCCACTGGAAGTTGCGCAGGGCAAGCGCGTGGCATTCGACCTCGTCAACCGCACGGCGATGGCGCATCCGATGCACCTACATGGACATCATTTCCAGGTGCAGGCGCTGAACGGTGTCCGCTTCAGCGGCGCCATGCGCGACACCGTGCTGGTGCCGATCGGCGGCACGGTGCGCATTGCCTTCGATGCGGACAGCCCGGGTCGCTGGTTGTTTCACTGCCACAACCTCTACCACATGGCGAGCGGCATGATGACCGAAGTCGCCTACGCCGGCTTCAAAGGCGGATACTGAAACCGCGCCGGAGCGTCGCGGGAGACAAACGATGCGCACCCGTTCGCGGCCGACACGATCCGCCCGGCTCCCCGGCGTCCCGCCTGCGACAGCGGCCCGCGCGGCATCGGGCGGGCGAAGGAGCTTGCCGGGTCGGATCGTCGCGGCTTGGGGCACCACCCAGCGCCCCGCAATGGTCGGCGTGATCTGGATGGCCGTGCTGCTCGGCCTCCTCGTCTGGCTGGCGGGTCGGCACGACGGCGTCGTGCTGGTGCCGCCCTTCGTCGCGACCATGACGATCCTGCTCTGCCTGCCCGAGGTCGCGATTGCGCAGCCGTTTGCCGTCGTGGCCGGATCGACCCTGGGTGCTGCGATCGGCACGCTCGTCGTCTGGGCGCTCGGCTTCGGTGCGGGGCCGGCGATGGTGGCGGCGCTTACCGCGCTGATGGTGCTGCCGAGAGCGCGAGCCTATCATCCGCCCGGGGTGGCGCTGGCGCTGTATCCCGCGCTGCTGCATCCCGGACCGTGGTTCGCCGCTGCGGTGGTGCTACCGTTCGTGCTCGCCGCCGTCGTCTCGGCTGCGGCTCTGAGCCGGCTGTTGCGTGGCTGGCCACGCTACCCCGTGCCGCTCTGAGCGGCGCGGCGCCGGCGGTTCGTACCCGCGCTGCCGATCCTCTCACGCTCTTCCCTTGGCCCGGCGCTTGCAAGCCTCCACTCCGGCGCCCACGTTTCCCGCCCGTGCCGAGGCCTGCCGTGATCCTCTCCGACTATGCCGCCCCCGGATACTACTGCGAGATGACGGACACTGCCGCCGCCGCCCCGGTGCGCGAGCGCCTCGCCGCCCTGTCCATCGAGGCGTTGCACCGCCGCGCCGCTGCCGCCGAGGCCGAACTCTACAACCTCGGCATCACCTTCACCGTCTATTCCGACAAGGACGCGATCGACCGCATCCTGCCGTTCGACGTCATCCCCCGCGTGCTGTCTGCCACGGAATGGCGGCAGATCGAAACCGGGGTGATCCAGCGGGTCGCGGCGCTCAACCTGCTGCTCGCGGACCTCTACCACGGCCAGCGCATCCTGAAGGACGGCGTGCTGCCTGCCGACCTCATCCTCGGTCACGCCCAGTTCCGCCCGGAGATGCAGGGCATCGACCTGCCGCACGGCACCTATGTGCATATCTGCGGCACCGACATCATCCGCGACACGGACGGCAGCTTCCTGGTGCTGGAAGACAACGCGCGCACCCCCTCCGGCGTCAGCTACGTGATCGAGAACCGCCACATGATGCTGCGCGCCTTCCCCGATCTCGTGGACGGCGTCGCGCTGCGGCCGATCGATACCTACGGGCTGCAACTGCTCGCGGCGCTGCGCGAGACGGCGCCCCGCACCGAAGGCGATCCCGCCGTGGTACTGCTGTCCCCCGGCAGCTACAACTCGGCCTTCTTCGAGCACGTGTTCCTGGCGCGCGAGATGGGCGTACCGCTGGTCGAGGGCCGCGACCTCGTGGTGGAGGACGAGCGGGTCTACATGCGCACCACCGGCGGCCTCGCCCCGGTCGATGCGATCTACCGCCGGATCAACGACGACTTCCTCGATCCGGAGGTGTTCCGTCCGGACAGCGCCCTCGGCGTGCCCGGGCTGATGCGCGCCTACCGCGCCGGCAACGTCAGCCTGGCGAACGCCGTCGGCACCGGCGTTGCCGACGACAAGGCCGTATATGCCTACATGCCGCGCATCATTCGCTATTATCTTGGGCAGGACCCGATCCTGCCGAACGTGGAAACCCATCTCTGCCGCGAACCCGAGGGGCTCGCCTATACGCTCGACCATCTCGACCAGCTCGTGGTCAAGCCGGTGGGGGAGGCGGGCGGCTACGGCATCACCATCGGTCCCCGCGCCTCCCGCGCGGAGCTTGGCGCCTGCCGCGACCGGCTGCTGGCCGATCCGGCCAACTACATCAGCCAGCCCTGCATTTCGCTCTCGGTCTCTCCCACCCTGGTCGGCGGCCAGGTGGCGCCGCGGCACGTCGATCTGCGCCCGTTCGCCATCACCGGCGCGAAGACCTGGGTGCTGCCAGGCGGGCTCACCCGGGTCGCGCTCCGCGAGGGGTCACTGATTGTCAATTCGTCGCAGGGCGGCGGCTCCAAGGATACCTGGGTCCTTGAGTGATACCCTGCTCGCCCGTTCGGCGGATGCGCTGTTCTGGCTCGCCCGCTATGTCGAGCGGGCGGAGAACCTGGCTCGCATCCTCGATGTGAACGACACCTTCTCCCGCGATCGTGCCGGTGGGCAGAATTGGCTGTCGATCGTGCAGTTGCATGCGGAGGAGGAGGGGTTCTTCGCCCGCCACAGCATCGCCTCCGCAGCGAGCGTGCTCGGCTTCTACGTGATCGACCCCACCAACCCCAGCTCGATCGCCAGTGCGGTGCGCGCGGCACGGGAGAACGCGCGCACCTTGCGCCCGCTGATCTCAACCGAGATGTGGGTGCAGTTGAACATGTTCCACAGCCGGATGGCGGCACTCGGCCCGGCCGACCTCGCGCCCGGCCGGCTCAGTCCGCTGTTTGCCTGGATCAAGGAGGCTTGCCAACTCCATACCGGCATCACCGAAGGCACATTCTACCGCGACCAGGGGTGGTATTTCTATCAGCTCGGCCGCTACCTGGAACGCGCCGACCAGACCACGCGGTTGCTCGATATCAAGTACCACGTGCTGCTACCCGATCCGCGCGACCATGGTTCGCCGGTCGATGTCAGCCAGTGGAACGCGCTGCTGCGATCGGCGGCGGGCTACCATGCATACCGGCGGTTGCATGCAACTGGGATCACGCCGCGCCAGGTGGCGGGGTTCCTGCTGCTCAACCGGCGCTTCCCGCGCTCGGTCTATCTTTGCGTGCGGGAGGCGGAGCTGCTGCTCGCGGAGCTCAAGGCCCGCTACGGGCTACGGCGGGGCAACGAGGCGGCGGAACAGCTTGACGGGCTGCGCGCGCTGCTGAGCGGGGTGGGGATCGGGGAAATCCTGGTCCAGGGGCTGCACGAGTTCCTTGACCTCGTGCAACAACGGCTCAACTTGTTAGGGGAGGCGCTCGGCACCGGGTTCTTCGGCTATCCTGGCGGCCCGCCTCCCGAGTTCCCCATATCGCCCCTCGGGCCGTCCTCCGGGCCGCCCGCCCCGGCCCAATAGGCTGCGCATGCCCCTGCTGTCGATCCACCACGTCACCACCTACCGCTATCGCCAGCCGGTGGCATTCGGCGAGCATCGGATCATGTTCCGCCCGCACGACGGCCACGACCAGCGGCTGGTCTCGGCCGAGATCGCGATCGATCCGGCACCTGCCAGCCTGCGCTGGGTACACGACGTGTTCGGCAATTGCGTGGCGCTGGCCCGCTTCGACCGTCGCGCCGACCTGCTGCGCTTCGTCTGCAGCAGCGCGATCGACCACCTGCCCGTGCACCCGCTTGCCTTCGCGCTCGATGAGCACGCCGCGACCTACCCGTTCAGCTACGACGCCGAGGACATGCCGGACCTGCTGCGCTCGATCGAGCGGCAGTGGCCCGATCCCGAGCGGATCGTCGATACCTGGGTGCGCCAGTTCCTCCGCCACGGCCGCTCTACCCCGACCGAGGCGCTGCTGGCCGACATCACCCGTGCGATCCATCAGGGGTTCAGCTATGTCGCGCGCGAGGCCGCCGGTATCCAGGACCCGCTGGTCACCCTGGCCAGCCGCAGCGGCACCTGCCGCGATTTCGCGCTGCTGATGATGGAGGCGGTGCGTGCGCTTGGGCTCGCCGCGCGGTTCGTCTCCGGCTACCTGCACAGCCCGGGTCCGGGCGTGGGGCGCCGGGTGGGTGGGGGGGCCACGCACGCCTGGGTGCAGGTGTTCCTGCCTGGCGCGGGGTGGGTGGAGTTCGACCCCACCAACGGGATCGCCGGATCCAACCGCGACCTGATCCGCGTGGCGGTGGCACGCGATCCCCGCCAGGCGGTGCCGCTGTCGGGAAGCTGGACCGGGTTTCCTTCCGACAGCCTGGGGATGACGGTGGACGTAAACGTCACCGCGGTCGGCGATGAACCGGACGCCGCCGAAGGGGCGGCCCGGCAGAGCGTCGTCGCAGGATAGCGCGCCCGGCGGACGTACCGCGGGCAGCGGCGCGAGCCAGGTTGGGACGCGTTCAGGAGCAAGGCCAAAGGACGCCGCCGTCCCCCCCTCGTCTTGTCATCCTTGGGCCGCCGCTGGACAGCCCCCGGCCCTGCTGGCAGCGTCCCTGCAACGTCGCCCGGGATCCGCGCTTTATGCAATTCGATCTCACCCCAGCCCAGCAGGACCTTCGCGCCCTCGCCCGCCGCATCGCCGAGACTGCGATCGCCCCGCGTGCCGCCGCGATCGACCGCGACGAAGCCTATCCCTGGGCCAATGTCGCTGCCCTGCACGACGCCAGCCTGCTCGGCCTCACCCTCCCCGCTGAGCTCGGCGGGGGTGGCGGCAGTCTGCTCGACGCCGTTCTGGTGGTCGAGGAGATGGCCCGGGTCTGCGGCGTTACCGGCCGCATCGCGGTGGAGGCGAATATGGGGGCACTCTCCGCCATCCTCCGCTATGGTACCGAGGCACAGCGCCGCCTGGCCGCCCGCCTGGTGTTGGACGGCGACAAGCCCGCCATATGCATCACCGAGCCGGACGCCGGCTCGGCTGCCACCGAGATGACCACCACCGCCCGGCGCTGCGCGGACGGTTGGCGCATCACCGGGCGCAAGCACTGGATCACCGGCGCCGGCGTTTCCCGCCTGCACCTGATTTTCGCGCGCGTACACGACGCCGACGGGACGGACCGCGGCATCGGCGGCTTCCTCGCCGTGCGCGACCCGGCCAGCGGCGCCCCGACGGGCCTTCGGGTCGGCAAGCGTGAACCCACCATGGGCCTGCGCGGCATCCCCGAGGCCGAGCTGATCTTCGAGGATTTGCACATTTCCGACGACATGGTCCTACGCCACCGGCCGGACGGCGCCCTGGTCGGCTTCGGCGCGCTGATGGACGCCTACAACACGCAGCGGGTCGGCGCGGCGACGGTGGCCCTCGGCTTGGCGCAGGGCGCGTTCGACGCCGCGCTCGACTTCGCCCGCACCCGCCGCCAGTTCGGTCGCCCGATCGGCGAGTTCCAGGGCCTGCAATGGATGCTGGCCGACATGGCGACCCAGCTCAACGCCGCGCGTCTGTCGATCTGGCGGGCCGCGGCCTCCGCCGATCCGTTCCCCGATCCGCTCTTGGCGGCCGAGGCGAAGCTGTTCGCCTCTGAAATGGCGATCAAGGTCACCAACGACGCGCTGCAGATTTTCGGCGCCCGCGGCTATTCGCGCGACTGGCCGCTGGAACGCATGGCGCGGGATGCGCGCATGTTCACCATCGGCGGCGGCACCGCGCAGGTGCTGCGCACCATGATCGCCGGGCGGCTGCTGGGCTGGAAGCTGCCGCAGACGCGGGACGGTTTCGCGGGGCGGTGACCCCGGGCGGGCTTTCCTCCATGGCCTGGGTTCTTTACCACCCCCGGCCATGCTCAAGCCCAGCCCCGGCGCGGTCGCCGCGCCATGACCTGGTTCGCCCTGCTGCGCCACTTGACCTTCGCCGCCGGGCTGGCGGCGCTGTCGGCGGTGGTCGTCCGCCTGATGATCGCTGTACGGGTGATGGACACGCCGGATGCGCGCAAGGCGCACGACCGCCCGATCCCAAAAGGGGGAGGGGTCGGGATCGTCGCCGCGTTCCTGGTGGGCGTGGCGGTGTTGTATGTCTTCGCTCGCTTTTCGCGAATCGCCGAACCCTATTTCCTGGGCGTGATCGGCGCAGCGCTGCTGATCGCCGGGGTCGCGCTGCTGGACGACGTGTGGGACTGGCCGTTCACGGTGAAGCTAGGGGCGCAACTGCTCGCCGCGCTGGTGGCGGTGGGCAGTGGGATCTACGTGCGCGACTACCGGGTGCCCTACCTCGGCGGGTTCTATGTCGGCTGGGTCGGGGCGCCGGCGACCCTGGTCTGGATCCTGTTCGCCACCAACGCGATGAATTTCATTGACGGGCTGAACGGCCTTGCCGCCGGGGTGGCGTTGATCGCGGCGGCGTTCCTGGCCGGAATCGCGGCGTCGCAGGGAAGCTGGTTCGCCTATTTCGCCGCGCTGTTGCTGGCGGCGGGGCTGATCGGGTTCCTGCCGTTCAACTTTCCCCGCGCGCGCATCTTCATGGGCGACGTCGGCAGTCAGTTCTGCGGCTTCATGCTGGCGATGCTGGGCGTGGTGGCCGGACGGTTCGACGGGGTGGAATTGTCTTTGCTGCTGGTGCCCATGCTGCTCTCGGGCGTGCTGTGCGACGTGGCCTTCACCCTGGTCCGCCGTGCGCTGGCCGGCGAGCGGCTGACCGTGCCGCATCGCGGTCACCTTTATCAGGTGGCGCAGCGATCCGGCGTGCCGGCGCCGGCGGTGGCGCTGGTGCACTGGGGGTTCACGGCGTGGGGCGGGGTGTGCTGCCTGGCGTTCATCGCCGTACCCCCGGCCTGGAAGCCCTACGTGCCGCTGCTGACCTTGCCGCCACAGGTGGTGTGGTGGTGGTTCGTACGCACCCGGGCGCGGGCGGCTGCGATCGGGCGGTGGTAGGACCGCCGATGCCGACGAAATGCGGAGACCACGCGGGGTCATAGCGCTATCGGCGACGTCGTCGCAGCGAATCGAAGTCCTTGGGATGCCTACCCCACGGCATCGATCGATGCTGTCGCCAGCAGCGCCCAGCCCGACGCCAGCAGCGCTACGACCACCGCCATCCCTGCGCGCTGGCTGGCGAACGCCGCCGTCACCGCGCCCAGTGCGGCCGGGCCGACGAACCCGGTGACCCGTCCCGACAGCGCATACAGCCCGAAATGGGCGTTGCGCGTGTCCTCCGGCGCCAGCCGCGCCATCAGGCTGCGGCTCGCCGACTGCGCCGGTCCCACGAACAGCCCGAGCCCCAGCGCCAGCACCCAGAACACCGAAGCTGAGCGCGCCAGCAGAACGAGCGCGCCGATCCCCGCCAGCGCCCCGACCGCCACCAGCACGGTCGTGCGATCGCCGATCCGGTCCTGCATCAGAGCGAACCCCGCGGCGCCGATGCCGGCCGTGACATTGAGCGCGATGCCCAGCAGCAGCACCTGGCGCGCACCCATCCCAAAGGTTCCGGCGGCGAAGATGCCACCGAAGGCGAACAGGGTATTCAGCCCGTCCGTGTACAGCATGCGCGCCACCAGAAACCGCCGCAGGACCCGGTCCGCCGCCGCCGCGCGTAGGCTTGCCCCGAGCGTGCGCAGCCCCTGGCGCAGCGCCGTCCGCCACGGAGCGCGCCGCACCGGGGCCGGGGCGAGAGCCAGCAACGGCAGCGCGAAGATCGCGATCCAGGCGGAAGCGAAGAGTGCCGTGGCACGCACCGGTTCTGCCTGTGCGCCGCTCAGCCCGAAGAACGGCGGCCGCGGATCGATCAGCAGCACCAGGCAAAGGCCGAGGCACACGATCCCGCCCGCATAGCCCATCCCCCAGCCAAGGCCGGAGACCCGGCCGAGCCGCGCCGGCCCCGCAATATCGGGCAGCATCGCGTTGTAGAACACGAAGGCGACTTCGAAGGCCACAGTGGCGCCGGCGACCAGCGCCAGAGCCATCGGCGCGTCGGTTGCGCGCGGGCGCACGAACCAGAGCGCCGCGGTGCACGCGACCAGCAGGGCGGTGCAGACGCCGAGCAGCACGCGGCCGGACCCGCCCCGGTCGGCCACCGCGCCCAGCGGTGCCGCGGCAAGCGCGATGGTCAGGCCGGCGGCGGTCTGCGCCGTGGCCCAGGCGGCGGTGCCGGAGACCGGATCGGGAGCTACCGCGCGGACGAAATAGGTGGCGAAAACGAAGGTCACGACAATGGTGTTGAAGGCGCTGCCCGCCCAATCGAACAGGCACCATGAGAAGATAGCGGCGCGTCCGGCGCGACGCGGGGGCGGGGTCATGTGCGCAACCAGCGATGCGTCGCCGACCCGCATCGAAAGGCAGCCGTCCTCGCGCCGTTACGGCACCTGCATGGCAGCGCGTGACAGGTCAGCCGTCCGGCTCTCACCGGAGGCGGCGGCGACCGGGGCGACGGCTCAGCGGGCGGAGCCTCGTTTCGAACCGGCTTCGGATTTGCGCCCGCCGCTCGCGGCCGAGGCCATGATGGAGCGGAGGTCACGGATGTAGGCGTTGCCCCGGGGCGTACGTTGTACCAGCACGCTGCGCCGATCGGCAGGGTCCGGTTTGCGGCGCGCGAGATCGAATTCCGCCAGCCGGTCGAGCGCGCGCGTGATCGCCGGCTTCGACACGTTCAGTTCCGCGGCGAGCCCGCGCACCGTGTGACCGCCCTCCTGCAGATAGCAGGTCAGCAGCACGCCGAGTTGGCGGGCCGAAAGGTCGCTTCCCTCCCGGCGCACGAGTGCGACAATTGTATCACGGAAGAGGTTCAGCATCTGGTCGGGAGCGGTAGCAGGAGATGTTGCCATGGTGGTTCCTTTCATGCTTGCCGCATCGTGGGCGGAGAGCGACTCGGCGAATCGCCCGCGTTCCGTTGCGCAAACCCTAGGTCGAAATGGGCGCTAACGGTGCGGTCCGCGCTGTTGAATCGCGAAGATGTTACCACGTTGTTTCGGTGCGCGCCAGCGCCGGTCTCGGCCCCGCACGGGCATGCACCGGCACGCGACCAGGCGTTCGCATCCGATATGGGGTTCCGGCAAGTGATTGACATTTCGTATATTTTCTTTTCGTGTCCGACATGTCCACGCCGCGACGCGCCTGAATATTTCGACCGCCTGTCAGGATACGGGACCGAACAAAGCCAAAATCGTGGCGGCGGGGGCCGGACACCGCAACCAGCCTCACCTCGCGCCAAACCGCCCGGCAATGGCGCTGAAAGCCGCACGAAGCGTTTGCGCCTCGCCGCCCTCGGGTCGGCCGGGACGCGGTTGGTCATTCCATGCATAAAGGTCGATATGGGCCCACGGCACACTTGCCGCAACGAAGCGGCGAAGAAATAAGGCTGCGGTCACCGCTCCAGCGAACGGCTTCGATGAAACATTGTTCACATCCGCCACCGGGCTGTCCAACCACGAATCGTAGCCATCCCACAGCGGCAGCCGCCACAACGGGTCGCTGCGCGCGGTTCCCGCGGCGAGCAGCGCGGCTGCCCAGCTCTCGTCGTTGCAGAACAGCGCCGGCAGATCCGGACCCAGCGCGACCCTGGCTGCACCGGTCAGGGTGGCGCAGTCGAGCAGCAGCGCCGGCGCCTCGGCCGCAGCTTCGGCCAGCAGATCGCACAGTACCAGCCGACCCTCGGCGTCGGTGTTGCCGACTTCCACCGACAGCCCCGCCCTGGTCGCGAGCACGTCGGACGGGCGCATGGCCGTGCCGGAGACGGAATTCTCCACGCAGCCGACCCGTACCGTCAGCCGTATTGGCAGGTCTGCTACCATGATGCGCTGCGCCAGCCCGAGTACCGTCGCCGCCCCGCCCATGTCTTTCTTCATCCGCAGCATGCCCGCCGAGGGCTTGAGATCGTATCCCCCGGTATCGAAACAGACCCCCTTGCCGCAGAGCGCCACCAGCGGCGCGCTTCCCGCGGCTCCGCTGCCGGACCAGCGCAGGGTGACGACGTGCGGAGGGCGGGAGGAGCCGCGGCCGACGGCGGCGATCGCGGGATAGTCGCGTTCCAGCGCCGCATCCGCCGCGATCACGACCGCCGCCCCGTGCCGACGTCCCAGCTCGGCCGCCGCCTCCGCCAGCTCCGCAGGGCCGAGAAGATTCGCCGGCAGATTGATCAGGTCGCGCACCATCCACACCGCCTCGGCATCGGCGCGTGCGTCCGCCGCTGCCTCGGCCGGCAGCACCAGCCGCGCCGGCGTCCGCTTGCCCGGGCGGAACGTGGTGAACCGATAGGCGCCCAGGCAGAACCCCAGCACCGCGTCCGCCAGCTCATAGTCGCCCGGCTGCAGGCGCCACGACGTGCCTTCCGGCAGTCGCAGCGCGGCGCCGCCGAAGGCATGCGGGGAGCGGTCGCCGCCCAGTCCCAGCACCGCGCCGGCGAGACCGGCCTCGCTTGCCAGCAGCACGGGATCGCCGGCAGCACCGGTGAAGCCGGACCGGCGCAGGAACGACGCCTGCCCCTCAGGCAGCGCGGCGAGGAACTGCGCCAGCCCTTGTGGGCGCACGGCGTGCAGCGGCAGGGCATCGGCGCTGGGCTCGGCCAGGCAGTCCAGCGAATGATCGAGCATTGGGGAGCGCTCCGGAAGTGCGATGACCGCGCCAGAATGCCCCGTCGCCTACCCGGACGCCACCCGGCGCCCGCGTCAGCCGTGCAGTCGCGCCAGCGCTTCGGTATTGGCACGCAGCACCAGCAGCCGGCGGACTTTGTGCGACGGGGTCAGCAATCCGTTTTCGATTGTAAACGCTCCCACCACCGCGTGGTGGCGGATGCGCTCGGTGACCGACAGCCGCAGGTTCACCCGCGCCACCGCGAGCGCGACGCCGATCTCGTCCTGTCCCTCCGCCGGCACCACCAATGCCGACAGCCCGGCCCGTCCGTCGCCGGCCACCACGGCCTGGGCGATCTCCGGCTCGGCCACCAGCATCCCCTCGATCTTCGCCGGCGAGACGTTCTCGCCTCCCGACAGCACGATCATATCCTTCTTGCGATCGGTGATGCGCAGGTAGCCGTCGGCGTCCAGCGCGCCGATGTCGCCGGTGTGCAGCCAGCCGTCGCGGATCGTCGCCGCGGTGTCGTCCGGGCGGCGCCAGTAGCCGTCCATCACCAGGTCGCCGCGCACCAGGATTTCGTGGTCCTCGGCCAGCCGCAGTTCCACCCCGCGCAGCGGCCGGCCGACGGTGTCGATGCGGATGGCGTCCGGCGGATTGGCGCTGATGACCGGTCCGGCCTCGGTCTGGCCATATCCCTGCATCACCGGCAGGCCGAGGGCGAGGAAGAACCGTCCCACTTCCGGCTCCAGCCGTGCGCCGCCGGACATGATGCCCTTCACCCGCCCGCCGAACCGCGCCCGCACCTTGGCCCGCACCAGCCGGTCGAGCAGCGGGTCGGCCACGCGTTCGGCCAGGCTGAGCGGCAGTCGGTCGAGCCGCTTGGTGCCGAGCGCCAGCGCGCGGGCGAACAGCGCCTGCCGCCAGGCAGGCTGGCGCGCCATCTGGCCGAGCACCCGTCCGCGCACCGCTTCCAGCACCCGCGGCACCGCGGTCAGTATGGTGGGGCGGACGGTGCGCAGGTCGCTCGCCAGATGCTCGATCCCGCGCGCATAGACGATTTCGATACCGAGGCTGGGGAGGAAGAACAGCCCCACCGTGTGCTCGTAGCTGTGCGCGGTCGGGAGGAACGACAGGTACACCTCGTTTTCCCCCAGTCGCAGCGACCGCAACAGCTCGATGGCGCCGTGGCAGTTGGACAGGATGGAACGGTGCGGCAGCATCACCCCGCGCGGCGCGCCGCCGGTGCCGGAGGTATAGATGAGGCAGGCGAGCGTGTTGGTCGGAATGGCGGCGGCGGCGCGGGCTACGTCGTCCGGGGCGGCGGTGTCGGCGGCGAGCACGCGCCATGGCAGCAGGCGCGGCCGGCCGGCCGCGGCCTCCAGCGCGCCGTCCATCACCACCAGCAAATCGAGTCCGCCGGCGCGCGCCCCTGCCTCCCGCACCCGCCCGGCCAGGGCCTGGGAGCCGACGATCGCCACCCTGGCGCCGGAATCGCGTAGCAGATGGGCGTGGTCCTCGATTGTGTTGCTGACATAGGCCGGCACCGGAACGGCGCGGATGGCCATCAGCGCGGTCTCGGCGATCGGGTATTCGGGCCGATTGTCCGCCACGATCAATACCCGGTCGCCGGGGCCGACGCCGGCCGCGGTCAGGCCGCGGGCCACCGAGGCAGCGGCGCGGCCGAACCCTCCCCAGGTGGTGCGCTGCCATGCGCTGTCGCGAAAGACGCGCAGCATCGGTCGGTCCGACCATGCGCGGGCCAGCGCGAGCATCATCGCCGGCAGGTTGGGCCAGGTCGGGTCGTGCTGCACGTCGCCTCCGCCATTGCGCCTCGCCCCGCTTGCGGGGACTCGAGATCAGTATAGCAGGGTGGCCCCAGAGGGGTTTGCCTGCGGGGTTTGCCTGCGGGTTTGCCGTCTGGGCTTTGCCGTGGGGGGTTGGCCTGGGGGGCTGCGGGGTCAATATCCAGGATGACCGGGACGGGACCGTGCCGGGGCCATAGCAACAGGGACTCCCTGCCCGATGCGGACGACCGACGCTTCCGACGCCTCCTGCGCGCCCGCCGCCGATGCGGCCGATGCCGACCTGCCCCGGTGGGATCTGTCCGACCTCTACCCGGCCCCGGACAGTCCCGCGATCGAGCGCGACTTCCAGGCCGCCGCGCAGGGGGCGAAGGCGTTCGCCGCCGCCCATGCGGGCAAGCTCGGCGCGCTGTCCGGCGGCGCCCTGGCGGCGGTGATCGGCGAGTACGAGCGGATCGACGAGACCCTGGGCCGGCTCGCCTCCTACGCCCAGTTGTTGTTCGCAGCCGATTCCACCGACGCCGCGATCGGCCAATTCTATCAGACGGTAGTGGAACGGGTGACGGAGATTGGCAGCGACCTGCTGTTCTTCACCCTGGAACTGAACCGGCTGGACGACGCAGCGCTGGAGGCGAAGCTCGCCGATTCCGCCCTGGCCCCCTGGCGCCCCTGGCTGCGCGACCTGCGCGTGTTCCGCCCGCACCAGCTTTCCGACGAGCTGGAAAAGCTGCTGCATGAAAAAGAGGTGACCGGGCATTCCGCCTGGAGCCGGCTGTTCGACGAGACCATGGCCGGCATGCGGGTGACGGTTAGCGGCGAGGAGCTGACGGTGAGTGTCGCGCTCAACAAACTGTCCGACGGCAACCGGTCGGTGCGCGAAGCCGCCGGACGCGCGATCGGCGCGGCGTTCGGCGCGCGGGTGAAGCTGTTCGCGCTGATTACCAACACGCTCGCCAAGGACAAGGCGATCCTGGACGACTGGCGGCACTACCCGACCCCCGCAAGCGCGCGCAACCGCGCCAATATGGTGGAAGACGAGGTGGTGGCCGCACTCGTTGCCGCCGTACGTGCCGACTACCCGCGGCTGGCGCATCGCTATTACGCCATGAAGGCGAAATGGCTCGGCCTGCCGAAGCTGCAGCACTGGGACCGCAACGCGCCGCTGCCGGAGGACGACGACCGGCAGATCCCTTGGCCCGAGGCGAAGTCCCGGGTGCTGGCCGCCTACGGCGCGTTCAGCCCAGAACTGGCCGAGGTCGGGGGCCGGTTCTTCGCGCAGCCGTGGATCGATGCCAGCTTGCATCCGGGCAAGGCGGGCGGAGCCTTCGCGCACCCCACCGTGCCCTCCGTGCACCCTTATCTGCTGCTGAACTACCACGGCCGCACGCGCGACGTGATGACCCTGGCGCACGAGCTCGGCCATGGCGTGCACCAGGTGCTCGCCGGGCAAGCGCAGGGCTATCTGCGATCCTCGACGCCGCTGACCCTGGCGGAAACCGCGAGCGTGTTCGGCGAGATGCTGACCTTCCGCGCCCTGCTCGACGCCGAGACTGATCCGCGCCGGCGGCGGATCATGCTGGCGGCGAAAGTGGAGGACATGCTGAACACGGTGGTGCGTCAGATCGCGTTCTACCGGTTCGAGACCCTGCTGCACGACGAACGCAAGTCAGGCGAATTGCTGCCTGAACGGATCGGAGAACTATGGCGCCAGGTGCAGGTGGAAAGCCTGGGGCCGGCCTTCGAGTTCACCCCCGACTACGACGTGTTCTGGGCCTATGTGCCGCATTTCATCCACTCGCCGTTCTACGTCTACGCCTATGCGTTCGGGGATTGCCTGGTGAACGCGCTCTACGCTGTATTCCGCGGCGGCCATCCCGGGTTCCAGGCGAAGTATCTCGATCTGCTGCGTGCCGGCGGGACGAAGCGGCACCGGGAACTGCTGGCGCCGTTCGGGCTGGACGCGGCGGACCCCGCATTCTGGAAAAAGGGCCTCGATGTGATCGCCGGCTTCATCGACGAGCTGGAGGCCACGGGCTGATGGCCGAGCGGGACGAAGCCAGCACGCTGTTCGGCGAGCTGCGGCGGATGGCGCGTACATCGGGTGCGGTGGGCGGGATCGCTGCGCGGGTCGCCGGCGCGCGCGTGTTCGGCATCAAGACCGATCGCGCCGCGCACGCGGAAGATCTGCGCGCGATCCTGGGTGGGCTGAAGGGCCCGTTGATGAAGGTGGCGCAATTCCTGTCCACCGTGCCTGACGCGCTGCCGGCGGAATACGCCGAGGAGCTGGCGCAGTTGCAATCGAATGCGCCGGCGATGGGGTGGAGCTTCGTGCGCCGGCGCATGGCGAGCGAGCTTGGACCGGACTGGGAACGGAAATTCGCCTCCTTCTCGCGCGAAGCGGCAGCGGCGGCGAGTCTGGGGCAAGTGCACCGCGCGGTGCTGCCGGACGGCACCGAGGTGGCCTGCAAGCTGCAATATCCCGACATGGCGAGCACGGTGGAGGCTGACCTACGCCAGTTGAAACTGGCGATGGCGATCTACCACCGTATGGACAATGCGATCCAGCACGAGGAGATCTACAAGGAACTCACCGCGCGGCTGCGTGAGGAGCTCGATTACGAGCGCGAGGCGGCGCAGATGCGGCTGTATGGGATCATGCTCGCCGACCAGCCGGACGTGCACGTGCCGGTGCCGGTGCCGGGGTATTGCACGAAGCGCCTGCTGACCATGACGTGGCTGGAAGGTCGCCCGCTGATGCGGCGGCTGGAGGAGGACCCGCCGGCTTCAGAGCGCAACCGGATCGCGGCGGCGTTGTTCCGCGCCTGGTACGTGCCGTTCTACCGGTTCGGCGTGATCCATGGTGACCCGCATCTGGGAAACTACCAGGTGCGGCCGGACGGGTCGGTGAACCTGCTCGATTTCGGCGCCATCCGGGTGTTCGCGCCGCGCTTCGTGCGCGGCGTGATCGACCTCTATGAGGCGGTGCGCGACGGCGACGATGCGAAGGCGCATCGGGCGTACGAGACCTGGGGCTTCGTCGGGCTGTCGGACGAGAAGATGGCGGTACTGAACGACTGGGCACGGTTCCTGTACGAGCCGCTGATCGAGGACCGGGTGCGGCCGATCCAGGAAAGCTACGACCCGCAGTTCGGACGGGAAGTGGCAGAACGAGTGCATGCCGGGTTGCAGCGCACGGGGGGCGTGAAGCCGCCGCGGGAGTTCGTGCTGATGGACCGCTCGGCGATCGGGCTGGGCGGAGTGTTCGTGCGGTTGAAGGCGGAACTGAACTGGTTCCGATTGTTCTCGGGGCTGGTCGAGGGGTTCGACGAGGGCGCGCTGGCGGAGCGGCAGGCGCGGGCGCTGGCACAGGCGAGGGTGCCGACTGCGGGGTAGTCGCACGGCGACCGCCACCCTGTCACCCAGTGCCGGTCCCGCAGGATCCGACCACGCCAAATGTCCCCTCACGCCGCGTCGTGGAAAATAATTCCCAGAGTCATCCGCGCCCCTGCCCGCACCCGGCTCACCCCATGCCGCATCACGGCCCGCGACACGCCGCGCGGTCCGGTCACCGGCCGGTGATGCACTGGAAACACCACCGCATCGCCCTGCGCCAGCGTCACCACCTCCACCCGCGACTGCATCCGCGCCCGCTGCTCGGTCAGCACGAACTCGCCGCCGCAGAACCCGGCCCCCGGCGGCGACAGCAGCACCACGACCTGCAGCGGGAACACCTCGGCGCCGTACACATCCTGGTGCAATCGGTTGTAGTCGCCCGGGCCGTAGCGCAGCAGCAGCGGGGTCGGCCGGGTCTGCCCGGCTGCATGGCAGCAGGCCAGGAACGCGGCGTGGTCGGCGGGGAACCGCGCCACCTCTCCCAGCGCCGCGGCCCAGCGGTTGGCGATGGCCGCCAGCGGCGGATAGAGCGCGGCCCGCAATCCCGCCACCACCTGCGGCAGCGGATAGGCAAAATACTGATATTCGCCCCGCCCATAGGCGTGCGCTTCCATCACCACCCGCTTGCGAAACCGCGCCGCGTCATCGAACAGGCGCACCATCGCCACGCAAGTATCCGCATCGAGCAGCCCCGGAATCACGGCCGCCCCATTCGCATCCATTGCCGCAGCCAGCGCATCCGGGTCGAGCCCGCCGATCCGGAGGTCATCGGCCACGGCGTGCTGCCCCGCCATCTGGTCCATGCACAGCCTCTCCCGCGCTCGCCGGGCCGCGGCGTCCGCCCGGCCCTGGGGCACAGGATAGCGCGGGACGTCGCGACGCGCCCTCCGCTCCGTGCGCCGGTACCCCACCCGGGGAACACAGCGCGGCGGATCAGCCGGCGGTGCACGCCTCCGGCGCGGCACAACTGTCCGCATCCCAGGCGATGGAGCGGAAGCCCGCCTGGGCGGCCGACAGATGCACCCAGGCGCGGGCATCGTCGTAGCTCGTAAAGGCGCTGGTGTCCGGCGGCTCCGGCTCCGGAATCAGGTCTGCGGCATCGCGCACGCCGCAGCGCGCGCGGAATGCATCGTCCTGCCGCTCCACCCGGCCCCAGAACACACCTGCCGCCCTGGCGCGCGGCTCAGTCATCGAGATCGCCCGACCAGATCGTCAACACCTGGTCGTCCTCATGGGGGCGTGCGCGCAGCTTGCCGAGCGCGATCCGTTCGATCCGCGGGCGCACCTTGCCGAAGCAGTCGAGCAGTCGCGCCGCATCGTGGAAGCGCCGCCCGCTCGCATCCTGGATCGCCTGCAACGAAATCGCGCAGGCGACGCGCCGGCCGTCATCCTCGATCTCGAACAGCACCCGGTTGCGGTCCCAGCGTGGCGGAGCGGCAACGAAGCCGGAAGGTTCACTCATCCCGCAGCACTCCGGCGCAGCGCGACGGCGGGCGCGGACGGGGCAGGATCGTTCAGATCGCCCGCATTCACGTGGATGGTGCCGACCGGGCCGCCGGGGGCAGTACGATGGCGGTCGCGGGCGATGCGTTCGATGCGCGGACGCAGACGATCGAAAGCCTCGAGCAATTGCCAGCGGCGCGCGCCGTGGCCGGGACCGGCTTCCTCCAGCGCCTCGACGGAGACGGAGCAGGCAATTTCCCGCTGGCCTTCCTCGATCTCGAACAGGACCTGATGGTCATCCCACCGTCCCGGTGCGGCCTTGGCGTGCATGCGCGATGTCCTCGGTTGCCCGGACTTCGCTCAGCGGCGCCAATGCACCGGCCAGCGGGAAGAACGGATGGAGACATGCAGATGGGGCCCGCGGCGTCACATTACAACGACGCGGAGGCGACGCGGTTGCGGCCCGAACCGGAAGGACGCAGGCTGCGGAAAGGAGGAAATAATCATGCTGAACGGCAAGACGGCCCTGATCACCGGCTCGCTCGGCGGGATCGGTTTCGCCACGGCGCGCGCGCTCGCGGCCGCCGGCGCAGCGGTGATGCTGCACGGCCTGGCTGACCCGGTGACGGTGGCTTCCCGCCTGGCCGAGCTGCGCGCAACCGGCGCCCGCGTAGGCTTCCACGGCGCCGACCTGCGCCAGCCTGCGGAGATCGATGCCCTCGTCGCGGCCACCACCGAAACCCTCGGCCCGCCCGACATCCTGGTGAACAACGCCGTGGTGCGCGCTTTCGCCCCGGTGGAGGATTTCTCTCCCACCGCCTGGGACGAGGCGCTGGCGGTCAATCTCTCGGCCCCGTTCCACGCCATCCGCCTGACCTTGCCGGGCATGAAGCGCGCCGGATGGGGGCGGATCGTCAACCTCGCCTCGGTATACGGGCTGTTCGCGACGGTGAACCGGATCGACTACATCACGACCAAGACCGCGCTGCTCGGCCTTACCCGCGGCGTTGCGCTGGAAGTGGCGAAGACCGCGATCACCTGCAACGCACTTTGCCCAGGCACCGTGCTCACGCCGGCGATCGACGCGCGGCTGGAATCGGAAGTGGCGCGCGTCGGCATCCCACGCGCCGCGGCGGAGGCCGCATTCATAGGTGCCCGCCAGCCCTCCGGCCGCTTCGTTGCCGCCAAGAACGTCGCCGGTCTGGTCGTTTTCCTCTGCGGCCCGTTCGGTGCCGACATCAACGGCGCCGCCCTGCCGATCGACGGCGCCTGGTCCGCCGGACGCTGAATTGCAATCGAAGGAGCGCACGCATGACCCAATGGGGCGTCTTCAGCCTGAGCCAGATCCCCGACCAGTCGCGCCGGGTGGAAGCGTTCGACGCCGACCTGAAGCTGTTCGAGCTCGCCGAGCAGCTCGGCTTCGACCGCGCCTGGATCGCCGAGCACCTGTTCTCCACCTATGGCGTCGTCACCTCCACCCAGGTCTATGCCGCCGCGCTCGCCGAGCGGACGAAACGCTTGCGCATCGGCACCGCGGTCGTGGTGGTGCCGTTCAACCATCCGCTGCGCACCGCGTCCGATTTCGCGCTGATCGACGTGCTGTCGCACGGCAGGCTGGATTTCGGCGTCGGCCGTGCCTACCAACCGCACGAGTTCGCGGGCCTCGGCGTGAACATGGAGCACAGCCGGGCGATGTTCATCGAAGGCATGGACCTGATCCGCCGCGCCTGGACCGAGGAGAAGGTATCCCACCAGGGCGCATTCTGGACCGTCCCCGCTCCGGTAGAGGTGCTGCCGAAGCCGGTGCAGCGGCCGCACCCGCCGATCTGGCAGGCCACGGTTTCTCCGGAAAGCTTCACCCAGGCGGCAGAGGGCGGCTACCACCTGCAGCTCGCTACCCCGTTCACCTATCGTACCTACCGCGAACGCTGGATGGAGGAGTTGGAATCGCACCTGGCCGGCTACGAAGCCGAGTGTCGCGCGCGCGGCCGCGACCCGAAAGCGGCGCAGCGCATGCTGCTGGTGCCGTTCTTCGTCGATACGGATGCGGCACGCGCGCGCGAGGTCTTCGGCCGGCACGTGGAATGGTTCTACGCCAAGGTCACGGCGAACCAGCTCGCTGGCGCGCCGGAAGGCGGGCTGGTGAAAGGCTATGAACTGACGATGACGGAAGGCAGGCGCACCCGCGAGCTCGGCTACCTGACGTTCGACAGGCTGCTGCAGTATGGCGCCGCCGTTGCCGGCGATCCCGACACCTGTATCGAAAGCCTGCGCGCGATGAAACGCCGCTTCGGCCTGACCGAGTTCGCGCTGTGGTTCAACATCGGCGGCATCGACCCGGCGGCGTGCGCGGCTGCGATGCGCCTCGCCGCCGAGCATGTGATGCCGCACGTCTGAGCCACCGCGCGCTCCCTCCACTTTTTGCGGACGGGGGCGCGGTGGCGCTCAGACGCGCCAGAACGGCTTGTTCGCCTCGTGCTCGGCCTCGGCGAAGGTCACGCCGATATCGCGCAGCAGGTGGGCGTCCAAAGTCGTGATCCGCGCCCGCGAGCGCTGCCGCCGCCAGGCCGCGTACAGCGACGCCACGACCAGCCCAAGCCGGCCGACAACCCGCGGCCATCCGCGTCGCGGGACCGGGACGGCCCAGGCCCCGCCGCCAGGCGCGGCAGGCAGATCGGGAGCGAAGAACGCAGCGATGCGCGACGAGCCGGACATGGGGACCTCCCGGACCAGCAGATGTTTCGGACAGTCACGAGATAGGCGTGCCGGCGGCATCAGAAAAACGAATTGTTGTGATGCTATAGATCACCTATATTGATGTCATGAGCCAGTCCGCGACGATCGATCCCGACCTGCTCCGCGCCTTCGTCCTGATCGCCGAAGGCCGCAGCTTCACCGAAGCCGCCAACCTGGTCGGGCGTACCCAGTCTGCCGTCTCAATGCAGATCAAACGGTTGGAGGAAATACTGGGCCGGCCGGTACTGCACCGGGGCCAGGGCAGCAGCATCGAGCTGTCCCCGCACGGCCAGTTCCTGCTCGGCCGCGCCCGTCAAATCCTGGCATTGAACGACGAGGTCGTGGCGACCTTCCGCGCCCCGCAGATCGCCGGTACCGTCCGCCTCGGCACGCCGGACGATTATGCCTTCGGCTACCTGCCCCCGGTCCTGAAGCGCTTCGCCGATACCCATCCTGCCGTGCAGGTCGATGTCCTGTGCGAACCGTCGAGCGCGCTGGTGGAACGGCTGAAGCACGGCGAACTCGATCTCGCCCTGCTGTCGGATGGCACCGAACCGCGCGGCTTGACGGGCGTTCTGCTCTGGCGCGGACAGCTTGTCTGGGTCACGTCCACCCGCTACGCGCCGCACCGGCTCGACCCGCTGCCGCTGGCGCTGGCCAGCCCCGATCCGCTGGCGGAACGGCGCGGCTGCGACTGGGGGCGGGCGGCGGTGCAGGCGCTGGAACGCGCCGGACGGCGATTCCGCATCGCCTATACCTCCGGCTCGCAGGTCGGCACCCACGCGCCGGTGCTGGCCGGGCTCGCGGTCACTGTCTCGGCCCAGGCGTGGCTGCCGGACGGGTTGCGGCCCGTGCGGCCGGAGGAAGGGCTGCCGGGGCTGCCCGACTATGGCATCGTGCTGGTTCGGGGCCGCGGCGCCGGCCAGAAAGTTGCCGACGCGCTGGCCGCGCATATCGAAGAAAGTTGCCGACTTGACGGCCGCCAGGGCCGGGCGGCGTAGCCCGAGGGGCAAGGCATCGCGTGCACGGAACGAGCGCATATCTAATATCCGATATTGACATAACTCGCTGTCAGATGTAATCGAACTCGGCCCGTGGCCGGTTCGTCATTCTTCGCCCGGAACCGCAGGTGTCGATCGACGACGACCGGACCCGGCCCGGTATCGCGTGACGATCGCAGTGCGCCGACCCCGGGGTGTCGTGGGCGAGTCGGCTGCAGCCGGCAAACATGGCAGCACCGTCCCTCGAACGGAGTCCGATCCCAGCTTCACATCCAGGGAGGGACAACGCCAATGAACGAATTCGGCACTGCGATCGCGCAGCCGACCGGGCTCCGCGCCGTCACCCGCGCTACCAATGGCTGGTCTTCTTCGTGGTCTGGCTTGGCTGGACGCTCGATTCGGCGGATTTCGGTCTCTACGCGCTGGTGCTCCGGCCGGCGCTCACAGAACTGCTCGGCGGCCACCCGCCGCTGGCGCTGTTCGGCCGGGTAGGCGGGCTGCTCAGCATGGCCGGGCTGCTGGGCTGGGCCTTCGGCGGCTTCCTGTTCGGCATCATTGCCGACTACATCGGCCGGGTTCGGGCACTCGCGTTCAGCATCCTGATCTACAGCGTGTTCACGGCGCTGCAGGGGGTATCGCACAATGTCTTGGGAATTCGGCGCCTATCGCTTCCTGGCCGGCCTCGGCACCGGCGCCGAGCTGATGGTCGGCATCCCGCTGCTTGCCGAGACCCTGGGCGAGACGCATCGGGCGAAGATCGCCGGCGTGATGATGACGGGCGGCGCGCTCGGCACCTTCCTGGGCGCCTTGGCCTATGGTCTGGTCGGAAGCTACGGGTGGCGCATGGTCTTCTTCATCGGGCTGGTGCCCGCGTTGCTGCTTGCGGTAATCCGCCGGCGCATGATCGAGCCCGATCGCTTCGAAGCGGTGCGCGACCGCCGCCGCACCATTGTCGCCACGCAGCGGACTGCGACGGACGACCGCGAGTTTATGCGCTTCGTGCCGATGCAACTGTTCACCCGCGAGCATCGCTACAACACCATGGTCGGGATGCTGTTCGGCCTTGGCACCCTCCTCGCGATCTGGACCACCAACATCTGGTTGCCCACCATCCTGTCGTTGATGGTACAGAAGAACGGATACGTCGGCGCCGCCGCCGTTCCATTCGTCAGCCGCGGGATCATGCTCTGGAGCTTCGGCGGCGTGCTGGGTTACATCGTGTTCGGCTTTACCGCCGATGCGATCGGCCGGCGCGGAACCATCGTGGTCTATAGCGTCGGCACGATTGCGGCCAGTCTGACTTTGTACCTGGGCTTGCCGACCTACCAGCCGTGGTACCCCGTCCTGTTGCCCCTCTTCGGGTTCTTCGTCTTCGGTGTGTTCTCCGGTTTCGCGATCTACCTGCCCGAACTGTTCCCGACGCAGGTCCGTGCGACCGCCGTCGGCTTCTGCACCGGCAGCGCGCGCATCGTGACCAGCTTCGGTCCACTGGTTGCCGGGCTGATGGTGGGCGCCTTCGGCGGCAGCTTCAACAAGGTGGCGGCGTTCATGACCTGCTTCGCCACATTGAATATCCTGGCCGTGATCCTGGGGCGGGAAACCCGCCGGCCTGCCCCGATAGCGAGGGAGGCCAGGGGAGGCCAGGGGGGCTGCCGCCCCTGGCCGCCTGCGACCGATGTCGTAACCATACCTGCGCGGGATCAGCCCCGGAAGCGGGCGATTGCCGCTGGATCGAAGCTGAAGCCCCAGCCCGGCCGCTCTGGCACGACGGCGTTCCCGTCCGCGTCGAGTTCGATCCGCTCCCGGTAGATCTTCTCGAACCACGGCATGTGTTCCAGGTAGTGCCCGCCGGGCAGCGCGGCGAGCAGCGCGAGGCTCATTTCCGGGAACAGATGCGAGGCGCAGGGGACGTGGAACGCCTCGCACAGGTGCCCCGCCTTCAGGAACTCCGTCGGCCCACCCATGCGTTGCAAATCAGGCATGATCACGTCGGCGGCGTTCGCGGCCAGCATCGTCAGCACGCCGCGGTGCGTATAGACGGTCTCCCCCGAGGCGATCGGCGTATCGAGCGCCGCGGCGATCGCCGCCTCGCCGTCATGGTCGTGGCAGATCACCGGCTCCTCGAACCAGGTGAGGTCGAGCTCCTCCATCATCCGCCCGATGCGGATCGCCTGCTTCACCGACATCTGCTGGTTGGCATCGACCATCAGCGCCACGTCCGGACCCACCGCCTCGCGCACCGCGCGCACCCGGGCGACCATCTTTTCGGGCTCGGTCGGCCCGACACGCGTCTTCATCGCGCGGAAGCCGCGCGCGACGAAGCCCGCAGCTTCCTTCTGTAGCTCGTCGATCGAGGCGCCGAGCCACAGCCCGCCGCTCGCGTAGGTGGGCTGGGCGGGTCGGCAGGCGCCGATCAGATGCGCGACGTTCAGCCCCGCCGCCTTGCCACGCAGATCCCATAGCGCGTTGTCGATCGCCGCCAGGCCGACGATGGAAACGCCCTCGTAACCGAGGAAATTGAGCTCCTTCCAGGCTCGCGCGTTGAGCGTCCCGCCCTCGCGCAGGTCGAGCCCTATCACCAGGTCCTCGAGCTCGCGGATCATCGTGTGGATCACGGGCAGGCGGCGGTTGTTGATGGAACATACCAGCCCTTCGCCCACGAGGCCCTCGTCGGTCTCGAGGAAGGTCAGGACGCAATCGGCGGAGCGGATCGAGCCCAGGATCGCGGTCAGGATCGGCGGGTCGACCGGCAGGTGCACCACCTCGGTGCGCAAGCGGGTGATCTTCATGGCGGCACGGCTCCTTCTCTCGCGGGCGCAGGGTGCGCCCGCGGCCGGGGTAAGGGGCCACGCCGCGACGCGCAAGCCGGGCAAGCGTGCCGGGCGCCGACCGACGAGGCCGGATCAGGCGGCGGCGATCTCCGCCGTGCGCGAGCGCGGCACCGGCACGACCTGCCCCGTTGGTGGCACCCCGGTGTCGCTCATGCGCAGCAGCGCCATGCCGAACTGCGCCCAGGCGCCGGCGTCTTCCGTCAGCCGCTCGGTGGCGCCGGTCCACCAGAGCTGCTGCGCCTGGATGGCCCCCATCGGGTCGGTTGCCGCACCCAGGCTGTCGAGCAGGCGCCGCGCCGCCGTCAGCGATTCCTCGCGTCGACGCAGCCAGCCGTGCGCGAGCGGGGTCATCGCCGCCAGCGCCGCGCCCTCCATCGCGAGCATCGCGCGAGCGCCGTTCAGACTGCCGTCGCGCAGTGCGGTTGCCGTCAAGGCTCCGAACAGGTCCTTGCTTTCGTCCATGTTCTTCACTCCCGTTGGCGGCCCGCACGCCGCGAACCGGAGGTCAGATTGACCCCGGCGGGACCCGTACGCATTAATCCATGTCAATTGAGAC
>DATLQW010000166.1:0-17996 GCA_035535035.1 Acetobacteraceae bacterium
AGCCCAATAACCAGGGCTTCAAGTTCCGCTCGGCTCAGGCCAGACAGGGGTTCCGCGTTGGGCACACAGGGAGCGAATCGTACTCGATCGAGCCGCACCTAACGAAAAATGCGCCTCGGCCACGAGTTTTGCCCCTATTACAATATGGGATCATAAACGCTACATCGTCGGTTTAGAGGATATGTCTTGCAACACATTGATTATGAAGAGATTTTCGAAGGATCAGGCAGTTGCGTTTTATCGTAGCCGGATGATTTGACGGTATTTCTGACGGTCATTTTAAAAGCGCACCTGCGCCGAAACAGAAAGACCGTCAGATTTGAACCCTAGCGCTGACGGTCTTTTCTGGGCCGGCTTAGTTCTAGAAAACGCACTGTAAGGGGTAATTTCTAGCCGTTTCAGCGCATTTTTCGCGACTGAACCGGTGAGCCGTGCCGGGCCTTGAAATGGCCGGGTATTGGCCGTACATTGGAGGCAGGAGAATTGCCATGGCGAACGTAGCCTCGAAATCGGCCCGCGGCCGCACCCGCGCGCAGCGTCTTGAAACGCGGGTGACGGCGGAGCAGAAGACGCTTATCGAACATGCCGCCGCCCTCCAGGGACGGACGGTCACAGACTTCGTGCTGACCAGCGTCCAGGATGCTGCACGGCGGGCGATTGAGGAACACCAGCAGATCGAACTGTCGGTGCGCGACAGTCAGGCGTTTGTCGATGCACTGCTGAATCCGAAGCCCGTCAACGACCGCCTGCGCGACACGGTGCGCCGGTATCGCCAAGCCGCAGGCGTGTAGTCGGTCGGTGGCGGGTGATCCTGAGGAACGGCTTCGAGTCGAAGCGCTCGGTCCGCATCACGATCGCAACTCATTCGTCAGCGGCGTCGAACCACTTGATCGTTACTTCCGGAACCAAGCTGGCCAGGACGCCCGCAAGAACATGGCGGCGCCGTTCGTGCTTGTGCTGCCGGACGGCGCCATCGGCGGCTACTACACTCTTTCGGCGACAGGCGTGAAACTTACCGAATTTCCGGTCGACATCACGCGCAAACTTCCCAGATATCCACTCGTTCCGGCGACGCTCTTGGGCCGCCTCGCTGTCGACCAAAACTATCGTGGACGGGGTTACGGTCGCTTCCTGCTTGCCGACGCTCTGTTTCGGGCAGTCCGCAGCGAGATCGCATCGTTCGCCGTTATCGTCGACGCAAAGGATGATGCAGCCCGCCGCTTCTATGAGCGTGAGAGCTTCCTGCCGTTTCCGGATCAACATCTGAAGCTGTTCCGACCGATGACCGACATCGCGAAACTGTTCGAATCGAAAAGCGGTGGCTGAAGGAACAGGGGAGCGAAGGATGTATTTCACTGTCTTAGCTCATGGTGTGCGCGCCCCTGCCCATCTGGAATCGAGGGCCTTTCTCCTCACCGACAATTAGGACGAATGGTTCAAGTACAGCACCATGTACACCCTCGTCGTCTACGACGATTCGGGCGAGCGACACTCGATCGGCAGCGTCAAGATCGGGCAGTTCGGGATGGAGGAAGGTCAGCGCCGGGCCGAGATCCCTCAGAATTTCGATGCGCTGGATGATCGCTTCTTCTCGCTCGGTCAGGATGACAGCTACTATTCCTACTGAGTCGAAAACCGGCCACCGAGCCCTGATGCCGGTCTGGCGGCCATCCTGGCGCGAATCGGCGTCAAGCTGATAGCGATGGAGATTGGAACTTTCCGAGGGAGGGAGAGTTGAGTCTTCAGGAGAGCAGCGGCACGGAGGTCCGCTTCGGGGCGTACGCCGCGAAGCTGGCGGCGGGGTTGGGCCACGCCGACCGGGTCAAGCCGTTCCAGGACTACTGCGTCGGCTTGCTGGCGGCGGAAGGCCGCAAGAGCGTCGAGCCCTTGGCAGCGCTGACCGCGCCTGAGCGCACGGCGGCGCAGCACCAGTCGCTGCTGCATTTTGTGGCAGCAGCCCCCTGGTCCGACGCGGCGATGCTGACAGAAATGCGCACACAGCTGTTGCCGGTGATCACCCGCGAGGAGCCGATCCAGGCGTTGATCATCGACGACACCAGCTATCCGAAGAAGGGCAAGCACTCGGTCGGCGTGACGCGGCAGTATTGCGGCGAACGCGGCAAGCAGGACAATTGCCAGGTCGCGGTCAGCCTTTCGATAGCCACGCATCAAGCCAGCCTGCCGATCGCCTACCAGCTCTACCTGCCGGAGAGCTGGGCGGATGATGTCGGGCGGCGGGCCAAGGCCGGCGTGCCGGCGGACATTGCCTTCCAGACCAAGCCGGAGATTGCATTGGCGCAGCTGCGAGCGGCACGGAGCGCCGGCCTCTCGGCGGTCGTGGTGCTGGCCGATGCCGCCTATGGCAACGACGGCAAGTTCCGCGCCGGGATCACCGCCGAGGGACTGCCCTATGCGGTCGGGGTGTTCTCCAGCCTGCTGGTCTGGCGGCCTGGCGAATCCCCGCCACCGCGTGCCGAGGGCGGCCGAAGACCGCGGCGCAAACCTGACGAGAAGCGCCCGCGGCCGGTCCAGGTCAAGACGCTGGCGATGGAGCTTCCCGAGGATGCCTGGCAGACCATCGCCTGGCGGGAGGGCAGCAACACAGTGCTCAGCTCGCGGTTTGCGCGGCGGCGGGTGCGCCCGGCGGCGCAGGCGGCCGGACGCGGCGAACGCGCCGAACCTGCTGCGGAAGAGTGGCTGCTGATCGAATGGCCGGAAGGCGAAGCCGCGCCGACCCGCTATTGGCTGTCCACCTTGCCGGCCGACATCTCGTTCGAGAGCCTGGTTGATCTGACCAAGCTGCGCTGGCGGATCGAGCGCGATTATCTCGAACTCAAGCAAGAGGTTGGGTTGGGCCACTACGAAGGCCGTGGCTGGCGGGGCTTTCACCATCACGCCAGTCTCTGCATCGCTGCCTACGGGTTCCTGATCTCCGAGACGGAGACGATTCCCCCCTCAGGAGGTCCCCGAACCCGGCACGGCATGCGATCTGCCGTTCCCGCTGGTTACCAACCCAGAGGCACCGCCGCTGCGCATGCAGCGCCACATGCCCAACTCGATCGCTACCTTGCGCCTCCGCCTGGCGCATATCCTGGTTCGCTCACTCCCGCGGTGTCCCTGCTGTGGCCAAATCCGCCAGCGGCGAGGTGTACAAATTGAGTGACGCAGTAGGACTATGAAGCACTCAACGCGCTTGGTCTCGAAGAGCGTGATCGAATATTACGAGCGCTGAAGGACGTCGCGCTTGACGCGGACCTGTTCCAACGCGCGTTGGACGAGAAGGTCACGGGCGTATCCCTGCTCAGGGCCGTCACGCCGGCGAGCGTCCAGGGGCAATTCCATCGCATGACTCGCGGTGGTGCCCGTCTATCTCGTTACGATTTCAGCTACACGGCGCCGAAGCCGGCTCGTTCGCGGATCAATCCAGTTCGCCTCGAGTTCGAGGTCGAACCGGAGTCGGAGCCGCCGACCAATATTTATGTGCTGATTGGCCGTAACGGCGTGGGCAAGACTCGCTTGTTGAACGGGATGACGCGGGCATTGGTCGGTGCCGAAAGCGAAGACGAGGATGTAGGCTCGTTCGAAGGCACGACGGAAGACCTGCTCGATGAGCGTCTGTTCGCCAATCTCGTGTCCGTAACGTTCAGCGCGTTCGATCCATTTGGCCCATTGCCCAGCCGCCAGGACAAGTCAAGCGGCATCCAGTACGCCTATATCGGACTTCGGCGGACGGGGTTGGGCGAGGACGGCAAGCCCCACCCACCACGGACGCCGGATCAGTTGTCGTCCGTGTTCGGCAGTAGCGTCTGGCTCTGTCGACAGGGCGCGCGTGCAAGTCGATGGCGGCGTGCGCTGGAGATGCTTGAGGCGGACCCGATCTTCAAGGACGCCGAAGTCGCGTCGCTCGCCGACAACGACCTCCCGGAAAAGGAATTTCGTACGCGCGCACGCACGCTGTTTGGCAAGCTGAGTTCAGGGCACAAAATTGTGCTGTTGACGATTACACGCCTGGTCGAGACCGTCGAGGAACGCACGCTCGTTCTGCTCGACGAGCCGGAGGCTCACCTTCATCCGCCGCTGCTATCGGCGTTCGTGCGCGCTCTATCCGATCTTCTTATCAACAGAAACGGCGTAGGTATCATTGCTACACATTCCCCGGTCGTGCTGCAGGAGGTGCCGAAGAATTGCGTCTGGAAGGTTCGCCGCACCAACGTTCGCGTCGAGGCGGATCGGCCGGAGATCGAGACCTTCGGCGAGAATGTCGGGGTCCTCACGCGCGAGATATTCGGGTTGGAGGTCACCGACTCCGGATTTCACAAGATGCTGCGCGATGCGGTGTCCGATCACGATAGTTACGACGAAATCGTCGAGCGCTTCGGCCGCGAGCTTGGTGGAGAGGCAAAGGCGATTGTCCGGGCACTCATCGCCGCTCAGACTGCCGGCGATGACGCCTGATGTTGAAGCTCGACCATCCTGCATACTCGGCCGAGGATACATTTGCGGCGTGTATAAGTCGTGTCCGTGCTCCGGCGCTCAAGGCGCGGCTGGTATCCGCGACGCAATCGATCATCGACGCGTCGGATGCCTATGAGATCGCCGCCGAGGCGCAGAAACTGGATCAAATCGTCCGAGACCCGCTGGTCAATGGCACAGTGACGACGGCCGAGATGGAGGCGGTCTACACGGATCGCATGGCGCAGCAGAATACGCCGGGCCGGCCAATTTATGACGGCATCTTCGCGGCAGCCAAGGGGCGCTGTCCGTTGTGCGCCCACCGCGCGGTGACGACCCTTGATCATCATCTCCCCAAGACGCACTATCCGGCGCTCGCTGTGGCGCCACTCAACCTCGTTCCATCGTGTAGCGACTGCAACAAAGCCAAGCTCGCGCGCGTACCGCATTCGCCCGAAGACGTCTCGATCCATCCCTATTTTGACGACGTGGACGGCGAAAGGTGGTTGTTCGCCGAGGTTCTGGCGGTTGCGCCGGCATCGATCCGGTTTCGGGTTGAACCGCCAGCGGTATGGGAGGCGCTTCTCGCAGAGCGCGTTCGAAGACATTTTCGAGGCTTGAACCTGTCGGCTCTGTATGGATCGGAGGCGGCAGAGGAACTCCCAACGTTCGACATTTGCTGGCCGCCATACATGCAACCGGGGAGGCCGACGAAGTGCGCTCCTATCTTGAAGAGCACGCGGAAAGTTGCCTCGCAGGACGACTCAACGGCTGGCGTGGGGCCACCTATGAAGCTTGGGCAGAGAGCGACTGGTTCTGCGACGGCGGTTTCGCAGAGGTCGGTTAGTGAACCGCTTCGCGCGCTTTCTCAGGCGTGTTCATGCCGGCCGACAAATCTGCGCCACTGAGCCCGCCGGAACGGCCTTCGAGTTCATCAGCTTGAGAGGCCTCGGCACGGCGAGGTCGGAGAACACCGGCAAGCTCCGGCGGTGTCGCCTCCGCAATCATGACAAAGTGGACGCGCCGGTCTATAAGTTGTGACGGTCTTTTCTCGGGGCGGCGGGCATACCGTGCTTGCTTGAGGTTTCGACGAAATCGACCAATTGATGTTGATAGTTGTCGAAGCCGCGCAAAATTCGAATCGCGCAAATTTTCTTTTGAAATCAAAAGCGAAGAAATTTGACGGACTGACAGTCGGATTTAGACCGTCAGCGGAAAGCTTTTGCGTATTAAAATCAGCGCATTACGATGCATTGAGAGAATCGAGTGGGAGTGACGGGGAGTACTGTGGAGTGCGACAGGATAAGGTAGGATACCAAAGTGAACTGCGGGCTACCAATAGCAGTCGCTAGAAATCGTGCGATCCCGTGCGATCGGCAGACCAGCCACACCTCAATTCACGCGAGACGAAGAGGTGTTGCAGGTCACGCACCTTGGCGATGGACGGCCGACATGAAAGGTACGCGGGGTACATTTAATCCGCGACTCGGTGCGTGGGCCGGCGTCGCTGGGCCGCTGCTCTTCGTCATTACCTTCACGATCGAAGGCTGGCTACGGCCCGGCTATGATCCGCGCAGCATGTTCGTGAGCGCCCTGTCCCTGGGTCCGCGCGGTGGCGTACAGATCGCCAACTTTATTATCAGCGGCGCGTTGATCGCCCTATTTGCACACCACGTCGCGTCGGAGTTCAAAGAGAGCAAGCTCTGGCGGGTCGGTGCCAGACTTCTCAGTATAATAGGCTTCAGTCTTCTGGCATCCGGTCCATTCGTCATGGATCCGGTCGGCGTGCCGATTTTTGAGATGAGCTGGCACAGCTATCTTCACTATGCATTCGGCATCCTGGTCTTTTCGCTGGCGCCGGTTAGCTGCTTCATCTTCTTTGGTCATTTCCGCGCAGATAGGCGATGGCGATGGTTTCGGCTGTGGACGCTCGCGGCGGGCCTGATTATGACTGCCTCGGTCGCCGCCTTGAAGGGCGCGATGCTGCCCGGTTCCCTACATCCCTATGTAGGTACAATTCAGCGCGTGGCATTGATCGACTATATGGCTTGGTTGGGATGCTTTGGGCTAGCCGTTGCGCTCGAGCGAGTTAGCGCGCCGACGTAGGCTCGCCTTGGGTAGAACTTATCCCTTGGTTGCCAGTCGCAGAGCTGACCTTCGGCGCGACGATTGCTAGGACCGCCGCACCGGTATGGGCTAAGTTGGGCCGTCCATCAGCGCAGCTCGCGCCTTCAGGCCCGGCACCGCCTCGAGCAAGCGGACCACCTCATCGGTGCTTAGTACGATCGGCAGCTTGCGCGGCTCCCGGGCGTAGGGAATGCGCTCAGGAATTTCGCCGTGACCCCTGGGTCACGCCATAGAAGAACCGCAGCGCGCAAACCGTTTGATTCAGGACACCAGATGGACCTGAAAGGCCCGAACATCCTCCATGGCAGACGGTCTTTTTTCGCAGTGGGGACGATTGGGGTGATCGCGGTTGGAGCGATTATTCCCTGACCAGCCCTGGCGCGGCGGTGCCGGGGATGCCGCTGCCGGAGACTCTGGCGCTCATGCCCCGAGCGGCGACCAGGCGGGGTCCGACGCGTCAGTCGGCGTCGGCGCGACGCGCTGGTTGAAGCCGGTGATGTCGATCGACACCAGGTGCGAGGAATACCCGGCGCCGCGGGAATTCAGGGACCGCGTCTGGCTCTCGAACATCATCACGCGACCGTTGGGCGCCCAGGTCGGGCCCTCGACGTCCCATCCTTCCGCCAGGATGCGCTCGCCGCTGCCGTCCGGGTGCATCACGCCAATCGAGAAATTGCCGTTCCCGCCGCCGAACGTGGTGTAAGCGATCAGGTCGCCGCGCGGCGACCACACCGGCGTGGCATATTTCCCGCTGCCGAAGCTGATCCGCGTCGCTGCTCCGCCGCCGGCGCCCATGATGAAAAGCTGCTGGTCCCCGTCGCGGTCGGAATTGAACACGATCTGCGTTCCGTCCGGGCTGTAGCACGGGCTGACATCGATCGCCCCCGAATCAGTGAGCTGGCGCGACGCCCTGCTTGCCAGGTCCACCACGACGATATCCGAGCCGCCGCCGCGAGCGACCGACATGATCACGCTGGAGCCATCGGGTGAGAAGCGGGGGGCGAAGGTCATGCCGGCGAACTCGCCCAGCACGCTCTGCCGACCGGTCTGCAGGTTGAACAGGTACACGCGCGGCCGGTTGTAGGCGTAGCTCATGAACGCGATCTCATCCTTGGTCGGATGGAAGCGCGGCGTCAGGACCATCCACCGGCCATCGGTCAGGAACCGGTTGTTCTCGCTGTCCTGGTCCATGATCGCCAGCCGCCTGGTGCGGCGGTCGCGCGGACCGGTGTCCGAGATGTAGCAGATGCGGGTGTCGAAATAGCCCTTCTCGCCGAGCAATCGCTCATAGATCACGTCGGCGATGATATGGGCGATGCGGCGCCAGTTGCTTTGCGTGGTGGTGTAGGCGGTGCCCTGGATCTGCGCCTGCGGCAGCACGTCCCACAGGCGGAACTCGACGCGGATGTTGCCGCCGCCCTGCACCGCGGCCCGCCCGGTCACCAGCGCCTGCGCGCCGATGGCGGCCCAGTTCCGGAAATTGGGCGTATCGCCCTGGCCCGGCGCCACCTGGATGAACGAGGCCGGGGGCAGCGGCTGGAACAGCCCGCAATTGCCCAGGTCGTTGGTGATCACCTGGGCGATGTCGCGGCCGAGCTGGGCGGAATTGCCGTCGTCCCCGGCCAGGTCGGGGATGGCGATGGGGATCGGCGCGGCGCGCGCGTGGCTGACATCGATCACCGCGCTGGGCTGCCCACCTGCCCCACCCGCCGGGCCGGCTTGCGCCGGTGCGGCCACGGGCGACGGCGCAGGTTGGGCATGCACCGGCACCCGCGCGGCCAGGGCCATGGCGGTGCCGGCCGCGCCAAGCAGCAGGGGGCGGCGGCCGATAACGGGGCGGGGAAGGTGAAGCATGCGGCAGTCTTTCAGCATTGGCGGTTCGGAGGAAGTCAGAGGCGCGTTACGGGCTGAACTGGAAGGTCAGCACATTGGTCTTGCCCAGCATCGACCGCGGCAGCGGCAGGTTGGCGCAACTCGGGGACAGCACGGCGCGCACGGCGCGTTCGGAGAACACGCGCAGCCTTGGGTCGGCGGCCACGCGGCCGAGCTCCGCGGGTGCCACCTCCGCCGCGCGCGCCACCCCGTTCGCGTCGGTGGTGACGGTCAGCAGCACGTGCATCTTGTCGAGGTCGAGCATGCCGGGATCGTCGGTCCAGCACGGCCTCACGTGGTCGCCGATGGCGCCGCGCTGGTCTGCGGTCAGTGCCGCGGTGTCGTTGCTCAGCGGATTGCCGCCGCCATTCGGCGCCCCACCCGCCTGCGGATTGTAGCGCGCTTTCGGCGGCTGCTTTTGCTCCACGAGCTGGCGCAGCTTCTCCAGCGTGTTGTCCAGCGCCTGGCTGTTCGCCGCCGCGTTGGTCGTGGGGTTGGGCTGTGACGTGGCGCTCGGCGGCGCGGGGGGCGGCGGTGCCGGCGGCGGAGGCAGCGGCAATGGTTTGGCCGGCTGCGACGGCGTGGGGCGCGGCGGGCTGGGCGGCGCCTCGGGCGGCGGGGGGGCCGGCGGCGCGAGCGCCGGGGTGGGCGGCGGCAGCGGGGTGGGCGGCGTGGGAGTCGGCGGCGCAGGACTCGCCTCGGACGGGGGTGGCGGCGGCGGCGGTGGGGGCGGCGGAGGCGGCGCCTCGATCGGCCGCGGCTTCGGCTGCTGCGTCACCTTCGGTGCCGGCGGTGCCGGCGGCGCCTTCGACGGCGCCGGCACGGGCGCGAGCTGCGGCGCCCGCATCGAGGACGCCGCGGTGCCGGCGAACACCATCGACACAGTGGTCTCCTGCGGCGGCTCCGCGGGACGGGTGAACGGAAGGCCGATCAGCAGCGCGGCGATGATGACAAAGTGCAGCGCCGCGGAGGCGATGGCGCCGCGGCGCAAGGCCGGCGGCATGCCGGCGCGGCCACGCCCGAGCCGATCCTCGCCATGCAGCACCCGTTGCAGCACCGTTCGGCCGCCCTCAGCCCGATTTCGGCGCCGCGGCGCCCGATGGAGCAGCGGGTGTGGCCGCCGGCGCCGCCGGCTGCACCCCGGCCGGCGTTGCGCCGGTCGGCGGCGGCAGCCCGGTTTCCTGCGCCAGCAACGCGACCTTGGTGAAGCCGCCCAGGGTGATCGTGCCCATCACCTGCATGATGCGGCCATAGGCGAGGTCCTTGTCGCCGCGCACGAAGATGCGCCGATCCGGGTGGTTCTGCGATATCGCCTGCAGTTTGGTCACCAGGTCGGGCAGGTCAACCTGCTGGTCCTGCAGGAAGATGTCACCCCGAGCGTTGATCGACACGGTCAACGGCTGGCTGTCGCTGTTGATCTGCTGGGCGTTGGTCTTCGGCAGGTCCACCGACACGCCGGAGGTCATCAGCGGCGCGGTGACCATGAAGATGATCAGCAGCACCAGCATCACGTCCACCAGCGGTGTGACGTTGATTTCGGACAGCGGCCGGTAGCGGCCCCGGCCGGTGCGCGTGTTGAGGGAGAAGGCCATTTGCCTAAGCCTCGCCTGCGCGCGGGCGAGGTCTTCCGAACCCCATCACGCCCGCTCCTCCGTCTGGCGCGACAGGATGGCGCTGAATTCCGCGCCGAACCCCTCCAGCCGGCTGGCGAAGCGCGACAGGTCGGTGCTGATCTTGTTGTAGGCCAGCACTGCGGGAATCGCGGCGACCAGGCCGATGGCGGTGGCGAACAGCGCCTCGGCGATACCCGGCGCGACCACCGCGAGATTGGTGTTGTGCATGGCGGCGATCGCCGAGAACGAGTGCATGATTCCCCAAACGGTGCCGAACAGCCCGATGAACGGCGCGGTCGCGCCGACCGAGGCGAGGAACACCATCCAGCGCTCCATCCGGTCCATCTCCCGCTGCACCGTCACCTGGATGGCGCGGTCGATGCGCTCTCGCACCGAGGTGTGGCTGACATCGGCGCCGGCGACGCGCACCGTGCGGCGCCACTCGCCCATCGCGGCGGCGAACACCCCGGCCATCGGATGGCTGGGGGTGGTGCCTTCCTGGTCGAACAGCTCGTCGAGGCTGCCGCCTGACCAGAACCGGTCCTCGAACCCGTCCGCCGCGCGGTTCGCCTTGCGCAGGGTGGACCATTTCTCGAACACCACGGCCCAGACCCAGATGCTGGCCCCCAGCAAGCCCAGCATGACCAGCTTCACGACGATGTCGGCCTGGAGGAACAGGCCCCACAGCGAAAGATCGCCCCCGGCCGTCCCCAGGCTCACCGCATCAACTGCTCGATCCACCACAACCCCCTTGTCCGGTGCCGTCACTGGCGGCACCTGTAGCCGTTCCCGCCGGCCGCGCATCGCGCATCGCCTGCAACACCGTCCGCCAGCGTTGCGGCAACCGCGCCGGCCTGCTTCCGCCTGGTCCCAGCCTCTCTGGTCCCAGCCCCTCTGGTCCCGTCCCCTGTGGCCCCATTCCCCCTGGTCCCGTCCCCGGTGGCCCGGGCAGGAGCCTGACGCACGCAAGCTTGACCGCCAGCACGGCGCATGTGCCGGCCGCGCCCCGGACCGTCTGGCGCAAGGTCGCCGACGCGGCGCCCGCGACGAGGATCTCGGTCTCTACAACCAGCGAACCGTCGACTCGGGCAGGACGCAGATAGTCCACTTCGATGCGTCGCACCACGAACATCAGGTTGTATCGGCGCACCATCTCGGCATGTGGAATGCCCAGGTCGCGCAAGGCTTCGGTACGGGCCCGTTCGGCGTAGCGCAGGTAGCTGGCGTGATAGACGATGCCGCCGGCATCGGTATCCTCGTAGTACACCCGTACGGCATAACAGTGGCGACCCTCCGGCGGGATGGAGGCGGCATGTTGGTTCATCCATCGTCCCGCAACAGATCGAGCTGGCCGGGATTGCCCGACGCCATGTCCGCCTGCGGCGGCGCCAGGCCGAGATGCCGCCAGCCCGGTTCGCCCAGCATGCGGCCTCGGCTGGTGCGCAGGACCAGGCCCTCCTGAATCAGGAACGGTTCGACCACGTCTTCCAGCGTGTCGCGTGCCTCGGCCAGTGCGGCGGCCAGGGTTTCGACCCCGACCGGGCCGCCGGCGTGGTGCTCCGCGATGCGGCGGAGGTAGCGGCGGTCCATCGCGTCGAGGCCGAGCCGGTCCACCTCCAGCCGGGTCAGCGAAGCGTCCGCCACCGCGCGGTCGATCGGGCTGACGCCGTCCACCGCGGCGAAGTCCCGCACCCGGCGCAGCAGGCGGCCGGCGATGCGCGGGGTGCCGCGGGACCGGCGGGCGATTTCCCCCCCGCCCTCCGGGGTCAGGGTGACGCCCAGCTTCTGGGCGCCGCGGTTGACGATCAGCTCCAGCTCCTCGGGGGTGTAGAAGACCAGGCGGAGGGGAATGCCGAAGCGGTCGCGCAGCGGGGTGGCGAGCAAGCCGGCGCGGGTGGTGGCGCCGACCAGGGTGAAGGCCGGCAGGTCGATGCGCACGCTGCGCGCCGAGGGGCCCTCGCCGATGATCAGATCCAGTTGAAAATCCTCCATCGCGGGGTAGAGCACTTCCTCGATGGCCGGTTGCAGTCGGTGGATCTCGTCGATGAACAGGACGTCCCTGGGTTGCAGATTGGTCAGGATGGCGGCCAGGTCGCCGGCGCGCTGGATGACCGGGCCGGAGGTGGCCCGGAAGCCGACCCCGAGCTCGCGGGCGACGATCTGCGCCAGCGTGGTCTTGCCGAGGCCGGGCGGGCCGTGCAGCAGCACGTGGTCCAGCGCCTCGCCGCGAGCACGCGCGGCCTGGATGAAGATGCCGAGGTTTTCCCGCGACGCGCGCTGGCCGACGAACTCCGCCAGGGTCTGCGGGCGGAGGGAGGCTTCGGCCGCATCCTCGGAACGGCGGGTTGGGGAGACGGTGCGGTCGTCGCTCATGGTGGGCGGCCCGCGCGGGCACGCCGATTTGGTGCATGGGGTCCTGCCGCGGTACTGCCAAGGGCGGGGACCAGGTAGGCAGGATGCCCTTCATGGGCATGCAAAAGGCCCTGTCGCCGCGACGTCTCATCGGCGTCTCGTTTCGCGGTGTGCGAGACAGCTTGGCGCGGCGTGCGACCGCGTTCTGGTGCATGGGGTCCTGCCGCGGTACCGCCAAGGGCGGGAACCAAGCGGGCGAGGCACCGGTGTCCTACCGGGGCGTGCAACAGGCTCTGTCGCCGCGGCGTCTCATCGGCGTCTCGTTTCGCGGTGTGCGAGACAGCCTGGCGCGGCGTGCGAGCGCGTTTTGGTGCATGGGGTCCTGCCAGCGTGAGCGCGCCGGCGCCCGCGGCCGGGATTGGGCCGGGAAGGACGGCTTCCGGCGCACCGGGCGCGGACTTGCGCGCGGCGAGCCGGCGCCCATGCGGCAAGGCGCGGCTCGCGCCGGAACAAGCAAGGCGATTCGACCGCGGAGGCACGCTGATGAACGCGGACAGCGCATGCGGCGCGGCGTCGCCGGCGCTCTCCGGATCCGGGTGGGCGATGTCCGCCATGACCGAACACGCCTGGCTCACGCCCATCCGCGTGCCTCCGCGGCTGCGTTGTCTTGCTTGCTTCGTGGCGCGCAGCGGCGCTCCGCCGAGGCGGGACGCAAGGTGACGCGGCGTTGCATCACGGCGCCGTGTTCCTCACGTTGCACGGGGTTCTGCTGCTGCCGGCGGCAAATCACCCGGTGCCGCGGCGAATGCGCAGGGGGCCGGCCCGCCGGCGCACGACGTTGCGCGGGCGCCGGCGGGGCGGAGCTTGCACGCAGACGGCGATGGCGTCCGGCGCTTCCGCGCAGCAGCCCCCGGCCGTGCCGTGAGACGGCAACGCGCGGCCAGCGGACGGGCTGCGAGCGGCGGGCGGCAGGGACTGCGGCTTGAGGCATGATTGGCATATTGCCGGTCAAGGTTCCGTATCTGTTCCTATATGGCGCCATGCCGGCCGCGGGCCAGTGCTGTCTCGCCGCGGGTCGTTCGGGCCGGCGTGTTCATCCTGTCACCCTCTGCGCCAGGTCCTTCAGCGCCTCGCGGATCACCGCGTCCAGCGCCGCGCCGTCGCCGAGGCGATCGACCACCCGCGTCACCACCGGCTGCGCCTCCGGCCGGCGGTAGCCGAGATTGGTCAGCGCGGAGATTGCGTCCTCCGCCACGCCGGCCGGGCGGCCGGCGGGCGCGGCCAGGCCCGGGGCGGAGGTCGGCATGGCGCCGACCTTGTCGCGCAACTCGGTCAGCAGGCGCACCGCCAGACGGGGGCCGACACCGGGCGCCCGGGTCAGGCCGGCGCGGTCACCGGCGGCGATGGCACCGACCAGGTCGCGTGGGGACAGGGCGGAGAGGATGGACAGCGCGACCTTGGCGCCGACGCCCTGGACGGTGGTGAGCAAGCGGAACCAGTCACGCTCGGCGGGGTCGGCGAAGCCGTAGAGCTGGATGGCGTCCTCGCGCACATGGGTCTCGATCAGCAGGCGGGCGGTGGCGGGGGGCTGCGGCAGGGCGGCCAGGGTGCGGGTGGAGGCCTGCACCAGGTAGCCGACGCCGTTCACGTCGAGCACGCAGGAGCCTTCGACCAGTTGCTCCACCCGGCCGGTGAGCAGGGCGATCATGCTGGGGTGGCTCTGGGGTGGCACGCCATGGGCCGACTCGGATTCCAGTCGCTGGTTCGAGGGGAAGATATGGTCGATTGGGGGGTGGTGGGAAACGGCGATTGGCTCAGGTTGGGGGCAGTGGCGTTGGCAATGGCGGCGATGGCTTGCCCCGAGCCGTCGTGTAACCTGCGCGCAGGAGGGAATTCTGCATGTCCGCACCCCGGGTGGGTTTGAAGCACGACGGCGGATCGCATCGGGTCGTAAAGGCTCGGCGCGCTGCCGGGCCGAACGATACGTTCGAGATGGCGTGCCTATATCCAAGGGATACCGGCCTGCCGATGACGATCTGGGTCAGTCCGCGTGGGAACGCGCGGCACGACGCGCGGATCAGGGTGTGTCTGACCCCGGGCGATCGCATGGACGCCGGCAACCCGACGGTGGTGGCGATCCGACCGGTGCCGCGGCTGATGCGCGGCGCCTTGCCGGCGCGCGATTTCGCGCGGGTGGCGCGGTGGGTTGCAGATAACACGGCGGCGTTGCTCGGCTACTGGGACGGCAGTTTGAGCACAGTGGAGTTCGTGACGCGGATGCGGCGGCTGCCGCGGGCCGGTGCGGCGGGGGTCGCTGAAGCGTAGGTCGGGGCCATTCGGGGATGCGCGCTTCTGGATCGCCCGCGGCGAATGAGGTCGAACGAGCGACGCCGCGTCCTGTTGTTATATTGGAGCCTTATGCGACATTGGGCTGGAACAATCCTCAGCCAGTATGCCGTCGGTCATCCCATTCGGGCAGGACAACGCCGACGCTACGTGCTGGTTCCATCAGTTTGGTTCATCGTGACTTGGAATTTCATCCTGCGTGGCGCCTGAAAAATAGAGCACTGGCTTCAATTCGCCCAGTACATAGATTTCCTCCGCAGGCCAAGTCGGTGCACCTGTGAGCTGAAAGAAGGCCCGCTCTCCCTCTTTGTCTCGAAGAGCGAAATCCCAGCCATACTGGGCACAGAGCATGACGAACGACCCGATTACCGCAAAAAGAGCGTTCTGCAATGTCGCCATTGGGAAACAGGTCTCACGGTCATGCTTCACTTGGTTGTAGGCACGGTACCATGGCAGCGACTGCGTCGACATTTCTCCTGGTTCCCATCCGAGAAAGGGAGCGATCGGGTCAAGCCACGGATACCAGTTCAGGGTTACCTGATATTCTCCAAGCTTCATGGCGGGAGCTAACTTGGCGTAGGCCTTCGTCCCCCACGTCTTGACCATTCCGTTTGCAGCCATAATGTTTTTGCACTGAGCCTCTACCTCGGTGCACGCCAAAATCAGCAGGTTTCGAACCTCGTGGCCATAGGCGTCAAAATTTTCAACGCATGGATGAACCACACGGCAAATGTGTTCTAGGCGCTCGATCATCGCGTGGAGATGACCCGAGCTTGTGCCCCGAGCGTTGCGGAACGTGGGGCTTGTATCAGGGTTGGAGCCGGGGCTTGCTTCAGGACGTATGCTGTACGGTCGGGCCATGCGGGGAAAGTACTGCCCAGGCGCAAGCTTCAGCTTGTGAGAATTGGAGCCCGCGAAATCTGTCGCCAACTGTTCTACACGCCAGGTCCTATCACCCGTCACGCCAAGCTGGCGAGCCGACCCACCATCATCAATCTCCCAGATCTGCTCGGTCAGATTAAAGCCATCGCAGTATGTTCGCAGCCGATATTCCGGCATCAGTACCCCCACATTCTCACTCGTTGTCGAGTGCCCCTTTGCATCCAGTCGCGGCGCGGTTGGCGAGCAGAATGGCATTTCTCTCGCCCCCAGAGTCCATGTGGTTTCGGGCTGGTGCTCCGCGAGTGCAACTCCGCATTCGCCTGCGCACGGCGGACCCTTGCACGGCGTCGCCCTCTCTGTCTCTTGTTTGAATCTCACGCATGGTAATGTCCTTTGGCATGCGTGAACCCTATCCAAGAATCTCCGCCACCGCGATCCGGGCACCCGGAAGCAACTCGGGTTCCAACACGCCGCTGCGGCCAACCGTTGTGACCGAGGCGTAGCCGTCCGGCCCGGGAGACCGGCAGACCTCCACATCGCCACCAACCAGGTTGACGATCCACAACTCGCTTATGCCATTCCGGGCATACAGCATGCGCTTCACGTCCCGGTCGTACTCCAGGCTACTGTCGGATACTTCGATCAGCAGCAGCACCTCATGCGGACGGGGATGGGCGGTCCGGTAGCGGTCCGGCCGAGGCACCAGCACCGCGTAATCGGGCTGCGGCAGCGAACGATCGTTCAGTTGCACGGGATTCTGCGGCGAGACGACCGCGCGCCCGCGCATCACGGCGGCCAGAGCATCGAGCAGCGCAATGACCGTCCCGGCGTGATTGGCCCCGATCGGCGCCATGGCGATCAGCTCCCCCTCGATCAGCTCGACGCGATCGCGCGGACCCAGAATGCCGACCTCGCCCATGCGCAGGAACTCCGCGACCGTGATCGGCCGCCGGGCAACCCGAGGGTTGAGAGCCAGCGTGGCAGTCTCACCAGGCAAACCACTCTCCTTCCAGGCCAACGACATGATAGCGCCGCGGCAAAACGGCAAGCAACGCGCGACCATCGGGCAGGACCAGTCGGGGCCCGATCCAGCGCACGTAGCGCGCCGCACGGCCGGCGCGCTGGGCGATCATGCGGGGAGGGCCGCGGCGACGGCCCAGGCGCGGCGGCTGGCGCGGTGGTGGGCGTGGCAGATCGCCACCGCCAGCGCGTCCGCCGCGTCGGCCCGCTTGAGCGTCGCCCCCGGCAGCAGGCGCCGCACCATCATCTGCACCTGCGCCTTGTCCGCCCCGCCGGTGCCGACCACCGCCAGCTTCACCGACTTGGCGGCGTATTCGGTGATCGGAATGCCGGCCAGCGCCGGCGCCAGCAACGCCACGCCACGCGCATAGCCGAGCTTCAAGGTCGCGCTGCCGTTGCGGTTGACGTAGGTTTCCTCGACGGCGGCCTCGTCCGGCTGATACTCGGCCAGCAGCGCGGCGAGCGCCTCGTGCAGCACGCGCAGCCGCTCGGGCACCGACGTGGCGGCGTCGGTGGCGATGACGCCGTCGGCACGGTGGTGCAGGCGGTTGCCGTCCGCCTCGATGAGGCCCCAGCCGGTGAAGCGCAGGCCGGGGTCGATGCCCAGCAGCCGGACCATGTGTGTTGCGACTCGGGTTGAGTGGTGTCGATTCCGGAGCTCGTTCTACGACGGGTTGGGCGGGGGTGGCAGGCGGTTTGGGATGGGTGCATGAAATCGGCTGGAAAGGCGGCTATAGCGTTCGGCCGGATGTCAGGTGGATCAGTCCCCGCCATGGTCGCTCTGCGCAAACACTTGCCGACACGGATGACAGTCGATGAGTTCCTGGTATAGGATTCCGGCGACCTCGCGGGCCGGCGCTGGCAACTGGTGGATGGCGATCCGGTCCTGATGCCTCCCGCGGCGGAAGTGCATGGGGCGATCCAGAATGAACTGGGCGCCTTGCTGCGCAACCACCTGCTGGCGACCGGAAGCCGTTGCCGCGTCATCGGCGCGCCGCCGTCGCAAGCGGTGATGGTGCCGGAGCCGGTGCTGCTGAGCGAAATCCTCTCGCCCGGCAATGAACCCAAGACGCGCTCGACTATTTGGACCTACACCACCATCCCGAGCGTGCGGGAAATCCTGGCGGTCCGCGGCACAAGGATGGAGGTCGAGCTGCTGCGCCGCCTCGACGACGGAAGCTGGCCGGCGGCATCCCGAGCGACAACCATATCCGCGATATGCTGAACCCCGCCGACCCGGCGCTGTTGTATCCGATGTTTCCCGAGGTGTTGAGGGAACTGGAGCAATCCGGTGGCTTGTCCGCCTTCCGCCGGCTCGGCAACCATGTGCCG
>DATLQW010000167.1:0-39347 GCA_035535035.1 Acetobacteraceae bacterium
GGCGGACCAGATGCGAGCGTTCCCGCTCCTCGATGCTCATCCACAGACCCTCGGCCGCCATCATCGCCCCCAACCCGCCGTAGCGCGGAAGGGGACATTTTAACTTGGGGCAAAGGGGACATTCCTACTTGGGGGTAACAGCTGGCGTTCGGCGCCTTGTCGATCCAGGCGTCACGTCGTACGATAAGGAGGCGCCGATGGCCGGTATCGTCGTGCTGGCGGTGCTGGGGCTGGTGGTGACGCGGGTGATCGGACTGCCGGAGTCCGCATGGCCGGCATGGCGGTGACGCGGTTGCGGCAATCGCGGTGGCGTGCTGTGCTGGCCGGAAGGAGACATGCAGATGGCACGGCTCGAGGACATTCCGCAACCGACCCGTGACGCCGTGGCCAATCTGGCGTGCCCGTCGTTCGATACGCATCCGTTCGTCGCCGGCCCGCCATTGGCGGAACGACGTGTCGCGATCGTCACCAGCGCGGCGCTTATTCGCCGCGGCGATCCGCCGTTCGCGTTCGGCAGCGGCGAGGCGCGGTTCATTCCGGCGGCAACGCCGGCCGGCGAACAACTGATCAGCCACGTGTCGATCAACTTCGATCGCAGCGGTTTCCAGCGGGATCGCAACGTGGTGTTTCCGCTCGACCGGTTGCGTGATCTGGCCGCCGAGGGCGCGATCGGTGGTGTGGCGGACACACACTACACGGTCATGGGATCGACCGATCCTGCCGCGATGGGCGATGCCGCGGCGCAGATCGCCGGACAGTTGCAGCAGGAACGGATCGATGCGGTGCTGCTAACCCCTGTCTGACCGCTTTGCACGCGCGCCGTGAGCGCGCTGGCCCACATGCTGGAAAGCCGAGGCGTGCCGTGTGCGGCGATTGGCGCGGTGCGCGTGCAGATGGAAAAGACGCGGCCGCCGCGCGGGCTTTTCGTGCCGTTCGAGTTGGGCCGGCCGCTGGGCGAGCCGGAGGATGCGGCGTTCCAGAGCCGTGTGCTGCTGCAGGCGCTGAAGCTGCTGGAGCGGACGGACGGGCCGGTGATTCTGGAGGATTTCCCCGACGATCCGCCCGGCTGGCGGGACGCGCCCGGCTGGCTGCCGCCGCCGTTGCCGTCCGTGGCGGCGCCGTCCGATGCCGCGGCATGGCGGGTGGGGTTCGCGGCGGAGTTGTCCGCACTGCGGCCGGCGTGGGAACGGGCGCGCGCGCGGTTCGGCGGCAGCACGGTGGGATTGAGCGGCGTGGTGCCGGACGATTGGCCGGCGCTCGCGGCGGCGTTCGTTGGTGGCGCGACGCCGCGTGTGGCAGGGCACCCTACGGCTGCGCTGGCGCTGCGGTTTCTCTGCGATGACATCAAGGCATTTTATGGCGAGGCCGGTCAGGCGGACGGGCCGGCGCCGGCCAGCCGGCAGGTGAATGGGTGGTTCTGGCGCGGGACGCTGGCCGGGCAGTTGCTGATCGCCCTGCGTGCGGTGGCGATGGCGAGCGAGAACAACGCGCTGAAGACGGTGGGCGGGCGGTTTTTTGTGCCGGTGCCGTGGCTGCCACGATAGCATGATCGGGCCGGATTGGGTGTGTACCGGCCAACCGTCATGCCATCCGCCGCTTCAGATCAGCAGGCCGATGCCCGACGCCAGCAGCAGCAGATTGACCGCGCAGGTGAAGACCCGGTCGGACAGGCGCCGGAAGATCGCCAGGCCGAACCAGGTGCCAAGCAGTGCCACCGGAACGAATTGCAAGGACGGCAGGCCCGGACCCTGCCCCCGCGCAGAGGACATGCGAATGACCTCGATCAGCACCACGCCCAGCACCTGCATGATCAGGATGAACGGCTGGTAGATGCCGCGCTGGCGCTGCTTGTCCCATCCCCTCATGCCGCACCAGATCGTCACGGCCGCACCGGGAAACCCGGCAAGCCCGCCGGTGATGCCGCCGAGGAACCCGACGCCGACATCGATAGCGGTGCCGTGCACGGCAACCGTCAGGGGGCGTTTCAGCAGGACATAGGCCGCGTAGATGGTCAGCAGGCCGCCGATCACCTGCCTGAACCCGCCATGACCGAGATGCAGCAGGAGTTCCACCCCGAAAGGCACGCCCACGGCACCCCCGGCCAGGAATGGTGCCAGCCGCCGCCAATCGATATCGCGCCGCAGCACGGCGACGCTGAGCGACTGGATGGCGATGCTGCACACCATCATGATCTCCACGACGCGGACGGGATCATTAATTAACTGCAACAGCATGGCGCCACAGATCGCCGAGAACGCGAACCCGGCAATACTCGACAAGGTGGAGGCCAGCAGGACCACCAGCAACGGGGCGGCGGTTGCGGACATGCCGGCCCTCGACAGCATCAAGGCATACACCGTCACCAGCGTTGTGCTGGCAAGCGCGATGGCGGCGGCGGCCAGCATGGTTCGCGGATAGGCCAGATGTACGGGCAACTCCATGATGACCTCCCGTGTCACCGTGCGCCGCTGCCGAGGGAATCCCCGGCCACCCGACGGCACCGATGCCGCGAAAGCCGACGATCTCGCTCCGGAGGTGGCTGTCATTGCCATGATGTCCAGCGCGGGCCGGTTGCGGTGTGACCTGCTTCACGTCCGGCCGAAAAACTGTCTTGCGGCACGTCCGGTCCGTTGCGCTGCCGTCGCATGGCAGCGCCGGCGTGGCGCTTGCGGTGGCGGGACTTCCGTTCCCCCGCTTCTCAACCCGCATCGAGCCGCCGCAATCCGCGGAGTGCGCCACGGTGGCGGCGGAGTATGTTCGGGCGATGCGCACCAGGCTTCCGCCCGCACTCCCGCAGGACCGGCTCGCCGCCGACCTCGCCGAGCATGGCTATGCCATGAGCCGACTGCTCGAGCCGGCGACCTGCCGCATGCTCGCGGCGCTGTACGACGATGACGGGCGCTTCCGCAGCCGCGTCGTGATGCAGCGGCACGGGTTTGGCCGGGGCGAATACAAATACCTCGCCTATCCGCTGCCCGAGCCGGTGGCGGCGCTACGCGCGGCGCTGTATCCGCCGCTTGCCGCGATCGCCAATGGCTGGCGCGCGGCGCTGGGCGAGGCGGCGCGGTTCCCGGCGACGCTCGACGGGTTCCTGGCGGAGTGCCATGCGGCCGGGCAGACCCGGCCGACGCCGCTGCTGCTGCGCTACGGCGCGGGCGACTACAACTGTCTGCACCAGGACCTGTATGGCGCGCTGGTGTTCCCGCTGCAGGTCACGGTGCTGCTGAGCGAGCCGGGTGCCGATTTCACGGGGGGAGAATTCGTGCTGGTGGAGCAGCGGCCACGGGCGCAGTCGCGGCCGGTGGTGGTGACGCTGGCGCAGGGGGAGGCGGTGATCTTCCCGGTGCACCACCGCCCGGTGCAAGGCGCGCGCGGCCCGCACCGGGTGACGATGCGGCACGGAGTGAGCCGGGTGCATAGCGGGCGGCGACACACGCTGGGGGTGATTTTTCATGATGCGGCGTAGAATTTCTCTCGCGTCATGCTGGATAGGGTGCTGCATCCGCACCCTATCCTTTCCCGCCATGCGGGCGAGGATCCTGTGTTATCCGCCCCCCGGTCATTGGCCGCGGCACGCCCGTGGTGCCCGGGAAGCTTATGGGCAGTCCGGCGGCGACCCGGGCGGCGAGGAAGCCGAAGCACTGGGCTTCCAGTGCGTCGCCGTCCCAGCCGAGCGACTCCACCGGCTCGACCGGGACGCGCAGCGCGCGGCGCAACGCGGCCATGATCGCCGGGTTGTGCCGGCCGCCGCCGGTGACCAGCCAGCGCAGCGGCGGGGCGGGCAGCGGGGCCAGCGCCACTGCCTCGGCGGTGAACGCCACCAGCGTCGCGGCACCGTTGGCGGGGGACAGGGCGTCCAGGCCGCTGGCCGCCAGGGCGGCGGCGAAGTCCAGCCGGTCCAGCGATTTCGGGCCCGGGCGGGCGAAATAGGGGTGGCCGAGCAAGTGCCCCAGCACCGCGCGGTCCACCTGCCCGGCTTGCGCCAGGGCGCCGTCGCGGTCGAAACGCTCGCCGGTGTGGCGCGCCACCCAGTCGTCCAGCGGGCCGTTGCCGGGGCCGGTATCGAACGCCACCAGTGCTCCGGAGTCGTCCGGCGCGGCGCCGATCCAGGTCAGGTTCGCCACCCCGCCGAGGTTCAGCACCGCGAGCGGTTTTGCTTCCGGCCGCGCCAGGGCTGCATGGAACGCAGGGGCGAGCGGGGCCCCCTGCCCTCCCGCCGCCACGTCGGCCGAGCGGAAGTCCCACGCCACCCGGACGCCGGTGCGCCAGGCGAGTTCCTCGGCGTTGGCGATCTGCCAGGTGCGGCGGTTTTGCGGCTGGTGCAGGATGGTCTGGCCGTGGAAGCCGATCAGGTCGGCCGGGCGGCCCAGCGCGGCGACCGCCCGCACGTGGTATTCGGTCAACCGTGCCGCCACGGTCTTCAGCCGCCGGTCGGCTGGGTCCAGCGCCGGCGCCAGGGTCAGGATGCGGCGCAGATCGGCGCGCAGGCGGTCGTCGTAAGGCAGCGTCAGGGCCGGGCCGAAGGCGGCGACGCGTTCGCCGTCGGTTTCCAGCCAGGCGGCGTCCACGCCGTCCAGCGAGGTCCCGCTCATCAGTCCGATGGTGCGCAGCATTTGCCCCCGGTCCCGTTCGTGCTAACCGCCCCTTGCTCCCGTTCGCCTGGGGGTTGGGGGGAGGGGTCGGCCGGTGCGAGCCTCCGGCCGCCCCCTCCCCCGAACCTTGATCCGCCTCGCGGCTCAAGCCCGCAAGGGGAGGGGGAGTCCGTGGCCGTTTTCCGCTTCCTCTCCACCCGTGTTCACAATAGTGCATCCGCCATGTCCTGCAGCGACTTCCTGGCCGAGGCCACCGCGCGCGGCTTCGTCCACCAGTGCACCGACACCGCGGCGCTTCGCGCCGCGCTGAACGCCGGCGTGGTGTCGGCCTATATCGGGTTCGACTGCACCGCGGACAGCCTGCATGTCGGCAGCCTGGTGCAGATCATGATCCTGCGCCTGCTGCAGCGGCACGGCCATCGGCCGGTGGTGCTGATGGGCGGCGGCACGACTCGGATCGGGGATCCGTCCGGTAAGGACGAGGCGCGGCAGATGCTGTCCGACGCGCAGATCGACGCCAACATGGCGGGCATCCGGCGCTGCTTCACGCCGTTCCTGCGGTTCGGCGAGGGGCCGGCGGACGCGATGCTGGCGAACAACGCCGACTGGCTGAACACGCTGGGCTACATCCCGCTGCTGCGGGAAGTGGGCACGCACTTCACCATCAACCGCATGCTGACCTTCGATTCGGTGAAGCTGCGGCTGGAGCGGGAGCAGCCGCTGACGTTCCTGGAATTCAACTACATGATCCTGCAAAGTTACGACTTCCGCGAGCTGCGGCGGCGGTTCGGGGTCAGCGTGCAGATCGGCGGCTCCGACCAGTGGGGCAACATCGTCGCCGGCATCGAGCTGACCCGGCGCACCGATGCCGCGCAGGTGTTCGGGCTGACCACGCCGCTGATTACCACCGCATCGGGCGCGAAGATGGGGAAGACGGCGCAGGGGGCGGTGTGGCTGACCGCGGACCGGATGTCGCCGTACGAGTACTGGCAGTTCTGGCGCAACACCGAGGATGGCGATGTCGGCCGCTTCCTGCGGTTGTTCACTGATCTGAAGCTGTCCGACATCGCCCGGCTGGAGGCGCTGCGCGGCGGCGAGGCGAACGAGGCGAAGAAGGTGCTGGCGACCGAGGCAACAGCGCTGGCGCATGGCCGGGTGGCGGCCGAGGCGGCGGGGGAAACGGCGCGGCGGGCGTTCGAACAGGGAGAGGCGGCGGAGTCGCTGCCGTCGGTGGAGGTGAGTCGGGAGGAGCTGGCGGCGGGAATGCCGGCGTTCCGGCTGTTCGAGCGCGCCGGGCTGGCGAAAAGCGGCGGCGAGGCGCGGCGGCTGATCCGCGGCGGAGGGGCCCGGGTGAACGACGCGGCGGTCACGGACGAGGCGCAGATGGTATCGCTGGCGGATATGCGGGGGGACGCGATCAAGCTGTCGGCGGGGCGCAAGCAGCACCGGCTGGTGCGGGCGGGATGAGCGGTCCCGGGACGGTTGTGGTCCGGGCCGGTTGAGCGGCGCCGGACGTTGCCGGCTGTGCCGCGGGACGCGGCGCCGCGTCTGACGGGGCACGGCATCGCTCGGCATCAGGTCATGGCGCGCGGCTCCTCACGGTGCATGGGTGCCGTGGCTGCGGCGGCGTTGGACGCGACCGCTGTGGCGCCCGGGCTGGGTGGGCGGCGGCTGTAGCGCGCGCAAAGCAAGTTGCTCGGTGTTGAGGGTGCCGGCGCGGTGCAGCGCCAGGATCCGCCGCGTCTCCGCCATCAGGGCACCGATGCCGCGGAGGTGCTCCCGGGCTGCCACGCCGTAGCCGCCGTGCCTGGTGGCGGCGGCGCTCGCCTTGGCGAGTCCGGCGGCCGTGCGCGGGCCGGTGCTGGCGCCGCCATGCATGCGGCAGCGGCCGTTTGCCATGGCGGGCGAGCGGCAGGAACAACCGGCCCGGGTCGTCGCGCCGCAGCGTGGAGCGAGGTTCGGGTTGCCTCGGGCGTTGCCGTTGCGCAGCGGGCCGGTGGGCTGGGGCTTCTCACGGTGCATGGGCTGCTTCCCCCGTCACGCCGCACAGGCGATCGGCGCGGTGAGCATGCGGGCGGCGATCTCCCGCAGGATGCGCTGGCCGATCGCGTCATCCGGCGGGACCGTGGCGGCAATCGCGGGATGCGGAGGGGCGCCGGAGGGGACAGGGAGGCTGGGGGCGGGTTTGATAGCGGCTCGCTGGGGGGGCGGTGCGGCGGTGGCGGGCGGGGCGGCGGGCGGGGCCGGTTGCGGGCGCGGGGCGGGGATCGGCGCCGGCACTGTCGCGGGCTGCAGTGCCGGACGAGCCTGGGCCTGGGCGAGCGCCTGCCGCGTGGCGTCCGCCAGGCGCGACAGGGTGGCGAACTTGCCAAGGCAGCGCAGCTTCAGGGCGAGCGGGAGACCGGGCTGCGAGGCGCAGCGCAGGCAATCCATGGCGGCGTGGTGGGTGGCGACGGTGCGGGCGGCGAGAAGGGCCTCCGTCGCGTCGCGCGGGCGAAGGGTGGCGATGACGACCACGGCGGCCTGACGGCTTGCGGTTATTTCGGCTGGGGTGGCGGCCGGGTGTTGGGGGAGTGTGTCGAGGGTGGTCTGGAGCAGGGCGGCGAGGGTGGCGGGGTCGAGCGAGAGGGGGGTTGGCTGGGGTTGGGCGGGTTGGGGATTCATGGGCTGGTGCTCCGCGGTCGGGGGTGAAGCGCGGAACGTAACAGGAAATTTTGGACCAATCAAGGAAAATTTACCTTGGACGGCAGACGCGGCACGCGCCGTGTCTTTTGCAATGGCGATTCGGCAGGGAGTCGGCGAGCGTCGAGCGGTTTATCCCGGAAGCTCGCCTGGCAGACCCGCAACTGGCAGCGCCGCCGTTGCAACCTTCGGGAAGCGGAGCCGAGCGACCGGGCCTCTGCTCACCGACCGGCGTTCACTGCGCGGCAGGACGGAGTTCGGTGATCAACTCCGAATGGTTGTCGAACAGACGCAGAAGCGGGACCGTGGGGCCGCTCGGCTCAACAAGGTTTCGTTCGGATTCGCCAAACGCCCCCGCAGCCGGGGTTTGGTTCTGCCGGGGGACGATCCCTCGCGCGAAGGCATTTGTGGCCCAGCGGGGCTACACCTGGGATGAGGATCGTAACTCGGCCTCCGCCACGTGCAGCGCCGCTGCCTTGGCTGCCGCGAAGCTGTCAGCCGTGCCGCTGGCGACCAAGGTCGGGAGAGCATTTTGCCCCATGGACCGTTGAACCTTCCAGGCCGGAACGCCCTGTTCGAAGGATGCCTCCAGGAGCAGCCCGGACCAGTCAGCCATAACGGATCCCTCGGGCCACATTGGCGTGGGAAGCTGTTTCCATTCGATCTCAGGCATGGGCGTCTCCCTGGGAACCATGAACAATTGAAACGGCGAAGGATGATCCACAGCCCGGAGGCTGGCCAGCCGGAGGCGACGGACAAGCCGCGGCGCTGTGCGCTGGATCATCATAGACCCCTCGCCCGCCTCGCGTTCCGCAGAGCAAGACCGCCGATCTTTCAGGCGGCGTCGGCGGCAACGAATTCGCGAATGCGGCCAGCCAAGACTGTCCGGCGAGAGCAATGCTCGCTCGCCCAATCCATCGGAGGCGGCCGCGGGTTGTTCGGTGGTTCCACAGCACGGTAAGTTCCTCAACGCGTTCCTCCTCGTCCGAGTCGCGGCGGGACAGTCCCTGCCGTGCCCTGAGATAGGATGTGCGCCCTCAGCCGGAGTCGCGCCTTGGCCGCCAGTGTCACCATGACCCTCCTCCATACGAAGCCGCTCAGGTGAGCGTGTCGCAATTCGGTCTGCCGCTCGACGGACTTGATCCGCGCGCCGACCCGCCACGCCCTCGCAGCCCGCCGCGCACAACGCCATCCCGGCCAATTCACGTGTCGGCCTTCGAGCGCGCGGGCGACGACTTCTATGCGACGCCGTCCTGGGTGACCGAGGCGCTCCTCCATCATATCCGCTTTCGCGGCCAGATATGGGAGCCATGCTGCGGCGACGGCGCCATGTCCACCGTACTCGGCCGGCATGGCTACAAGGTGGCCTCTACCGATATCGCCGACCGCGGGTTCGGCACCTCGGGTGTCGATTTCCTCGCTTGCCGCACGGTGCCAGAGGGCTGCCGAAGCCTCGTGACAAATCCGCCTTACGGCGACTCCGGCTTGCATGCGGGACAGTCGCGGTCACCCACGGCGATGCTGAATTTTCTGCGCCATGCGCTGATGCTCACCGCGTCCGTGCAGGGCCAACTGGCGTTGCTGGTGCGGCTACAGTGGATCGCTGGACAGCGGGCGGCCGAGGTGATGTCCACCGCCCCATTTGCCGCCGTCGTCGTGCTGACACAGCGAATCCTCTGGTTCGAGCGGGGCGAAGACACCAAGCCGGCGCAACATCACCATGCCTGGGTGGTCTTCGACCATGCCCACCCCCCAGGGCAGCCGCCAGTGATGCTGTACGCCTGACAGGTGTAGCGGCTCGCACCCGCGCGCAGGCGCGCAATCATCGGCGATCCCGGCGCACGCTCGGTCAGACGGATCGGCCGGCGGGACGGACGGCACCCGGAATAACTCTCCCACACGCGATAACCGCGGTTATCGCGCCTGGGGCGGTCCCGGGGGGCACTTAGTGTACGATTTTGAACAAATCGGCAGGTGACCCCATCTTGCCGGGCGCGCTCATCCACGGGTATCGTTCATCCCAGATGCCTGGATGGGCCGGGCATCTGGGAAATGCCGGCTGAGACGCAGCCTCGGAGAGCAGCGCGGCGGCGTCAGCCGCTCGCCAGGCTTTCCTATCGCTGCCCAGCGATAGGCTGGCACCGTTGGCTGGGTGCTGTTGACGCGGCGTAGGGAAGCTGTTCTATGCGGTCCACCCATCGAGACAAGATGACGTGGCGCGCACCACCACCGTCTTTGGCGCGCAGGATAACGCCGTGATCATTACCGACCGACAGCTTGCCGCGATACGCGAGGCTCGATGGCAGGCGTTCAGTGCCAGACTGTCACTCTGGTTATCGGCAGAAATCGGCATCGCCCACGCGGAAATCCTGCCTTATGTCGATGAGGGTATCGAGACGGCACGGCAAATCGGCATCACCGTCGAAGCTGATGTCGCCCTGTTTGTGCACCACACGCTTCGGCATACCGGAACGACAAGGCTGGATGGCCTGCCAGCCCCGCTCACGCGCATTCTGCTATCGAAATCGGTGCCGGCGGCGCAGCGGGCCAGCGCGTTCCGCGAATGGGCGGAAGCGACCGAAGCGGACGCCGTCGATGAGTGAGCACTTTTCGCAGGGGTCGCCGGACCTCCTGGTGCTGCCATGCCAGAAGAAGTCTCCGCCCAGGCTGCACTGGATTGAAATCATCCTGGTCGATGAGGCTGACCAGCCGGTTCCCTGGGAAGAGTATGAGATTACCTTGCCCGACGGCAGTATCGTGCATGGCGCATTGGACCGTCAGGGGTTTGCGCGGGTCGACTCAATCGCCGATGCCGGCATGTGCCGGATCACATTCCCCCGGCTTGACACCGAAGTCTGGTCACCGGCCGGTGGCGGCGGCTGACGCGGATGCCGTGGCACACCGTCAGGCCGGGCGATTGCATCAACAGCATCGCGTTCGAACACGGCCTGTTCTGGGAAACGGTGTGGAACGACGGCAACAACGCGGCATTGCGCAGGGTGCGTCCTGACCCGAATGTCCTGGAACCCGGCGACCAGGTGTTCGTAACCGACCCACGCATCCGTTACGAGAACCGTCCCACCGACGCGCGGCATCGGTTCCGGATCAGGGGCGTGCCGGCGCGCTTCCAAATCCAGTTGCTTGTCGAGGGCAAGCCCTGGACCGGACAGCCTTACGTGCTGTGGGTTGACGGCGTGCGGTCCAAGGGGTCCACCGACGGCAGCGGCTGGGTGCGGCGGACGATCCCCCCGGAAGCGCGCAGCGGCACCCTTATCGTGGGAACCGGCGACGAGAGCCGGACCTATACGCTCAACCTCGGCCACCTCGATCCGGTCGAGACGCCAGCCGGTGCTATCGCCAGGCTGGTCAATCTCGGATTCGCCGTCGAATCGTCCGGCGATGCCTGGAACGAGGCAACCACGGAGGCACTTGCCGCCTTCCAGGCGAGTGCCGGGATCGAGCCGACGGGGACCCTGGATGGCCGCACCCAATCCGCCCTGCGCGATGCGCATGATGTCCAGTAGCCATGCTTAGCGCTTATCCCCCGGCTATCGGCGGACTTACCTTCCTGGATGTGAGGCAGCCTCCAGACCCGCAGCCACGGCAGTTTGCCGCCAACGTGCGGCGGGCGCCGAACGGCGGACACCAGGGCAATGTTGTCGATGTGGCGACCTATAGAGTTACGAAGTTCTGGCTGGAGACGCCGGCCCACCAGGCAGCCCAGGATGGACTGACCGTCAGGCAACCGGCGCCGGCCGGCTCCCCGCTGCGCCGAAACTTCGCACCGCGCGTGGACAACACGACCGCTCTGCATTGGGAACTCACCGGCCCTGTGGCCCAGGATCCCAATTTTCTGCGCGATGCGATCACGCTGCGCATCGATTTGTTCGTGCCGCGCCGCTCCGCTCCATGCTGGTCGAAGACGTTGACCTGGCCAGCCGGGGGATGCCCGCTGGTGGACACGCTGCCCTTTACCGGTGTGCTGGAACCGGACGCGGATGTGACCGTGGTTGGCAGCCGGACCGCCACGGTCGGTTTCGCCGACGCCGCCAGGTTCCCACACAGCATACTGACCATCGACCAATCGCCGTACAAGCTGAAACTGACGCTGGTGCGGGGATTGAACATGGTCCGCGTGGTGCCGGCGCGCTGGCTGTATTTCGATGTCCTGGCCCACTCGCTCGTCGCCGAATGGGGCACGCATGCGATGCTGCCCCAGGTGCGCCCCGACGTTACTGGGCCGAACCGGGCCCTCACGCTGCAGCACGAGCAATACGTGCTCGCGAACCTGACCGGCGGGGGCGCCAACGAGCAGAACCTCGCCGCACCGACCGCCGGCGTGACGCACAAATTGCGGCTTATCAGCAATCTCTTTCCGGTACACGCCAAGGGCGCGCCAAATCTCGAAAGCTACGCCAATCAGACCGACTTCAACGTGTATCGCGACCTGTGGGGCGATGGAACAAGAGTGCCGATCGTTGTGCAGGCGCTGATCATGCGTTCGGACGGGACGTCGACCGCGGGCGTGCCGGAAGCACTTGGGCAGGCACGAGTGGTGTGGGACTGGCGGGAACCGGATCCCAATCGATGGCGCGACCCGCTCGCGGCGGGGGCGACACAGCATACCGACAGCTACCTCGATGCCGCGCATCATCCGACCGGCCCGCCGCCGCAGCCGGCCAATGTGCAAAACGCGCCGGTCGGTCTTGGCGGCAAGCAAGATGGCGCGCCGTTGCAGGTATTTCCCCCGGCCCAGGCCGTGCCGCCGTTTCCCTACACGGTCGCCGCCTGTCCAAACCGCCCCTGGGCGGTATGGAGCGAGTTCTGGCGAGCCGGCAACCCGGTTGGGCCGGCTGGCACGATCGACCGCAGCGGCGTCGTATTCCAACCGGCGCGGCAGGCCGGCGACGGCTACCTCGTGACGGCGTGGCTCGATGTCTATCGCGAGGCCGACGCGGCGGATGCGATCGCAGCGACGGCACCGCACTCGTCCGATTACCGCTTCCTGGTACAGCGTCGCGTCAACACGTATTACCTGACGCGCGGCGGTGCGGCCGACACCGGGGAAAATACCCCGGCACTCGTGGCTCATCTCAAGACCGTTTACGAGCGCGAATTGTTCACGGTCATGGATGTGATCGAGGCTCCGGTGAACAATGCCACTTACACCAACGCGCTCAATGGCACGCTGCAGCCGCACCGGCCCTACACGAACGGTGCCGCGCTTGAGAACCTCGGCCTGGTCCCGGCGCTGCCGTTTCTGATGCGGCATTTAATTGATCATGCGCCAGCCGCGAATTCGCCCGGGATTCCATTCCGGACCTGGGCCCAGTTCACCAACGGCCTGGACGCCGAGTTTCAGAATGGCGTGATCCGCATGTTCAACGGCGTCGGCAACGCCGCCACGTTGCGGGGCCAGCGGTTCACCGGCAATGTCAGCGGTTCCACCGGCGTGGTGCTGAATCCGGACGGGGCCGCGCCGTACTTTGTGTTGTGCACACCACCCGGCCTCAATGACCAGGAGGTTGTGACCTGCGACTGGTCGGGCGGCAACGTGACGCTCGGTACACGGCAGGCGCCGCTCAGTTGCACAACGCGGCAACCCGATGTCGTCAATCCCGGCGCAGGTGCTGCCTACGAAAGCACCATCGACGTCTCCATCGACGGACGCGCGGCGGTACACGTGACGTTCCCGCGAACTTTTGGACCGGCGTCGAATTTCCGCACCGATTTGTCGGGTGCGGCACGGACGGTCCTGCGCAACGAAATGATCGCCGCCGCCGCTGCCCACAATGAGGCACAGCCGCTGACGATCACCATCACGGCGCGCCAGACAACACCTCGCTCGCTGCAGCGGCTGGCGAATGTCCAGACCTTGCTCAATACGTTGATCAACTCCGAGCGGCGAATCCTGGTGCGGGATGCCATCCTGAACGAGATGCGTGGCGCTGCTGCAACGCCGCTGCAGTTGCCATGCCTGAGTAATTTCGGCAACGCGCATCAGAGCGCATTGATGCTGGAGCTACTTGGCGACACGATCAAATCCTACGCGGACACCACCTATGCCGGCCAGTCGGCCTTGTTCATGATGCATCTTCCCGGCCGGTTCAACGGGATCGTCGCACCGGGGCAGAACGTGGCGATGAATCAGCCCAGGGTGGCGGGCGCGTTCTATCCCGAGGCGACGCAACTGCGGAACCGCGGCATCGGCTTCGTGGCGTCGGTGCCACTTGCCCAGGCGTTGAACCTACCGACCAGGAACGCCGATTCGATCGTCTGCCATGAGATCGGACACGCACTGTTCCTGCCGCATGAAGCGAGCCAGTCGCAACCACGGGTCGCAGTGCCCAGTCCACATCCGGAGTGCCACGTCGCCGGTGACTCATGCATCATGAATTACGATCTCGATTCCGACCACTTCTGCGGTTTGTGCATGTTGCGCGTGCGTGGCTGGAACTGGAATGCGCCTGCCGTGGTCAACAAGCTAATCGCGGTCGAGATCCGCGACGGCAACGCGGGCGGCCAAGTGAACTGGACCGGCGGGCCCGTGCGGCAATACACCAACATCGTCGCCAAACAACCGCAATGGATCGATGCGGGCCGGCTGGACGGCACCCCGGTTCGCATCGCCAACATCGATCGGCTGACCAAGGAAATCCGGGTCCGGCTGGTCTTTTCGAATGGTGCTAATGCGGACTATTCGGTCGAACTGGTCGCCGACACCGCCAACAATGCGGTCTATTCAGCGCAGGAGCGCGCGCACGCAGCATTCAATTTTCCAACCGGAGCGGCACAGCATCCCGCGGGCAACTTCACCCGAAGACAAGGATACACGGAAACCGGGACAGCGGTGGCGGGCGTTGGCGAGATCTCGCTACAGATCCGGTCACCGGCGGTCGGCGATACCTATCGCGTGGTTGGTTGGGACAATGGCGGCAACCACCGCCAGACAGGAGACATCACCACATGGCGCGCGGTCTATTACATGGTGCTGCGCGGCGGCGCGCCGAACTCCGTCCCGCTCCCGGGTCTTCGGGGCGCTGTGGAACCGGAAATGCAGGCGCAGTTCACTGACGCGATATTTCTTGGAGAGGAGCCTGCCCCGGCGCTGCGTCTTTGCGAGTATGAGTTGCCCGGCGATGCGGTCGCCACGGTCAGAGGGTTCTATGCGACGAATTGCCGGAATCTGCCGGGACAAACATACGGAGCGTACGATCCATGGCGCGAGACATTCGGCCTGGTGGATCAGCTCGCCCAGTTCCGTCTGATACCGACCACCGCGGTCAATTGCCAAGTCGGACACGGTGCGGTGCCGCCGACCGTTCGCGTCGAGGTCCGACAGCAGCCGGACCAGCCGGGGTATGACCTCCGCAAAGGGCTGTGGGAGGGCTTTGGCCCGTGGCCTCGGCCTGACGATAATCTGCCCGGTCCGCCGCATGAATGGTTGCAAACCGCCTCGATCACCGTTGCCGGGATCGCGATTCCAATACCGCCGGCCAACCTCGTTGCAATCGAAACCAGTCCGGCGCTTAAGCCCGGCTGCTTCAACGAGATCGATGTCAGGGTCGCCGACGCGGCTTTCGGCGCGGTGCCTGCCGCTGGCACGATCCAGCTGCGGGTCGCCGTGTTTCAGCGTTACGTCAACGGCATGGCGCGGATCAACGCCATCGGCCTCGATAGCCGTGGCATCGTCCTGATCCCGGCGCGACGTGAATTCGAGGCTATCGCGGTCGGGGCGCAGCTCAATTCCGCGATTCACGAGTTCGGTCATTCGCTGCGGATGGTCGCGGCACAAGCGGAGGCAAATCTCGACCCGCACGATAATTTCTACGCCCATAATGGTAATCACTGTCGATGGAATTTGCCGATCACCGTGGCGAATGACGGTCCCTCCTATCAGATTCCGGCCAATACCGATATCGCCCAATGTGTCATGTTCGGATTCGTTTCGGACAATAATCCTCGCACCCAGTTTTGCGCCCGATGCCGCGCCGTGATGCGGAAGATCGACATGAGCCCGGGTGTGATGTGACAGCGAACGGCGAACAACTCGACCGGCTCCCGGCTTAAATGAGTGTGCATCTCCGGGTTACCGTTACGATTGCTGTGGTGCTTGCGTCAGGCACGGGATGCGCCCAACAGGGGCGGCCTACTGCCTTTTACGGGGAAGCAGCGTAAGTCCCCCCAGCTTCTGGACGGTCTTATGCTTACCAGGAGGCCGTTTCGTTAATTCTGGCCGGGAGTGACACGCAACCTGTCCCGCGCCCAGCGCGGGAGTGGCGACTAAGCCGCGCGGCGCGGGGCGAGGGCGCTGGGAAGTTGCGTGATGGCGTGGTCGATCAGCCTGGCGTCCGCGTCGGCCGACAGGCCATCCGCGATCACCTGCCGCGCCGCGACGGTGGCGACCTCCACGGCGGTCAGTCGCACCTCGTCCACCGCCGCCTTCTCCGCCGCGGCGATGCGATCCATCGCCATCTGCTCTCGGCGTTTGGCCGCCGCCTCCGCCTCCGCCGTCGCGGCCGCGGCGAGTCGGGCTGCTTCGGCCCGGGCGCCCTCGATCAGGGCCTTCGCCTCGGCCAACGCCTGGGTGCGGCGTTGCTCGGCGTCGCGCAGCATTGCCTCGGCCTCGCGGCGCAGGCGCGCGGCTTCCTCCAGGTTGGCGCGTACCTGCGCGCCCCGCGCGTCCAGCATGGCGGCCAGCGGCGACCATAGCTTGCGGCCGAACAGCAGGAAGAAAAGGATGAAGGCGATCGCCACCCAGGTGCGCGGCTCGGTAAAGTCAGGCATGGCGAATTCCGCCCCTTTCAGCCGGCGCCGCGCGCCGACAGCGCCGCGGCGATGGCGCCATCCAGCCGCGCTTGCTCCGGCGGCGCGCCGGTGAGGCGGGAGATCACGGTGGCGGCGGTCTCGGTGGCGACCTGGCGCAACGCGCCCATCGCCGATGCCCGCGCCGCGGCGATGCGCGATTCGGCCTCCGCGAGTTGCCTCTCCAGTCGCTCGTTCAGCGTCGCGGATTGTTTGGCGGCGGCCGTTTTCGCCTCGTCAAGGGCAGCGTTGATCGCGGCCTGCGCCTCGGCGCGAGCCTTGGAGGTGGCCTCGGCCACCTCCAAGGCTGCCTGGTCCGACTTCGTCTTGGCCTGCTGCGCGTTCTCCAGGTCGTGGGCGATGTGGTTCGCGCGTTCCTCCAGCACCGTCGCCACCCGCGGCAGCGCGAAACGCGACGCCAGGATGTAGAGCACGATGAAGATGATCGCGCCCCACACCACCTGGCTGGTGGTCAGCGGGGAGGCGAAGTCGAGCTGCGGCATGCCCTTCGCCATTGCGGCGGTCGGCAGCAGCAACAGCGCGGCGAGCAGCAGCCGCATGGCGATCAGACGAACAGGATGATGAACGCGATGACCAGCGCGTACAGCGCCACGGCCTCGGTCAGCGCGAAACCCAGGATGGCGAGGCCGAACACGCGGTCGCGGGCGGCGGGATTGCGCGCCACGCTGGTGACCAGCGCGGCGAAGATGTAGCCGATGCCGACGCCCACGCCGGACAGCGCGATCACGGCGAGGCCGGCACCAATTTCCTTGGCGGAAGCGAGATCCATCGGTCGGGTTCCTTTCGTTGCGTTCGGTGTGCCGGGGCGATCCGTGCCGCCGGCACCGACAGGGTTGACGTGGCTTAGTGCAGATGCACCGCGTCGTGCAGGTAGATGCAGGTGAGGATGGCGAACACATAGGCCTGCAGCGTCGCGACCAGGATCTCGAAGCCGATCAGCGCGACGTTCACCGCGAGCGAGAGTCCGGCCGGGACCCAGAAGATGGCGCCGGCGGTGCCCAGCATGATGACGAAGGCGCCGAACACCTCCAGCATCACGTGGCCGGCCATCATGTTGGCGAACAGCCGCACCGACAGCGAGATGATGCGCGAGAGGTAAGACAGCATCTCGATCGGCACCAGCAGCGGCAGCAGCGGCTTGGGCACGCCCTGCGGCACGAAATAGCTGAACCAGTGGAGACCGTGGATGCGCAGGCCGACGAAGGTGCTCATGCCGAACACCACCAGGGTCAGCGCGAGCGTCACGACGATATGGCTGGTGAAGGTGAAGTCGTATGGCCAGACGCCGAGCAGATTGCCGAACAGGATGAAGAAGAACAGGGTGAAGACGAAGGGGAAGAAGCCACGTCCTTCCGGGCCGATGGTGTCCACGCACATCGAATAGACGAATTCATAGGCCATCTCGGCGGCGGATTGCAGGCGGCCCGGCACCATGGCGCGTGGCCGCATGCCGACCCACAGCAGGCCGAGCGTGAGCAGGCCGGCGATGACCATGAACAGGTTGGACTGGGTGAAATTCACCGAAGCGCCAAGCGGTCCCAGCGCGGTGTGGAGCTGGAACTGGCTCAGCGCGTCGATGCTGGATTTTTGCGCCGCCACCGTCGTCGTGTCCCCTGTCAGCCCGCTGCCGTACTTGTGGTCGAAATATCCGCGGCCGCACTACCCGCGGCTCCCGTAGTCCTAGTGGTCCTTTGGCGCGAAGCTGCGCCAGACATTCAACACTCCCGCCGCGCCGCCGAGCAGTACGAATACCGCGAGGAAGATGGGCCTGGCGCCGAACAGCAGGCTCAGCCCATAGCCGATGGCAACTGCCACCACCAGGGCGGAAACCAGTTCGATGCCCACCCGCAGGCCAATTCCCCAAGGGGACTGTCCGAGGCCGCCGGGGTCCGTTCCCGGTGTTCTCGGCGGGGCGTCGAGCCCCTGCCTGCTTCGGGCAGCCTTCAACCGCTCCTCGAAGGAGGGGCCGTCGTCGCCCGGATCGTCGCTCATACTCGCTCCTGGCAAACGGCTTGCCGGAAGGCCGGCGCTTGCTACAGGCGGGTTAACTGGGTGTCAAGAATGGACGGCGCCAGAATGGACGGAGGCCGAATCGAGGCATGGTCGTTTCAGGCGTGCACCAGCGGACAACCGCGGTCACCCAGCGGCCGGAACGTGCGGGCGGCGTCGATGCCGCATGCCGGCTTGCAGCGGTCGCGCGGATAGTGGACCTCGGCAGGGCGGCTCCCGGTCCCGCTGGCGGTGGAGATTGCCGCGCGGTTCGGGGCGGACCGCCGATGGCCGCCCCGGGCACGTCCGGGGTTGGGAGATCCCGGTTATGATCCGGCCGCATCCGGCCACATCTATTGCTGTCGGCCGGCGCGGCGTAACCTGCCGCGCTCATTCGGCACGCCAACAAGGGAGGAAATGCCATGCGGTCGTGGATCCACATCGCGCGTGGACGGTACGTCCGGCAGGCGCGGGTCGGCCTCGGGGACCTGCGGGAGGAGCATATCAGCCGGCAGGGCTTCTTCGGCCCGGTTGCCATGATCTATCGCGAGCAAGGCCCGAACGAGGTGGTGCGGATCGAAGGCACGCTGCTTCCGCGCCGCGTCGTCGATACCGCGCGGGTGGAGCCGTCGGACCAAGCCGATCCGCGCGGCGTGCCGGAGGTGCTGCTGTCCAATGCCGATGTCAGCGTGGCGATCAGCCGGCGGCGGGCGGCGATGCCGTTCGCCTACCGCAACACCGACGCCGACCTGCTGTATTTCGTGCACCGCGGCGCCGGCGCGTTCGCCACCGAGTTCGGCCGGCTGCCCTATGAGCCCGGCGACTACGTGCTGATGCCGAAGGGCATCACGTTCAGCCTGATGCCCGATGCGGGCGACAGCCATCTGCTGGTGATCGAATCGCCCGCGCCGCTGACATTGACGGAGCATCAGCAGGTGGGGCGGCACATGCCGATCGATCCCACGATGCTGACCGTGCCGGAACTGTGCGACTACGGTTTTCCCACGCGCGACGAGTGGGAGCTGCGGGTGAAGCATGGCGGCGCACACAGTTCCATCTTCTACCGCAACAACCCGCTGGTTTCGGTGGGCTGGAAGGGCGACCTGTTCCCGTACAAGCTGAACATCCGCGACATCATTCCGATCAGTTCCGACCGTATCCACCTGGCGCCGTCCGCCTGGGCGACGTTCGAGGCGAGCGGATTCATGGTGGTGACCTTCGTGCCGCAAATGGCGGTGGCGGACCTGAACGCGGAGGAACTGCCGTCGTATCACCGCAACGTGGACTACGACGAGAGCGTATTCGTGCATGCGGACGCTTCGGGCGGTCGCCGGCCGGGCATGTTGTCGCACACGCCGCAGGGCATCCTGCACGGTGCGGACGAAGCGGCGCGGGCAGCGTTCCAGCAGCGGCGCATGCCGGGAATGCGGCGGACACTGACCGGGGTGAGCGTGGACTCCGAACGGCCGTTGATCGTCTCGCCGGTGTGCGAGCGGTTGACGGCATAGTTCCGACTGGCCGGGACGCCGATTGCCGGGCGGTGAGCCACGCGGCAGCGGTCTCGGTGCCGGGAACGCAATGACATCACCTTGGTGCCGGCGTGTGGACGGCAATGTCTCGGCCGGTTTGTATGGCACGGTCGTCATGGCCGGCCCCGCGCAGGCTGATGCCGGCGACTCGCGCCTTTGATCTCCACCGCAGGGTCACGGGAGTGCGCGACAGGTCCGGCGACGATGTATGGCAGGACACGCGGGCAACATGGCGAGTCCCGTCCGGAGACGAAGATTGTCATCTGTTACGACGCGCCGCCAAGGCAAGCGCCTCGGCCGCATGGCGCCGCAGCAGCTCCGGCAGGTCCAGCCCGACGACCGCGCCGTCCTGCACCACCCAGCGTCCGGCCACCATCACCCGATCGGCGCGATGCGCTCCGCACAGCACCAGGGCGGCCAGCGGATCGCCGGCGCCGGAAAACCGCGGTTCGTCCAGCTTGAACAGTGCCAGGTCCGCGGCTGCGCCCGGCGCGATGACGCCCAGCTCCGGCCGGCCGATGCAGGCAGCCGAGCCTGCGGTCGCCCAGCGCAACGCGTCGCGATGGCTCACCCGCGGCACGCCATAGCGGCCGCGTTGCAACAGGAAGGCGGCGCGTACTTCCTGGATCAGGTTCGACGCGTCGTTTGACGCCGAGCCGTCCACCCCCAGTCCCACGGCCACTCCGGCCGCCGTCAAGTCGCAGACACGGCAATGGCCGGAGCCCAGCGCCTGGTTGCTGCACGGGCAATGCGTCACCGCCACGGCGGCGCGCGCCAGGCGCGCCATCTCGGCGTCGTCGAAATGGATGCCGTGCGCCAGCCAGACCTTGTCGTGCAGCCAGCCGCACGCCTCCAGATAGTCCAGCGGCCGGCAACCATGCATCTGCTGGCAGAACGCGGTCTCGTCGGCGGTTTCCGCCAGGTGGGTGTGCAGCCGCACGCCGGTCCGCGCAGCCAGCGCGGCGGTGGCACGCATCAGCGAGGTGGTGACGCTGAACGGCGAGCAGGGCGCCAGCGCGACCTGCACCATCGCGTGCGGCGACGCGTCATGGTAGCGGGCGATCAGCCGCTCGCTGTCGGCGAGGATGGTGTCCTCGTCCTGCACCACAGCATCGGGCGGCAGGCCGCCGTCGCGCTGCGAACGGTTCATCGAACCCCTGGTCGCCACGAATCGCATGCCGAGGCGCCGCGCTGCCTCGATCTCGATATCGATCGCCGCTTCGAGGCCGGGCGGAAAGACGTAGTGGTGGTCGGTGGCGGTGGTGCAGCCGGACAGCAGCAGCTCGGTCAGCGCCACGGTCGCGGCGGCGTCCAGCGCCTCGGGAGTCAGCCGTGCCCAGACCGGATACAGCGCGCTCAGCCAGCCGAACAGTTCGCGGTCGAGCGCAGCCGGAAGGGCGCGGGTCAACGTCTGGTAGAAATGGTGGTGCGTGTTGATCAGCCCGGGCAGCACGACATGCGCGCCGGCGTGGAACACCGCGACATCCTGCAATGCGGGTTCGCCGCCGGCCGGCACCGGCGCGACGATGCGGCCGTTCTGCACCACCACGCCCCGCTCGGCGCCTTCGGCGAGGATGGCGAGCGGATCCTTCAGCCAGAGCGGCCGTGCCGGCATGCGTGGCGGTCAGGCCCGGGCCTGAAACGGCCGCCCCAGCATCGCCGGGCGGTGCAGCCGGATGCGCCGCGCGTCGCGCGAGATGAGCACCAGCACGACCACGGTGCCGATATAAGGCAGCGCCGAGAGGAACGCCGTCGGCACGGGGACGCCCAGCGCCTGCACGTAGAGCGACAGATACATCAGCGCACCGAAGAACCATGCACCGATCAGCAGCCAGACCGGTCGCCACGCGGAGAACGTGACCAACGCCACCGCCACCCAGCCGCGGCCCGCCGTCATGTCCTGCGCCCAGAGGGGGGTATAAGCGAGCGACATATAGGCCCCGGCCAGCCCGGCCAGCGCGCCACCGAATGCCACCGCGGCGTAGCGGATCGGCACCACGGCGTAGCCCAGGGCGTGCGCCGCGTCGTGCGAATCGCCGACCGCGCGCATGATGAGGCCGAGATGCGTCGAACGGATGCACCAGGCGACCAGCGCCAGGATCGCCAGCGACAGGTACACCAGGATATCGTGCGAAAACACCACCGGCCCCAGCAGGGGAATATCCGACAGCACCGGAATGTGCAGCTTCGGCAGCGTGGGCGCCGGAATGCCGACATAGCCAGCGCCGACCAGCGCGCTGAAGCCGCGCCCGAAGATCGTCAGCGCCAGGCCGGTCGCGGTCTGGTTCGCCTGCAAAGTGAGGGACAGCACGGCGAACAGCATCGCCAGCATGATTCCCGCCAGCAACGCGGCAATCACGCCGAGCGAGGTAACCCCGGTATCGTGCGCCACGGCGAAACCGGCGATGGCACCGGCAAGCATCATGCCCTCGACGCCGAGATTCAGCACCCCCACGCGCTCCACCACCAGTTCCCCGGTGGCGGCCAGCAGCAGCGGCGTGGACGCGGCGATGACGCTGACCAGGAAGGGGACGAGGATCGCGTTCATCGGACCGCCTTTGCCGAGGTGGCGCGCCAACTGATCCTGTGCAGCAGCAGGAAGTCGCAGCCGAGCAGGTAAAACAGCAGAATGCCCTGGAAGATGCCGGTGACGGCATTGGGCAGGCCGAGATTGATCTGCGCCGCATCGCCGCCGAGATAGGTCAGGGCCAGCAGCAGCCCGGCCGGAATTGCGCCGAGCGGGTTCAGTCGCCCGAGAAAGGCGACGATGATCGCGGTGAAGCCATAGCCCGGCGAGAGGTTGGTGGTCAGTTGCCCGAGGGTACCGGTCACCTCCAACAGGCCCGCGAGGCCGGCCAACCCGCCGCTGATCAGCATGGCGACCCAGACCAGCTTGTTTTCGCTGAAGCCGGCGAAGCGGGCGGCGCGCGTTGCCTGGCCCAGTACGCGGAACTGGAAGCCGAGCAAGGATTTTTCCAGCATGAACCACAGGCCGACAGCGACCAGCGGCGCCAGGGCGATGCCGAGATGGACGTTGCTGTCCGGGATCAGCCGCGGCCCCGAGGCGGAATCGGAGAACTGCGCGGACTGCGGAAAACCGAATCCCTGTGGGTCACGCCAGGGGCCGACCACCAGATAGAGCAGCAGGTATTGTGTGATGTAGGTCAGCATCAGGCTGGTGAGGATCTCGTTGGCATTGAAACGGATGCGCAACCAGGCCACCAGGCCGCCGCTCGCCATGCCGCCTGCGGTGCCGACGATCATCATGGCGGGGAACAGCAGCCACATGGGGGCGCCGGGGAACGCCAGGCCCACGCCGGCGCCGCAAATCGCCCCCAGGACGAACTGGCCGTCGGTGCCGATATTCCAGACATTCGCGCGATAGGCCAGTGACAATCCCACGCCCATCATGATCAGCGGCGCCGCTTTCACCACCAGAGCCTCCAGCCCGTCCTGTTGCAGCAGCGGCGTGACCAGGAAGGTATAGACGGTGCGGCCGGGAGGCCGTCCCATGGCGGCAAAGATCAGGCCGGAGGTCGCGCCGGTCAGCAGCAATGCGAGAATCGGCGAGGCGTAGCGCCAGAATTTCGATTCGAAACCGCGCGGCTCGATCTTAAGCATGCACGGCTTGCTCCTGTTCGGCCTTGCGCGTGTCGGCCGGGCTCGGCGACGCGGCGCCACCCATCAGGCGGCCGATCGATTCGATGGTGGCGTCGCGCGTCGGTACCGGGTCCGAGAGCCGGCCCCCGGCGATCACCGCGATGCGGTCCGCCAGGATGAAGATTTCATCCAGGTCCTGGGAGATGATCATCACCGCGGTTCCGGCCTGCGCCAGCGCCATGATCGCTTCGTGAATGGCGAGCGCCGCGCCGGCATCCACGCCCCAGGTCGGCTGGTTGACGATCAGGACGCTGGGGTCCTGCAACACCTCGCGCCCGACCAGGAATTTCTGCAGGTTGCCGCCGGAGAGCGATCGCGCCTGCGCGTTCGGTCCGGTGGTTCGCACGTCGAATCGCTGGATGATATCCGCGGCGACCTGGTGCGTGCGCCTGGTGTCGATCACGCCGAAGCGCACCAGGGCGTGGCGCAGGAAGCCTGACAGGAAGGCGTTCTCGGCCAGCGTCATGGTGGTGACGGCGCCATGGCCGTTGCGTTCCTCCGGCACGAAGCAGCCGCGCATGCGGCGGCGCTCGCCCGGCCCCATGTGGCCGACCGGGGTGCCGTCGATCAGCACGCTTTCCGGCCGGCCGGCGGGGATTTCGCCCGACAGCGCATCCATCAACTCGCTCTGTCCGTTGCCGGCGATGCCGGCGATGCCGAGGATTTCGCCGCCGGCGAGCGACAGCGACACGTCGTGCAGGTCGGTGCCGAAATGGTGCGGCGAGCGGATGGTCAGGCGATCCAGCACCAGCCGCGGCGCCGCCCTGCCCGCCAGGGACGGGCGCGGGGTGGGTGCGCGCAGATCGGCGGCGATCATGATTTCCGCCAGTTCCTTCACGGTTTTTTCCGCCGGCGCACATTGCGCAACGTTGCGCCCGAGCCGCATGATGGTGGCGGCGGAACACAGGGCGCGGACCTCTTCCAGCTTGTGGCTGATATAGAGGATGGAACACCCCTCGGCGGCCAGGCGGCGCAAGGTGACGAAGAGCTTCTGCACCTCGGCGGGCGTCAGCACGGAGGTGGGTTCGTCCATGATCAGCAGTTTCGGATTCTGCAGCAGGCAGCGCACGATCTCGATGCGCTGGCGCTCGCCGACCGAGAGGTCGTGCACGACTCGATCCGGATCGAGCGGCAGGCCGTATTCGGTGGAGATTCGGATGATGCGCTCGCGCAGGCCGATCCGTTCCCGGGCGGTGCCAAGGCCGAGGGCGATGTTCTCGCCGACCGTCAGCGCCTCAAACAACGAAAAGTGCTGGAACACCATGCCTATTCCCAGGCGCTGCGCATGTCCGGGATTCTGGACGGCGACCTTGCGGCCTTCCCAAACCATCTCGCCTGCGTCGGGCTTCACGACTCCGTAGATCATCTTGACCAGCGTGCTTTTGCCGGCGCCGTTCTCACCGAGCAAGGCGTGGATCTGGTTGCGCTCGACGGTGAGAGAGACACGGTCGTTGGCCAGGCAGCCCGGGTACTGCTTGGTCATCCCGGTCATTGAGAGCAACGGGCCCGGCGGCACTGGATCGGTCATGACATTGCTCACGGTTGGGGGCGGGCTGCGGCGTGGCGAGAACATTCATCCCCCTCCCTCAAGCGGAAGGGTGACGAATCCGGTTTCCCCCATCCGGCTCAGCTCAGTTTGCCCTCGATGCCCTGAACCAGCCACTGCATCTGGTTCAACGCGACGTCGTCCATCACCGTCCCGGCCGGGATCTTCACCGTGCCGTTCTGGTCGGTCAGCGGTCCGACGAAGATCTTGTTCTTGCCGGCGGTGATGGCGGTGACCGTCTGTTCCGCCAGGGCCTTGACGTCGTCCGGCATGTTGGTGAATGGCGACATGACCAGCATGCCGCTGTCGAAGCCGCCCCAGGTGTCGGTGCTCTTCCAGGTATTGGACAGCACGTCCTGGATACGCTTGATGTAGTAGGGGCCCCAGACATCGGTGCTGGCAGTCAGTTCGGTATGCGGCGCGAATTTCGACATGTCGGTGGACTGGCCGAACGCCTTGATGCCGCGGCTGGCGGCGGCTTGCAGCGGCGCTGGCGAGTCGGTGTGCTGGGTGAGGATGTCGCAGCCCTGGTCCATCAGTGCCTTGGCGGCCTCGCCTTCCTTCGGCGGATCGTACCAGGAGTTGATCAGCACGAATTTCAGCCGCGCCTTCGGATTGACCGACTGCATGCCGAGCATGAAGGCATTCAGGCCCTGCACCACCTCGGGCACCGGCACAGATCCGACATAGCCGGCCAGCCCGGCCTTGCTCATCTTGCCGGCGATGACGCCCTGCACGTAGCGCGCCTGGTAGAAGCGGATGTTGTAGGTGGAGACGTTGACCGCGCGCTTGTAGCCGGTGGCATGCTCGTAAAACACCTTCGGGTGCCGCTTGGCGGAGTTCAGCACGTAATTCATGTAGCCGAACGAGGTAGCGAAGATCAGCTTGTGACCCTGGTTGGCGAGATCGTTCAGCACCTTTTCGGAATCCGGACCCTCGGGCACGTTTTCCACGAACGTGGTCTTGATCTTGTCGCCGAAATGCGCGACCGCGGCCTTGCGCGCGATATCGTGCTGGTAGGTCCAGCCGAAATCGCCCACCGGCCCGAGATAGATGAAGCCGACCTTCAGCGGCGCGGCCGCGAAGGCGGGCCTGATCATCGCGGGCATCGCCGATGCGAACGCGCCCGCGCCGATGAGCCGAGTGAAGTCACGTCTTAGCATGCTGAACTCCGTTGACCTGATATCCGACTATGGCGATTGGCTGGGAAGCCCGGGGGGATCCGCAAGGTTCTGGCAAGCAAACGGCATGCCAGAAAATGGGGCATTGCACGTGGCGCGCACCGAACCCGGTGCCGTGCGCGGTCAGCGCCAGAATCCTTGGTGCACGGCGCGGGCTTCATCCTCCAGCAACGGCCCGACCACGTCGATCGCGCGCTGGCCGGCGCCGAGCACGACTCGGCACGGCAGGTTCATCGTCAGGTTCTCGGGATGCGGGCCGATCAGCCGGCCGAGTTCGTGTTCCGACATCCCGTACACCACGCGGCCGATGCCGGCCCAATAGGCCGAGCCGGCGCACATCGCGCAGGGCTCGGTGCTTGCATACATCGTGCAACGGGCAAGGAAGTCCGCCTGGTAGGTTTTGCTGGCCTCGGTCATCAGCACGCGCTCGGCGTGGCTCGTGCGGTCGCCGGCATCACCATGCGCGTTGCCGGCCCGCAGCAGCACCGCGCCGTCGGGACCGACCAGGATCGCGCCGAACGGATGGTTTCCCGCGGCACGCGCCTGGCGTGCGACATCGATGGCGAGGCGCAGATAGTGCTCGTCCCGCAGCGGGGGTGCGCCGGTCAATACCGCACCTTGTCCGGCTTCTGCTGCCATTCGGCGAAGGCGGCGAACCCTTCGTCCGGCAGCAGGCGCAGCGTCGGAATCGCGCGCTGGTCCGGCGGCAAGGGGATCTCGCGATACAGGAAGTCGTCGCGAAACCCGATCGTCGCCGCGTCGTGGCGATCGTTGGCGTAGTAGATGCGATCGAGCCGCGCCCAGTAGATCGCGCCGAGGCACATCGGGCAGGGTTCGCAGCTCGTGTAGATCTCACAGCCTGCCAGGTCGAAGCGGCCGAGAGCGCGGCAGGCGCGGCGGATCGCCACCATTTCCGCATGCGCGGTCGGATCGTTTTCCGAGGTCACCTGGTTGAAGCCCTCGGCGATGACCGTGTTGCCCTGCGCGATGACCGCGCCAAAGGGGCCGCCCTTGCCGCTGCGCATCATGTCGAGCGACAGCGCGATGGCGCGCCGCATATGGGACTCGGCACTCATGCCCGCACCCCGGCGGGCCGGCAGTTCGCAGCGCAGTCCCGGCAATCGGCGGCTGCCGCGTGTCGCGCGCCGGTGCGGTTGGTGATCGCCATATCGGCGCTTGATTGTTCCGCGCCCGGGGTTTGCGGCATTTGCTGCAAAATGCTCGCCGCGACCGAGATGGCGATCTCCGCCGGCAGTTTTCCTCCGGTTCCGGGCAGGCCGATCGGACAGATCAGCCGGCCGATCGCCGCCGCGTCGATCCCGTGCGATGCCAGGCGCCGGACGAAGCGCGCCCGTTTGGTGGCGGAGCCGATCAGGCCGACCGAAGCGAAGTCGTTGCGGGCCAGCGCGGCCTCGGCGATGGCGAAATCGATCTGGTGGTCGTGCGTCATCACCAGCACCAGCGTGCCGGCGGGCAGATGCTCAATTCGGGTCGCCGGATGTGTGGCGACGATCGTGGCGACGATCGTGGCGACGCTGCCCGGACAGGCGGCGGGGAATGCGTCCGGGCGTGAATCGATCCAGGTGACGCGCAGCGGCAGGTCACCCAGCAGACGGACCAGCGCACGGCCGACATGGCCGGCACCGAACAGTGCGACGTGCAGCCGCGCCGGGTGGATCGGTTCGAACAGCACGCTGACATGGCCGCCGCAGCACTGGCCGAGCGCCGGCCCCAGCGGGAAATCACGCATCGCCGGCCGCTGCGCGCCATCCAGCATGTCGCGCGCCGCATCGATGCAGGCGAATTCCAGATTGCCGCCGCCGATCGTGCCGAACAGCGCGTCGCGCGTGACGACCATCTTGCAGCCGGCCTCGCGCGGGGTGGAGCCGCGCGCGGCAGCGACCGTCACCAGCACCGACGGCGTGCCGGCGCGGTCCAACGTGGCGAGCGCGTCCAGCCAGGCCTGCGTCATTCGGCCGCCCTAGCGGCGGGGATTGCCGCCCGGCCGCGGCGTTGGGTAACGGCCAGCAGCACCCGTTCCGGGGTCGCCGGGGCATCCAGGTGCAACGGACCGTCGCCGGCGGCGGCGATCGCGTCCTTGATCGCGTGGAACACCGAGATGCCCAGCATCAGCGGCGGCTCGCCGACCGCCTTGGAGCGGTAGATCGCGTCCTCGTGGTTGCGGCCGGCGGCATAGATCGTCACGTTGAATGCGGCCGGTACGTCGCCGCAGGCGGGAATCTTGTAGGTGGACGGCGCATGGGTCCGCAGATGGCCGCCGGCGTCCCACCACAGCTCCTCACTGGTCAGCCAGCCCATGCCCTGCACGAAGCCGCCCTCGATCTGCCCCAGGTCGAGCGCCGGGTTCAGCGACGCACCGCAATCGTGCAGGATGTCCACGCGCAGCAGCCGGTACTCGCCGGTCAACGTATCGATTTCCACTTCCGACACCGCCGCACCATAGGCGAAGTAATAGAATGGCCGGCCGCGAAGCGTCGCGCTGTCGTAGTGGATTTTCGGGGTCCGGTAATACCCGGTGGAAGACAGCGAGAGGCGTTCGGCATGCGCGCGTTTCGCCAAGGCCGCGAAACTCATTTCCTTGGCGCCGCCGCGCACCATGCCGCCGGCGAACGTCACCGCTTCGGCCGGCACGCCGAACGTTTCGGCAGCGACCCCGGCCATGCGCTCGCGGATCGCACGCGCCGCGACCTGCGCTGCCTTGCCGTTCAGGTCGCTGCCGGAGGACGCCGCGGTGGGCGAGGTATTCGGCACCTTCGCGGTGCTGGTGGCGGTGATCTTCACGCGGTCCGGGTCGATGCCGAATTCGGCAGCGACAATCTGTGCAACTTTCATGTAGAGGCCCTGGCCCATCTCGGTGCCGCCGTGATTCAACATCACGCTGCCGTCGGTATAGACATGCACCAGCGCGCCGGCCTGGTTCATTCGGGTCAGGGTGAAGGAGATGCCGAATTTCACCGGCGTGAGCGCCAGGCCGCGCTTGATCCAGCGATTCCCTTCGTTGAACGCGGCGACCTCCGACCGGCGGCCGGCATAGTCCGCGCACTGCGCCAGTTCGGCGACCAGCTCCGGAATGATGTTGTCTTCCACCACCATGTGGTAGGGCGTGACGTTGCGCCCGGTCGTGCCGTAGAAGTTGCGCTGGCGTACAACCAGCGGATCGAGCGACAGATGGCGGGCGATCTCGTCGATGGCGTACTCGATGCCCATCATGCCCTGCGGTCCGCCGAAGCCGCGGAACGCGGTGTTGGACACGGTGTGGGTCTTGCAGCGATGCGACACGATGCGGGCGTTGTCGAGATAGTAGCAGTTGTCGGCGTGAAACATGGCGCGATCGGCGATGGCGGCAGACAGGTCGGGTGAATAGCCGCAGCGCGCCGCCTGGATGAATTCGATGCCGAGGATGCGGCCCTCGGCATCGAAGCCGACATCGTAGTCGATGCGGAAATCGTGGCGCTTGCCGGTCTGCACCATGTCGTCGTCGCGGTCCAGCCGCAGCTTTACCGGCCGCGTCGTGCGCTGCGCCAGCAGCGCGGCGACGCAGGCGATCAGCGAGGCCTGCGATTCCTTGCCGCCGAACGCGCCACCCATGCGCCGGGTTTCGCAGATGACGGCGTGATCGGCAAGTTTCAGGGCGCGGGCGACGAGGTGCTGCACTTCGGTCGGATGCTGGGTGGAACTGTGCACCAGCATGTCGCCGTCTTCACCGGGAACGGCCATGGCGACCTGGCCTTCCAGGTAGAAATGCTCCTGGCCGCCGACATCCACGCGGCCGGACAGCCGATGCGGTGCCTGCGCCAGCGCGGCGGCCGCGTTGCCGCGCATCATCACCTGCGTCGGCAGCACGAAGGTCTGTTGTTGCAATGCCGCATCGATGGTGAGCACCGGGGGCAGGAGGTCGCACTCTATAACGGCGCAGGCGGCGGCCGCGCGGGCATGGGCGATGCTGTCGGCCGCAACGGCGAACAGCGACTGGCCGCAATATTCGATCAACCCGTCGGCGAAGATCGGATCGCCCGGAGACGCCGGGCCCACGTCGTTGACACCGGGAATGCCGGCAGCGGTCATCACCGCCGCCACGCCGGGCATGCCTGCCACCGCGGATACGTCGAGCCGCGTGATGCGGGCATGGGCATGCTCTGACAGGCGAATATAGGCGTGCAGCAGGCCGGGCGGTTCCGGCATGTCATCGATATAGCGCGCCTCGCCGCTGACGTGCTTTGCCGCGCTGTCATGCGCGACGCCGCTGCCGATGGGACGCGGACGATCGATCGCGTTCATGCCCGCAGCGCCAGCCGGGTGCGCGGTTTCTTGCCCTCGCCGGTCTCCAGGAAACATTTGAACAACAGGTTGCGCGCCACCATGCGCCGATAACCGGCACCTGCGCGCATGTCGGAGATCGGCGAGAATTCGACATCCAGCGTGGCCATCGCCGCGCGCACGGACGCCTCGGTCCAGGTCTGCCCGAGCAATGTCCGTTCGGTGGCGCGAGCCCGCGCGGGCGTGGCCGCCATGCCGCCGAAGCCGATACGCATGTCGCGCACGCGCCCGTCAATGACCTGCATGCGAAACGCGCCGCACACGGCCGAGATGTCCTGATCGAAGCGCTTCGCCACCTTGTAGCAGCGGAATTGCCAGCCGGGCCGCGGCATCGGGACGTCGATCCGTTCGATGAACTCGCCTGGTGCGAGAGCGGTGCGGCGATAGCCGAGAAAGAAGTCTTCCAGCGGCAGCATGCGGCGCTCCGGGCCGCGGCGGAGCACCAGGGTGGCATCCAGCGCGATCAGGACGGGAGCAGCGTCGCCGATCGGCGAGGCGTTGGCGATGTTGCCGCCGATCGTTCCACGATTGCGAATCTGCCGGGAACCCAGGCGGCGCAGCAGCAACCCGAAATCGGGGTAGCCGGTTTCCAGTGCGGCAAGCGCGTCCTCGTAAGTGGCGGCGGCGCCGATGTGCAAGGCGTCGTCATCCTGTTCGACGCGATCCAGCCCGGCGACCGCATCGAGTGCCACGATGGTTTCGAGTGTGGCATGCTGTTTGGTGACCATCAGTCCGACATCGGTGCCTCCGGCCAGCAGCATCGCGGTGGGATGCCGCAGCAACGCCTCGGCCAGCGCGGCGATCGAGCGGGGCGCGAAGTAGCGTGCCTCCGCATGGCGCAACGCCAGCGTTGCGCCGGTATCGAGTGCGCGCAGTTGCGCTGCCGTCCGCGCCGCATGCGCGGCGAACCAGTCGGCCGGAACGTCGCCGCAAACGTCCAGGGCCGCATCGACGATCGGCCGGTAGCCCGTGCAGCGGCACAGGTTGCCGGCGAGCGCCTCGTTCACCGCGGTGCGGTCCGGCGGTTCGGTGGCGCTGTACAGCGCGAACAACGACATGACGAAGCCCGGCGTGCAGAAGCCGCATTGGCTGCCGTGCCGATCCACCATCGCCTGCTGCACCGGATGCAGCGCACCATCCGCGCCGCGCAGATCCTCGACAGTGAGGAGTTGCTTGCCGTCCAGCGCGGGGACAAACAGGATGCAGGCGTTGACCGCGCGATAACGCATGGTGGCACCGGCCGGCTCGCCGAGGACGACGGTGCAGGCACCGCAATCGCCTTCCGCGCAGCCCTCCTTGGTGCCGCACAGATACTCAACGGTGCGCAGGTATTCGAGCACGGTGAGTGTTGGACTGACGCCCCGCAATTCTCGGGGGCCGGCCTTGAGAAGGAAACGGATGACGTCCCGCACGGCCTTCACCGCGGCCGCGGACTGTTATCATGGCATCCCGGGCTCCAGCCACGTCGCGCCACGGCGCCGCCCCCTGCTGTGTCGCTGCTTAATGGAATGGAAGCCTAGGGACAAAGCGGCGGCCGAGGCAACAGGTTTTGTGCAGCGCAAGATTGATTTTTAGGCCGTAGGGGCGTCAAAGCCTATAAGATAGGCATATATCGCCCAGTTCTGGGTCGAATTGCCTACAATTCTATTGCAGTCGGCCTGGCCTGCCCTTTCTTCAGCGGCTGGCCGGGTCGGCGCCATGCCCCGCCATTGGCTGACGCGGTGTCGCTGCCCACGGCGGTAACAGCCCGATCCCACAGGCTCGCGCGGCGGGGCGGGAGTCATGTCGCCGGATGGCACGCCGGTTGCTTGGGGTTGCCCTTAAATCCGATCAAATGAGCGGGAAAGGGGTTGAATCCTACATGCCAGGACCTCCCGGGCGGGCACCTGACGGCATCCTGCCATGACCGAAATTCCGGCCGAGCCGTATCCGTTCGCGTTCGACCCGCGCCATGTCGCGCTGCTGATCATCGACATGCAGCGCGACTTCCTGGAGCCGGGCGGCTTTGGCGAGATGCTGGGCAACGACGTCTCGCAGCTTCGGCGCGCCATAGAACCGAACCGGCGGTTGCTCGCGGCCTGGCGCAGGGCGGGGCTGTTGGTGATGCACACGCGCGAGGGCCATCGGCCGGATCTCGCCGACCTGCCGCCAGCCAAGAAGATCCGCGGGCGCAGCGCCACCTGCATCGGCGATCCAGGCCCGATGGGGCGCATCCTGGTGCGTGGCGAGCCTGGCCACGACATCATCGACGAGCTCTATCCCGCGGCCGGCGAACCGGTGATCGACAAGCCCGGCAAGGGCGCGTTCTTCGCCACCGACCTGCACGCCATCCTGCAGAACCGTGGCATCACCCAGCTCGTGGTCACCGGCGTCACCACCGAAGTCTGCGTCAACACCACGGTGCGCGAGGCGAACGATCGTGGCTACGACTGCTTCGTGCCGGAGGACTGCGTCGGCTCCTATTTCCCGGAATTCCAGGAGATGGGCCTGAAGATGATCAAGGCGCAGGGCGGGATTTTCGGCTGGGTCGGCCGAAGCAGCGACGTGATGGCGGCGCTTCAGGGCGTCGCGGCGGCCAACGCGTAACGGAACCGAAAAAGGAGCGGCGAGAATGAGCACGACGACGCTGAGCAAGCCCAAACTCTGGGTTTCGGGCGACTGGAATGCGCTGTTCGGTTTCGGCACCAATATCCTGGTCAACGTGCTGGTGTTGACCGGGCTGCTGCGCTTCGTGCTGAAGATGCCGGACGCCCTGGTGTTCGGCCGCATCCTGCCGGCACTCGGGCTGATGCTGTGCCTCAGCACCTGCTACTACGCGTTCCTCGCCTACCGGCTGGCGCAGCGAACCGGCCGCACCGATGTCTGCGCGCTGCCGTCCGGCATCAGCGTCCCGCACATGTTCGTCGTCACCTTCGTGGTGATGCTGCCGATCCTGATCAGGACGAAGGATCCGGTGCAGGCCTGGGAGGCCGGGCTGACCTGGGTGTTCGTGCAGAGTTTCGTGCTGATGATCGGCGGCTTCATCGGCCCTTATGTGCGCAAGATCACGCCGCGCGCGGCCTTGCTCGGGTCGCTGGCTGGCATTTCGATCACCTTCATTTCGATGAGCCCAGCCGCGCAGGTGTTTTCCACGCCGGTGATCGGCGTGGTGTGCTTCGCGGTGATTCTGGCCAACTGGTTCGGCGGGGTGAAGTACTTTGGCGGCGTGCCGGGTGGGCTGGTTGCCATTGCCGTCGGCACGGCGATCGCCTGGATATCCAACATGTTGGGTCTCCACTACGGCGGCCTGACGGTAACCAAGCTGTTGGGGTCGGTGGCGAATTTCGGCTTCTCGTTCCCGATTCCCGCGGTCGGATTCGTGTTCGGCGGATTCAAGTATCTCGGCGTCATCCTGGTGACCGCGATTCCGTTCGGCATCTATGACCTGATCGAGGCGCTTGACAACGTGGAGAGCGCCGCCGCCGCCGGCGATGCTTTCCCGACCACCCGCGTGCTGACCGCTGACGGCGTGATCAGCCTGATCGGCTGCCTGCTGGGCAATCCGTTCATCAATGCGGTCTATATCGGCCATCCCGGCTGGAAGGCGATGGGCGGGCGGATCGGCTATTCGGCGATGACCGGGATCATCGTGCTGGTGCTGACCTGGTTCGGCATCATCTCGCTGATGATGGCGGTCATCCCGGTTGTCGCGATCCTGCCGATATTGCTCTACATCGGGATGCTGATCGGCTCGCAGGCATTCCAGGAATCGCCGCATCGCCATGCGCCGGCGATCGTGCTGGCGCTGCTGCCGCAATTGGCCGCCTGGGGCAAGACGCAGATCGACAATGCGCTCGGCGCGGCCGGCACCAGTGCGGCCGCGATCGGCGATGCGAAGCTGGCGCAGGTCGGGGTGCTGTACAAAGGGCTGGAGACGCTGGGCGGCGGCGCGACGCTGGCGGGTATCGTCCTGGGTGCCATCACGGTATTCATCATCGACCGCGAATTCGAGAAGGCCGCGGCTTTCGCGCTGGCCGGGACCATCCTGACATTCTTTGGGTTCATCCACGGCGAGGCGATCGGCATCGGCAGCTCGCCGGCGGTCGCGGTGGCGTATCTCGGGGTTGCCGGCATCCTGTTCGTGCTGGCGAAATTCGCCGAGTTCCATCCGCAGCCGGCGGAACTGCATCAGCCGGCGGAGGCGGATTAGCAGACCTTTTCCCGCCGCTCGTGGGAGACGCTGCCCCGTGGCGACCGATGCAAGTGCCGCGGGCGGCGGTATCGCTTCACCCGGCGCCGTCCACCGACCTCTCCCGCGCAGCGGGAGAGGCTTTTGCCAGTCAGGTCCCGCGATACGTCGTGTAGCCGAACGGCGAGAGCAACAGCGGGATGTGATAGTGCGCCGCGGCGTCGGCGATGCGGAACCGGATCGGGATCAGATCATAGAATCCGGCTTCCGCCTCGCCCCGTGCGGCGCGCCAGGATGCGATTCCAAACACGATCTCATAGCGACCCGGAAGCAGCGCGTCGCCGAACAGCAGTGGCGCATCGCAGCGTCCGTCCTTGTTGGTGTGGCGTGTCGCAAGCAACTCGCGCGCATCTCCATCGAGGCGGTACAGTGAGAGTCCGAGATCGACGGCTGGGCAGCCGCGCGCGGTGTCCAGCACATGCACGGTCAGCCGGCCAGGCGCCTCATCCGGCATCGCCATTCTCCGCGACCAGGTCGTACAGGCGGTAACGTGCGATCTTCGCCACCTCCGCGAGCGCCGTCGCGCGCTCCTGTTCCGGCGCGTTGCGCACGCGCGACTGAAGTGCCGCAAGGATCGCGTCGCGGCCGCGCTGGCCACGCACCGCAATGATGAAGGGGAAGCCGAAGCGTGCGCGGTAGGCGCGGTTGAGCGCATCGAGCACGGCGCCCTCGTCGGCGGTCAGGCGATCGAGTCCCGTGCCGGCTTGTTCGGCGGCCGATGCCGCGGTCAGCGCCACCATTCCGGACGAAGCCAGCATCGGATGCGCGCGCAGCAGCCGAAGCTGCTTGTCCACACTGGCGGCGACCACGACCCGCAGCATCGCGGCGTGCAACTCGCCGATCGAGCCGAACGGGCGGGCGCCGAAGGCCGCGCGGGCGATCCACGGCGAATGCTCGAACACGCCGCCCAGCAACGCGGTGAACGCCTCGGCATCCAGGGCGTTGAGCGCCGCGACGCTGCAACGGGCAGCCGACACGATCAGTTCTCCTTCGATCCGTCGGCGATCCATGCGCCGAGCGCGCCACGTTCGGCCTCGGTGATGCGCGTGATGTTGTTGAGTGGCATGGCGTGGGTCTTCACCGCCTGCGCGTAGATCTGCTGTGACCGCATGGCGATCTCTGCCGGCGTGTCGAACATCACGCCCTTCGGTGCCTGGGAAAAGCCAGGATAGGTGGGGCGGGTGGAGTGGCAGACATGGCATCGCTGTCGAACGATATGCCGCACTTCGGCAAACGTGGCCGGCAACGCCGCGGTGCCGGCGGGCAGTGTTGCCGGGGCGGACTGGCCGAACAGCGTCAGCAGCATGGCGCCGAAGATCGGCACCGCCGCGGCCGGCCACAGCCGCCAATCCGGTGCCGCCCCGGTATGCATGGTGTTGAACCAATGCCGCACCAGGAAGCTGGCGACGAAAATGCAGGCCAGTACCAGCCAGTTCCACTTCGTCTCGTAGGTGAACGAGTAGTGGTTGGACAGCATGGTGAACAGGACGGGCAGCGTCAGGTAGTTGTTGTGGATCGACCGCTGCTTTGCCTGGTAGCCCCAGACAGGATCGGGTTCGCGGCCGGCCAACAGCGCATCGACCGTCTTGCGCTGATTCGGGATGATGATCACCAGGACGTTGGCCGCCATGATCGAACCGGTCAGGGCGCCGACCTGAATGAAGGCACCACGTCCGCTGAACACATGGGTGTAGCCGAAGGCGATCAGCACCAGCAGGATGAATCCGGTGAGTGCCAGCCGGCCGGTCTCCTGGCCGACCCAGGAGCGGCACAGGGCGTCGTAGGCGAACCAGCCGACGATCAGCGAGAACGCGGCGAGCGGCACGGCGTCCCACGGAGTGATGTTGGCGACGGTGGTGTCGATCAGATAGAGGGTTGGGTTGGCATAGTACACCAGCACCAGCAGCATGAAGCCGAAGATCCAGGTGCCGTAGGCCTCCCATTTGAACCAGGTGAGGTGCGGCGGCAGGAATTCAGGCGCCACGGTGTATTTCTGGATCTGGTAGAAGCCGCCGCCGTGCACTTGCCAGGCTTCACCGCTGACCCGTGGGTCCAGCCGCTGGTCCGGCTTCAGACTGGCATCCAGTGCGATGAAATAGAATGACGAGCCGATCCAGGCGATGGCGGCGATTACGTGAACCCAGCGCACGATCAGGCTGACCCAGTCGAGCACCATGCCCCAGTCGATCAGCGAGTAAGGCCACATGTCGGATATCTTATGTTGTTGTCAGGCAAGCGCGTGTTGTTGTCAGGCAGGCGCGGACGGAGTGCCCTGCTCCATCATAGGGACGGAGCAGGGCGAGGTCCATCGAGTCGCAGTTGGGTGGGGGACGATCAGAAGTGCATTTCGATGCCGACCTCCGGGGCGACCTCCTCGGCACCGGCCAGTCTGTCACTGTTGCCGAATTTGTGCTCCCAGAGTTCGACCGCGAAGTACAGGTCCGGCTTGTGCGCCTTGCTGTACAGCAGCGTGCCGAGATCCAACGAGAGCTCCGGCATTGCGAGGACCTCGGTATAGGTCTGGCCACCGAAGCCGGTCTTGCCTTTCGGCAAGATGACATTGGTGAAGCCCTTGAAGGCCAACGGCAGGCCGGTCAACCCTTTCAGGTTATAGAACCAGACGAATTCGAATTCCGGTGTGGCATCGAAGCTGACTGGCCCACCTGGCTTGGCGCACGCATCGGCGCAGATGCCGTTGTGGTTCCATTCCTTCGATATATGGACGCCGATATTCAGGAATCCGGCCGGCAGCCCTATGTGGAAGTTTGGGCCTGCCACGAAAAGCTTCTTGTCCGGCCCGAACGTGGTATTCTCCGATTCGGCGTCACCGCCGATCTCGAAATTGATCGCCGTGATCGGTCCGAATTTGGTGCTGATGCCGAAAATCTTGTCCGGGCTCAACTGGGCGCGGTAAACTGCGTAGAATTCGGTTGAACCGCCGGACGAATTCGCCGCGGCCTCATTGGGATTGGAGAACAGGACGTCGACGTTGAAGAAGTTTGTGCCGTAGTCCCAAACGTCGAAGTGCTGGAGGTTGACGATAACCTTGTTGACGTTCCGCGATCCCTTCTCGTCGCCGGGGTTCCCCCCGGGGTTCGCCACGGTCAGGCCATCGCGGATACCGATCGAGGTATCGCTGAAGTTCTGCGCCCGGGCCTGGGTGGCAGTGATCGCCAGGGCCGCCGCGAACAGCAAGTGTCTCAGCTTCATGTCTGATCCTTTTGTTGTTGTACCCCGCAGCATTGCCTGCCGATTTCCGTGACTTCGCCCCTGGTCTGCGCTCCATCATCCGGGTTGACGCGGTGGGCCAGCCTCGATCGCAGGTGCGCCGAGCTCCCCGGTGACGGTTGGTATTGCAAAAATGTTGCGCAGCAATCGACGTGCCACACGTTGCAATCCTGCGTTGAATGGAGCGGGCGAAGATGAGCAGGAGGGGCGATCGTGGCAGAGTTGCAACAGGCTTCCGCGCCGGCGGGCCGATCGACGCCGCCGCCGCTATGTCGTGCCCGGAAAAGCGCCATTAGCCGACGCGGGCGGGAGAACGCCCGGCGGCATGTTGCGTTGCCCGGTTGCCGCTATGTCCAGATGGATGGCAAATAGGTTCTTCGGTGACGGAATTGTGACCACAATCACACCAATATTTGACCAATCAGCATATAATTTGGGCTTCCATGGCCGCCGGCAACCACCCGACGCCCGAAGAGCGCGCAGACCCCGGCGCCGCGGCGTCTGGCATGTCGATTGCTATCACATCACGGCCACACACCCATCGGCGCCCACAACCGGGCGCGTGGTGGCGCGTGTGCCGCACCAAAACCATGCCGGCGCATCGCCGGCAGCAAAAAAACGGAGTCCAATGCATGCCGCGCAATCCGGGCCTGTCGCGCCGCTCCATCCTCGAAGGCCTGGGACTTGGGGTCGGCAGTCTTGCCGCGGGCGTCGGCCTGCCGCTGCGTTCCGCTGAAGCCAAGGAACTCGTCGTCGGCTTCATCTATGTCGGAGCGAAGGACGATTACGGCTACAACCAGTCGCATGCCGAAGCCGCCGCGATGCTGAAGAAGACCCCCGGCCTGAAGATCGTCGAGCAGGAGAAGGTGCCGGAAACGGACGACGTCCAGAAGACCATGGAGAGCATGATCCAGCTCGACGGCGCCACCCTGCTGTTCCCCACCAGCTTCGGCTATTTCGACCCGTACGTGCTGCGCATGGCGAAGAAATACCCGAAGATCGAGTTTCGCCACTGCGGCGGCCTGTGGACCGACAAGGACCCGATGAACGCCGGCTCCTATTTCGGCTATATCGGCATGTGCCAGTACCTCAACGGCATCGCCGCAGGGCATACCACCAAGAGCAAGAAGCTCGGGTTCGTCGCCGCCAAGCCGATCCCGCAGGTGCTGCAGAACATCAACAGCTTCCTGCTTGGCGCCCGTACCGTCCATCCGGACATCACCGTCACGGTGATCTTCACCGGCGACTGGTCGATGCCGGTCAAGGAAGCGGAAGCCGCCAACAGCCTGATCGACCAGGGCATGGACGTGCTGACCTGCCACGTGGACAGCCCCAAGGTCATCATGGAAACCTGCGAACGCCGCAGCATCTATTGCTGTGGCTACCACGTCAACCAGTCCAGACTGGCGTGTGGCTAGCTCGTGATCTGTCCGGGTTTTGTAGCTCGTGAAGTGTCCGGTCCTTTGGCCCCCAACGAATGGGGGTTTGCATGGACCGGGCACGGATTCACGAAGGGATACGCCGGATGCGTTTCACGGACGTTCTCGG
>DATLQW010000168.1:0-12179 GCA_035535035.1 Acetobacteraceae bacterium
GGCGGACCAGATGCGAGCGTTCCCGCTCCTCGATGCTCATCCACAGACCCTCGGCCGCCATCATCGCCCCCAACCCGCCGTAGCGCGGAAGGGGACATTTTAACTTGGGGCAAAGGGGACATTCCTACTTGGGGGTAACAATCGAGGGCGAGAGGTTTACGCCGGCACTTCACCCGGTCACACTGGCGCTTCGCAGAACCGGCAGAAGCCGTTTCGCAGCCAGGGGGAATGTCCGCCGCCATGCCCGACGCAGTCTCGCGCTTTTCCGGTCTCACACCATTGTTGTCGCCGCGGTCGATCGCCGTGCTCGGCGCCTCGTCCGACCCGACGCGCATCGGCGGCCGGCCGATCGCCTACCTGAAGTCGCAGGGCTTCAACGGCGGCATCTACCCGGTGAATCCCAACCGCACCGAGGTGCAGGGGCTGCAAGCCTATCCCTCGGTCGCCGCGCTGCCGGAAACCCCGGACGTGGCGATCGTCGCCGTCTCCGCCGAGATCGCGGTGCAAGCGGTGGAAGACCTGGCGAAGCGCGGCACCAAGGCGGCGCTGATGTTCACCGCCGGCTTCGCGGAAGTGGACGAAGCGGGCGAGGCCACCCAGCAGCGCATGGTCGGCATCGCGCGGGCCCACGGCATGCGCATCCTCGGGCCGAACTGCCTCGGCGTTTTCGATGCCCGCACGTCGTACTACGCCACGTTCTCCTCGTCGTTCGATTCCGGCTGGCCGGTGCTGGGGCGCATCGGCATCGCGTCGCAGTCCGGCGCCTACGGCACGCATCTCTATACGCTGGCGCGCAATCGCGGCATCGGCGCGTCGCTGTGCATCATGACCGGCAACGAGGCCGACGTGACGGTGGGCGAGTGCATCGGCTGGCTGGCGGAAAACCCCGACATCGACGTGATCGCCACCTACCTGGAGGGCATCCGCGAGGCGCCGAACCTGATCGCCGCGCTGGAAACCGCGAAGGCCGCGCGCAAGCCGGTGATCATGCAGAAGGTCGGACGCAGCGAGCTGGGCGGCAAGGCGGCCAAGTCGCACACCGCGTCGATCGCCGGCGACGACGCGGTGACCGAGGCGGTGATGCGCGAATTCGGCGTCATGCGCGCGCGCAATTCGGAAGAGATGCTGGACATCGCGCATACCGCGACCCGGAAAATCTATCCGGTGAAGAACACGCTCGGCGTGATCACCGTGTCCGGCGGGGCCGGCGTGCTGATCAGCGACGTGGCGACCGATGCCGGCCTGGCGATGCCGGAGATGCCGGCGCAGGCACAAAAGTACTTGCGCGAGCTGGTGCCGTTCTGCGCGCCGCGCAATCCGGTGGATGCCACGGCGCAGGTCGGCAACGACGTCACGCTGGTCAACAAGTTCGCCGAGGCCGTGCTGCGCGACGGCGGTTATTCCTCCGTTCTGGGTTTTTTCAGCATGACCGCCTCGTCGCGCCGCTGGCCGATGATCCGCGAGCAATTGAACCTGGCGCGGATGAAATATCCCGGCCGGCTCTACGTGCTGTCGATCATCGCGCCGCGCGACCGATTGGCGGAGCTGGAGGAGGAGGGCTGGGTCTGCCACGAGGACCCGACGCGCGCGGTGATCGCGATCGATGCGATGGGCCGCTTCGGCGCCGCCTTCGCCGCGCCTCCCGGGCTCGCGCCGCCGGTGGTGCATGCGGTGACGCTGCCCGATGCGACACCTTCGGAAGCCGAGGCGAAGCTGCTGTTGGCATCGGCCGGAATAACGTCGGCGCCGGAACAGGCCTGCGCCGGCGCGGTGGAAGCGGTGGCGGCGGCGGAACTGTTCGGGTTCCCCGTGGTGATGAAGATTCTTTCCCCCGACATCCTACACAAATCGGAAATCGGCGGCGTACTGCTCGGAGTGTCGGACGATGCCGCGGTGCGCGACGGCTACGATCTGCTGCTGGCACGGGCAAAGCGTGCCGCGCCCGACGCACGCATCGAGGGCGTGCTGGTGGCGAAACAATTGCAGGGCGGCGTGGAATGCATCCTGGGCATCCACCGTGACCCGGTGTTTGGCCCGATCGCCATGTTCGGCCTGGGCGGCATCTTCGTCGAAGTGATGAAGGATGTGGTGTTCCGCCGCTGTCCGTTCGGTGCCGATGTGGCGGAATCGATGATCCGCTCGATCAAGGGTGCGCCGCTGTTGCTCGGCGCGCGTGGCCGGCCGCCGGTGGATATCCACGCGCTGGCGCAGATGCTGGCGCGGCTGTCGGCCTTCGCGATCGCGGCGGGACCGCGGCTGCAGGCGATCGACCTGAACCCGGTGTTCGCGATGCCGGAAGGACACGGCGCATTCGCGGTTGATGCGGTGATCGAGGTCGGCGACTGAACCTGTCCCGCCGGGTACGCGACGGCGGCATGGCGCGAGGATGGACAGCCGCCACGAACCGGATCTCGTGATTTGGAGCCGGCGGCAGACTCTCGCCCGGCGGTGTTCCATCCGGTGATCGGCGCCGTGGGCGCGGCGGCTGGACCGGGATCAGCGGTTCCCCTGCGGCATCGACGGGCGATCACAACTTGTTGACATGGCCGTTTTTTGCGCGATTATTCGGATGCGGAACCCCGCGCCGTGACAGGCGAGGCGCCGCGTCGTTACGATTATAGTTCGCGCCTGCCGGGCCGGCATGTGTCGGGAATGCCGGCGCGGGACAATCTTGTGCAGATCACGGACATCGAGTCCCGAGCGCCGAGAGGCCGGCTATGACCCAGAAGCTGCTTGTGGTTGACGACCAGGCCGGCATCAACGCCGTCGTCACGCGTGTCGCCGCCGGCCTGGGGCTGGAAACGATGGCGGTCCGGGAACCGTTGAAGGCCACGGATGCCTTCGTCAGTTTTGCCCCGGACGTAGTGCTCCTCGACATGGTCATGCCGGAGAAGGACGGCATCGACCTGCTGGACGAGATGCTGCTCGCCGGCATTCCGGCAACATTCATTGTGATGTCCGGCTATGGCGACGCCTATCTGCGGTTGGCCCAGGGCGTCGCCGCATTTCATGGCGCGGAGCAGCTTGCGGTGTTGCGCAAACCGTTCCGGCGGGAGGAACTGGAGACGTTGCTCCGCTCGGTGCTGCCCGACGGTGCCGTGCCGCCGGCGTGACGCAAGTTGCAGGCGGACGCCGGGGCTGCGCTGCTGGCGACGCGCATTCCGGCGGCCACCAAACCCCGGCCTGTGCTACAACGGGCGCATGAGCAGAATCCTTGATGACGGGCCGGTGTCTTCGGTCATCCCCGCGACAGCGGGAACCGGGCCGTGGCCCGGGCCCTCGCCAGCGCGCGGCTGACAGGCGACGCGACCAGCCTGGGGACGCCCGGTCCACATGATCGACAAGCTGGAAATGCTGCTGGCCCTGGCGCGAGAGCAGCATTTTGGGCGCGCGGCGGAGGCTTGCGGGATAACCCAGCCGACGCTGTCGGCCGGACTGAAGCAGCTTGAGGAAAGTTTCGGCCTGTTGCTGGTGCACCGGCGGTCGCGGTTCCTCGGCTTTACGCCGGAGGGGCAGCGCGTGCTGGACTGGGCGCGACGCATCGTCGGCGACGCGCGCGCGATGCATCAGGAGATTCGCGCGCTGAAGCACGGGCTGGCCGGCCATTTGCGCCTCGCTGCGGTGCCCACCGCGCTGCCGATCATCGCGGAACTCACCACGCCGCTGCGCGAGCGGCACCCGGACGTGGTGTTCACCGTAGTCTCGCGCAATTCGATCGACGTGCTGACGCAACTCGACAACCTCGAAGTCGATGCGGGCGTGACCTACGTCTATAACGAGCCGCTCGGGCGAGCGCGGTTCGTACCGCTGTACCAGGAGCGCTATCATTTGCTGATTTCGGCAGAGGCGCCACTGGGCCGGCGTGCCCAGGTGAGCTGGGCGGAAGTTGGCAGTATCCCGCTGTGTTTGCTCACCCCCGACATGCAGAACCGCCGCATCATCGACCGGCGGCTGCGCGATGCGGGGGTGGAGCCGGCGCCGACGCTGCAGTCGAACTCGATGGTCGTGCTGTTTTCGCATGTGCGCACCGGGCGCTGGGCCAGCGTGATGCCGGCGGTGCTGGCCGAGACGATGGGGTTGACGCAGCAGATCCGATCGGTGCCGATCGACGACACCGATCCGCCGATGATCGGGCTGGTCTATCCGCAGCGCGAGCCGTTGACCCCGCTGACCGCGGCGCTGGTGACCGAGGCCCACCGGCTGGGGCAGGCGAGGGGCGGCGGACAATAGATTTTTTCTATCGGGGGTGTGGCCCGGCTTTCTTGCATTTGCCCTGGGGCGCCCTTCTTATTGGAATTGCACGTCATGGCCTGACGTGATCCGGCCATCAACCCCCGCACCGTCCCTGCGCGGACGGCCAGGTCAAATAAGGCCGTGAGTGGCAATCCGGAGGAGCCAGGGTGGCGGACTACGAGCCATGGAGCGAAACGCGCGGCGCCGAGATCATCGCCGCCCATATCGGCCAGGACGGCGCGGCGATGCCCATGCTGCACGCGGTGCAGGCCGCGTTCGGCTGCGTCCCCGTCGCGGTGGTGCCGATGATTGCCGAGGCGCTGAACCTGACCCGCGCCGAGGTGCATGGGATCGTCAGCTTCTATCACGAGTTCCGCGCGCACCCGCCGGGACGCCACGTGCTGAAGCTGTGCCGCGCCGAGGCGTGCCAATCGCTCGGCGCCGACGCGCTGGCCGCGCATCTGCGCCGGCGGCTGGACGTGGACTGGCACGGCACCACGCATGATGGCGCGGTGACCCTGGAGCCCGTGTTCTGCCTGGGGTTGTGCGCCGTCGGGCCCTCGGCGCTGCTGGATGGCCGGCCGCTGGGACGGCTTGATCCGGCACGGATCGAGGCCGAGCTGGACGCCGTGGCATGACCCGGATCTTCGTCCCGCGCGATGCCGCCGCCCTGGCGCTGGGCGCCGATGCCGTGGCGGCGGCGTTGGTGGGGCGTGCGGCGGTCGTGCGCACTGGCTCGCGCGGCCTGTTCTGGCTGGAGCCTATGGTCGAGGTGGAGACGCCGGAGGGCCGCATCGCTTACGGTCCGGTGGCCGCAAGCGACGTGCCAGGGCTGCTGGCCGCGGGCATGCTGCAAGGCGCCGCGCATCCGTTGCGGCTGGGCCGGCCGGAGGAACTGCCGTTCCTCGCCCGCCAGACGCGCTTCACCTTCGCCCGCTGCGGCATCACCGACCCGCTGTCGCTGGACGACTACCGCGCGCATGGCGGATTGCAGGGCCTGCGCCGCGCGCTGGAACTCGGTCCGGTGCGGATCGTCGAGGAGGTGACGAAGTCCGGCCTGCGCGGCCGCGGCGGCGCCGGCTTCCCCACCGGCGTCAAGTGGAAGACCACCGCCGAGGCCGGCGGCGGACAAAAATACATCGTCTGCAACGCCGACGAGGGCGATTCCGGCACCTATGCCGACCGCATGCTGATGGAAGGCGATCCGTTCTCGCTGATCGAAGGCATGGCGATCGCCGGCATCGCCGCCGGTGCGACCAAGGGCTTCGTCTATACCAGGTCCGAATACCCGCACGCCGTCGCCACCTTCGACGCCGCGCTGGCGATCGCCCGTGGCGAGGGGCTGCTGGGCGCGAAGTTGCTCAACTCCGGCTACGCGTTCGACATCGAGCAGCGCGTCGGCGCCGGGGCCTATGTATGCGGGGAAGAAACCTCGCTGCTGGACAGCCTGGAGGGCAAACGCGGCCAGGTGCGGGCCAAGCCGCCCCTGCCGGCGCATAAGGGGTTGTTCGGGCGGCCGACCGTGGTGAACAACGTCATTACCCTCGCCAGCGTGCCGTTCGTCCTGTCGGCGGGGGCGGAGGCATACCAGGCGATCGGCTTTGGCCGCTCGCGCGGCACCATGCCGATCCAGCTTGCCGGCAATCTGCGCTATGCCGGGCTGTTCGAGGCCGGGTTCGGCCTGACCCTGGGCGAGCTGGTCAACGACATCGGCGGCGGCACGCGCAGTGGCCGGCCGGTGCGCGCGGTGCAGGTCGGCGGGCCGCTCGGCGCGTATTTTCCCCCGGCGCTGTTCGATACGAAATTCGACTACGAGGCGTTCGCCGCGCGCGACGGGCTGATCGGCCATGGCGGCGTGGTGGTGTTCGACGACACCGTCGATCTGGCCCGCCAGGCCCGCTTCGCCATGGAGTTCTGCGCCGCGGAATCCTGCGGCAAGTGTACGCCGTGCCGCATCGGCTCGGTGCGCGGCATGGAGGTGATCGATCGCATCATGGCCGGCGACCGGGTGGATGCGAATCTCGAATTGCTGCGGGACCTTTGCCACACCATGAAATTCGGCTCGCTCTGCGCGCTGGGCGGCTTCATTCCATACCCGGTGATGAGCGCGCTGACGCATTTCCCCGAGGATTTTCGCGCGTTGCAGAAGGTGGCTGCGGAATGATTGACATCGAGGCGGTAAGGGACGGAAACGAAGGCCTCCCGGCGGAGCCGGAGGATGGCATCTTCTATGTGTTTGCAAATACCGCCGACTATATGTGTTGGCACAACCTTCGTTTCACGAAACGGATGACGTCAGCGGGCTTTGCAGCAGCAACAACCTGTCCGAAATTCCGGGAGTCATACCTCAACGGTACGGCTAGTTATGCTCCTTTTGTCCCAAACCAAGGTCTGTCGAGCGGACTTATCTCCAGGTTCACGATGAACGTATCGGCCAACTATCGGCTGGAATATGACGCCGAATGCATTCGCTATCAGCACTTTGCGACAAGCCCATCCCGCTTCTCTGCGACGTTTGCCTTTGGGCACCAAGAGGACTGCCAGAAAGCGTCCCAGATATATAAATGGGACTTGAATGAGGTTCGGAAGTTCAGGCTCTTGCGTGATGGGCCGCTAACGCGGGTCCGTCGTGTAAACATGGAGGTCGTTTCGCTCATGCGCAGCGTATATGCAGGGGCGAGCTGGTCCGAAGATGAGCGCTCCGGAATCTGGAAGCACTACTGGTCCGGCGGTGGGGGCCTCGCCGTCGAAGTACCGGCTATAGAAAATGACACGCCGACTCGACGAAAGGTCGACTGTGGCGAGATATGGGAATACCTCATCGAGGGGCGACTCCAACTCATCGACTGACACATTCGAAAGGAGGCCTGCATGCCCCTGATCCAGGAAACTGACTACGGCACGCCCGCCAGCGCATCGACCAATCAGGTCACGCTGACCATCGACGGCCAGGAGGTCACCGTGCCGGAGGGCACCTCGATCCTGCGCGCCGCCATGGAAGCGGGGGTGAAGATTCCGAAACTCTGCGCCACCGACACGCTGAATTCGTTCGGCTCCTGCCGCGTCTGCCTGGTCGAGATCGACGGCCGCAACGGCACCCCGGCATCCTGCACCACGCCGGTCGCGCCGGGCATAAAGGTCTCCACCAGCACCGATCGCCTGCGTCGCCTCCGCCGCGGCGTCATGGAGCTGTATCTCTCCGACCATCCGGCCAACACGTTGACCTCGCCGGTCGCCGGCAATTGCGAGTTCCACGAAGTCGCCGGCCAGGTCGGCGTGCGCGAGATCCGCTACGGCCCCTCCGGCACCAACCACCTCAACGCCATCGTCGATGGCTCTAACCCGTATTTCCAGTTCGACCCCGCGAAATGCATCGTCTGTTCGCGCTGCGTGCGCGCCTGCGAGGAGGTGCAGGGCACCTTCGCGCTCACCGTCGAGGGCCGCGGTTTCGAGTCGAAGATCGTCGCCGGCATGGACGAGCCGTTCCTGACCAGCGAGTGCGTGTCCTGCGGCGCCTGCGTGCAGGCCTGCCCCACCGGCTCGCTGATCGAAAAATCGGTGGTAGAGCTCGGCCAGCCCGAGCATTCCGTGGTGACCACCTGCGCGTATTGCGGCGTCGGCTGCAACTTCAAGGCGGAGATGCAGGGCGAGACCGTGGTGCGCATGACGCCCTGGAAGGACGGTCAGGCCAATCACGGGCATTCCTGCGTGAAGGGCCGCTTCGCCTGGGGCTATGCCAACCACCAGGACCGCATCCTGAAGCCGATGCTGCGCGACAAGATCACCGATCCCTGGCGCGAAGTGAGCTGGGACGCGGCGTTCGCGCACGTCGCGGCGGAATTCCGCCGCATCCAGGCGCAGCACGGGAAGGACTCCATTGGCGTCATCACCTCCTCGCGCTGCACCGACGAGGAAACCTACCTGGTGCAGAAGCTGGCGCGCCAGGTGTTCGGCAACAACAACACCGACACCTGCGCGCGGGTCTGCCATTCGCCGACCGGCTACGGCCTCAGCAAGACGTTCGGCACTTCGGCCGGGACGCAGAATTTCGATTCGGTGGAGCAAGCGGACGTCATGCTGCTGGTTGGGGCGAATCCGACCGACGGGCATCCGGTGTTCGCCTCGCGGATGAAGAAGCGGCTGCGCGAGGGGGCGAAGCTGATCGTGGTCGATCCCCGCCGCATCGACATGGTGCGCATGCCGCATGTCGAGGCGAGCTACCACCTGCCGCTGCAACCCGGCACCAATGTCGCGGTGCTGACCGCGCTGGCGCACGTGATCGTCACCGAGGGCCTGGTGAACCAGGCCTTCGTGCGCGAACGCTGCGACCCGGAGGCGTTCGCCGACTGGGCGGCGTTCGTCGCGGAGCCGCGCAACAGCCCGGAGGCAGTGGCGAAACTGAGCGGCGTGCCGGCGGCCGACATCCGCGCCGCCGCCCGGCTGTACGCCTCGGCGCGCAACGGCGCGATCTATTACGGGCTGGGCGTGACCGAGCACAGCCAGGGCACCACCGCGGTGATGGCGCTGGCGAATCTCGCGATGGTGACCGGCAACATCGGCCGGCCCGGCGTCGGGGTGAACCCGCTGCGCGGGCAGAACAACGTCCAGGGCAGCTGCGACATGGGCAGCTTCCCGCACGAGCTGCCCGGCTACCGGCACATCTCCATCCCGGCGGTGCGCGCGATCTATGAGCAGGAGTGGGGCGTGACGCTAGATCCCGAGCCGGGACTGCGCATTCCCAACATGATCGACGCGGCGCTGGATGGCTCGTTCCGCGGCATCTACATCCAGGGCGAGGACATCGTGCAGTCCGACCCCGACACGCACCACATGACCGCCGGCCTGAAGGCGATGGAATTTGTCGTGGTGCACGACCTGTTCCTGAACGAAACGGCGAACTACGCGCACGTCTTCCTGCCGGGTTCGACCTTCCTGGAGAAGGACGGCACGTTTATCAACGCCGAACGGCGCATCAATCTGGTGCGCAAGGTGATGACGCCGCGCGCCGGCCTGGCCGACTGGGAAGTGACGCAGGAAATCGCCCGCGCCATGGGTCTGGCGTGGCACTACACGCACCCGTCGCAGATCATGGACGAGATCGCCCGCACGACGCCGACCTTCGCCGGCGTCACCTATGCGAAGCTGGCGGCAGGTTCGGTGCAGTGGCCGTGCAACGACGCCGCCCCGCAAGGGACGCCGACCATGCACATGAACGGCTTCGTGCGCGGCAAGGGCAATTTCTGCATCACCGAATACGTGCCAACCGACGAGAAGACCGGCCCGCGGTTTCCCCTGTTGCTGACCACTGGGCGCATCCTGTCGCAGTACAATGTCGGCGCGCAGACGCGGCGCACCGAGAACGTGGTGTGGCATCCGGAGGACCTGCTGGAGATCCACCCGCACGACGCCGAGCAACGCGGCGTGCGCGACGGCGACTGGGTGCGGGTGGCCAGCCGCACCGGCGAAACCACGTTGCGCGCCCAGGTGACGGACCGGGTGGCGCCCGGCGTGGTGTACACGACGTTCCACCACCCCGCGACGCAGGCCAACGTGGTGACCACCGACTATTCCGACTGGGCGACGAACTGTCCGGAATACAAGGTGACCGCAGTGCAGATCTCGCCATCCAACGGGCCGAGCGAGTGGCAGGAAGCGTATCGCGAGGTGACCGAAGCGAGCCGGCGCATCGCCGCGGTGGCGGCAGAGTGACCGTGCAGGACACCTCGCCCGCGCGCCGGGAGAGGCCTGGGGCAATGAACGCCGCCCGTACCGTCATGCGCACCGCGTGGCGCGGCGCCGTTGCCGCCGACGGTCCGCGCAGCATCCCGGAGGAAACCCCGGTCGCGCTGACCTATAACCGCACCACGCATGCGGTGATGCTGGCGACGCCGGCCGACCTGGACGACTTCGCCCTGGGCTTCAGCCTGACCGAAGGCATCATCCGCCACGCCGGCGAGATCAACGAAATCGAGATCGTTCGCGCCGACGAGGGCATCGAGTTGCGCCTGTGGCTGCCACCGGACCGCATCGACGCGCTGACCGTGCGCCAGCGCCGCCTCGCCGGCCCGAGCGGCTGCGGCCTGTGCGGCCTGCAAAGCCTGGCCGACGCCATCCGCCAGCCGCCGCGCGTCACCGCCGATCCCGGTTTCACGCCGGCCGACGTGATCGCGGCCATGGCGGCGATGCCGGCCGGCCAGCGGCTCAACCGCCAGACCCGCGCGGTGCATGCCGCCGCCTTCTGGCATCCGCAGCGCGGCATGGTCGCGTTGCGCGAGGATGTCGGGCGGCACAACGCGCTGGACAAACTCGCCGGTGCGCTGGCGCGCGCGGGGGTGGCCGCGGACGACGGGCTGCTGCTGCTGTCGAGTCGCATCTCCGTCGAGCTGGTGCAGAAGGCGGCGACGATCGGGGCGCCGGTGGTGGTCGCGGTGTCGGCGCCGACGGCGCTGGCGCTGCGCCTAGCGGAAACTGCCGGCATCACACTGATCGGCATCGCGCGCGGCGATGAGTTCGAGGTGTTCACCCATGGGGCGCGCATCGCCCCAGGGGTGGTTGACGCGGTCGCCACACGGAAGGTGCAGCATGTCGCCTGAGAAGCTCGCCTACATGGCGAACCAGATCGGCAAGTTCTTCGCCCACCAGAAGCACGACCAGGCGGTGGAGTCGATCGCCGGCCACTTGCGGCAATTCTGGGACCCGCGGATGCGGCGCACGATCCTGGAGCATTGCGACGATCGCGGCGTTTCGCTCGATCCGCTGGTGCGTGAGGCCGTGCGACGGCTGCGCGTGCTGGTAGCGTCATAGGACGGGCTGGGCGGGCCGCAACCGCAGCGTGCGAACCCGGGCATTTGCGGCCTCGGCGGTCCGCGGATCGATCCGGGCTGTTGCGGCCGCCGGCGGGCGTTGCCGCCGCCGCGTGGCGCGCCGGTTCGTCGCGCGGGCCGGCGCTTCCTGCCGTGGGATCGTCGTGCTCCGGCGGCCGGACCGGGCATCGGCGCGCCGGCCGCCTGAAGCGCAACGCAGGAACGATTTCGGCCATCGATGATGCTTTCCCTGGAAATCATGGCTGCGATACTGGGTCCTTTGCTCCTGTTGGCATGGATCGCGTATTTCAGGCGGTGGAGGTTCATCACGCTGCTGGCGGTGGCGGTCCTGTTTGGCGGATACCACGTGGTCGAGAGCAGCGACGCTTTTCAAAGGCTTTACTGGAGGTGGACGCTCCCGACCCTTCCGCCGGACGAAACCGCCTTCATCGCGGCTGCCGACGAACTGCACGCGCTACGCACCGAACCCGCCACCCGCAACGGTCGTGCGGCGGCACTGCGGCGGACCGAGGCGAGGCTTTGCGCCCTGCCGGTCGTTGCCGACGACTGGGTAGGCCGGGTCGCGCAGATGTATCTGACGAGCTCCGGACACGGCGCCAGCCTGATGATCGGCATCTGGCCGCATCTCGTCGTGCGGACCGCGTTTTTTCCGGACGACACGGGAACGTTGATCCGCGCCGGGTCGCCGGTGTTTGCTCGGGTCGTCAGTCTGCGATCGGGCGACGTCGTGCGGTTCAGCGGCCGGATCGTCGGGCATGCGGGGGCCTGCCCGGCCGATCCCCCGGTCGATCGCAACGAGAAGCTGCGCGATCCGGAAATTCTGTTTCGCTTCGCACAGGTGGAGAAGCGACCCGCGCACTGACGGAACGGCGGCGTATTTGCCGGATGGTTGCCGCGGTACGCGCATGAACGGGCGACCGACCGGAGCCGGCACGGATAATGATCCTACCCCGTTACGACTGAATTTTGGCCTGTCCAAAAAAAACGAATGAAGAGCTTCTGCGGCGCGAAGCCGCCGCAGAAGCTCCGTTGGACGAACGCGGGGCGTTGGGCGGCGGACAGGCGCTATGGAGATTTCACCAAGGACGCCCGGTGCCTGGGCTGATCATCGCGGCGCGGCCT